>PWKN01000114.1 GCA_003559735.1 Bacteroidales bacterium | reverse complement strand
CTGGATCAGATAAACACCCGAGGACAAGCCACTCAAGTCTACTTCGGTTGCATTGCTCCTGCTTAGTACAAGCTTTCCGCTCAGATCAAAGATCCTGATATCCGGGTTTTCTATGCCTTTAACAAGAAGAACATGTCCGACGGGATTGGGATATATCATTATCTGGCTGTCCGCTTCATGGGGTATGCCCACCGGCATTTCAGAATAATGGAAAAATGTCTTATTGCGAAGCTGCCAGTCATTTGTGCGAAGCTGCCAGGAATAATATATCTCCAAAACCTGGTTCCCATCCCCGTCGTATTCGTATTCATGTTTCCAATTTCCAACCCATGTCTGGTTATCACTGTCCCATTCATAGTGTGCATACAAAATCTGGTTCCCATCACCGTCGTATGCATATTCTTGTTTCAAATTTCCAACCCATATATGATTATCGCTGTCCCAGGTATATCTTTTAAACAAAACCTGGTTCCCACCTGCATCATACTCACTTTCATGTTTCGAACTTCCAACCCAAATCTGATTAATCGTGTCCCAGTTGTACCTTGCATACAAAACCTGATTCCCATACCCATCGTAATCGTATTCCCATTTTAAAAAGTTAATCCAGTCCTGGTTGTCGCTGTCCCAGGTATAGCCTGTTATTAAAACCAGGCTTCCATCTGAATCGTATTCATATTCATTTTTCCAGTCTATGACCCAATCATGGGTGCTTTGTTCCCAGGTATAGCCTGTTCGTAAAACCAGGTTTCCATTCGCATCGTATTCGTATTCATTTTTCCAGTCTATGACCCAATCATTGATGCTTTGTTCCCAGGTGTAGCGTGTTATTAAAACCAGGCTTCCATTTGCATCATATTCATATTCATTTTTTGAACTTGCAATCCACACCTGGCTATCGCTATCCCATTTGTAGTATGCATACAAAATCGGATTCCCAACCCCGTCGTATTCTTCTTCCACCTTAAAATCTTCAATCCAGGTCTGGTTGTCGCTGTCCCATTCGTAGTGTGCATACAAAATCCGGTTCCCATCCACGTCATATTCATATTCATCTTTATTGATTCCCATCCACGTCTGGTTGATGCGATACCAGTTGTACCTTGCATACAAAATCTGATTCCCATCCCCGTCGTATTCCCGTTCAATTTTCCAACTATTTATCCACTCCTGACTATTGAAGTCCCAGGAGTGTCTTGTCTGTAAAATTCTGTTCCCATCTGCTTGATAAGCAAACAAGGTCCTGTTGACCAGGCTTGAATCCAATTCTGATGAAAAATTAAATGTATACGTAGAATCGAGTTGCAGGCCACCCCTGCCGGTTTTCAGCAAATCCATTTCCTCGGGGCATGCCGGTCGTTGATAGGGATCATCATCCTTTACCGGGCAAAAACCCTCTTCTTTGAAGTCGTGATGATGTGTTTCGATTGTTTGAAATACTTGCTGAAGCTCAATGTCATTTTGTCCACCGGCACTTGAGATTTTGGCTGATTGTTGTCCAAAAGCCGTGACAACCCAAAATACCGTAAACAGTGTAAATAAAGTTTTCATGTGCTTGGTGCCTAAATTTAAGAACAAATCATATATAAGTCAATTTTTTAACATAGATGCTAAAGGTAATATTTAACAAATCAAAAACATATGTTTTAATAAAGGATGCTTGCACTTAGTTTGGTGCTTGATCATCAACTCTCATTTTGCCAAATTTATAAAATTTAATTAATAGCATAAAGTACATTAGCAATACAATACGGCATATAGAAATATATATGAGTTCATGTCTGAATAGGAAGCACCAGCTCGCTTCGCTCGGGGTTATATACGTTGTTAAGATAAGAGAGTGGCGAATGAACCAACTGTATGGCACAGCTGTTTAATAAGAAAAACATCGTAATGAAGAATTTTTGGTTCGCAACGGTCACAGGCATTGCGGTTTTACTTTTGGGAAACAATCTTTTTGCTGCTTCACCCGACTCTTTCCAGCAATATGAAATGCAGCGCCAGGATATCAATCGTTCGGCTATGCTTGTATTGGGCTCGTGGGCGGTCGGAAATACGCTGGCCATGCCAACCTGCATCTCTACCCCCAGCTCGAATCGCTCGCTGCCGGGGGTGCCGGATTGGGAATGGTGTTCAGGTTCTGAAGTGTTAATGAGCGTTTATTGAAAAAACGCCTCATCTTTACAAACGACTTTGTGTGTTATGCTACACAAATGCAAACAAAAAAATTGTTGCTGTCCGGGAAATGATTCTGAAACACCTGATATATTTCGCCCCTAAAGGGAAATTGAGGTAAAGGGGAGTATGCTGTGCAAAAACGCTTTCATAAGGCAATCAATAAGGGATAATTACAACGTTAAAACCACCTTTTCTTCCGGAAATACCAAAGCATCCCACCGAGAATAAAAATAATCAGCAACCAAACAGCAGCATAACCATACTTCCAATCCAATTCAGGCATGTTGGTGAAGTTCATCCCATAGACACCTGCAATAAAAGTAAGCGGAATAAAAATTGTTGCCACAATAGTCAGTGTTTTCATGACCTGGTTCATGCGATGACTCTGCACAGAAAAAAACAGATTTGTATTGCTTTCCAATGTAGCATGCAATATTTCGCAACTGTCCAGCAAAGTCAGGCATAGATCTTTTATTTCGAAAAAAAATTTTAGGTGTCTTTTTTCAATATATTGACATTCACCCCGTTCAATTACCTGTGAAAACTCTTTTATCGGTAAGATCGATTTCTGAATGAAATGAACAAACTTTTTGTATTTCTCAATAATGGCCAAAAGATTTGGAGATGGCTCTTTATTAATGTCTGTAAAGATGAATTTCTCAATCTCTTCATCAAGTCGGCTTAAAACCTTGAAGTAGTTATCCAATATGGCCTCCAGCATGGTATAAAGCAGGTAGTCAGCACCTCTGTCTCTGATCATACCCTTATCCTCCCTGAGCCGGTATCTTAAATGTTCAAAAAAGTCTGCTTTTCTTTCCTGGAAAGAGATTAAGTAGTTTGAACCAAAAACAAAGCTGACCTGGTCGGTAATCATCTCACTGTTTGAAGAAACAATTGATTTCAAAGTAAGAAAAGAGAAGTTGTCATACTCCTGGAATTTTGGTCTTTGGTTAACATCCAGAATATCCTGGATTACTAAGCTGTGGATGTCCTGTTTTTCGCAGATTGATGCAATGACTTCGGTTTTGTTAAGCCCATAAATGTTTAACCAGTGAGTGAACCCATTCTCTTCAAACTTTTTTACGTCATCCAACGGCACGTTTTTTGTCTCTGTGCAGGTTTCTTTATTATAATCAAAGAGCTGTATGTCTGTATCATGCAAATCAGCCTTACCGGTAAAGACAAATTTTCCCGGGTCCTGTTTTTTTCGATTCAGGCTGGATATGAATCTTAATGGTTTGAGGAGCTCCATGTTGTTTTTTCTGTAAAAATAGAAATTATTCTGTAGAAATGTCCGTGTAAACGACTACCACCAACTGTGGTTTTTGTTTCCTGTTGGCAAGAAAAATCCTTTCAGCAATTTCCGTCATTTTTTCTTAAGGATCGATCCATATATTGCCACACATGAGGCACTCCATTGTCGGAATAAAGCCATAAAAACCGGCTCAACGATCATTCCCTGCCTGACAATAACCTTTCTGACTTTCCTGCCCTTAAGAAAACCTCCATCACCAAGCAGGTGAACCTGCACTCGCTGCGCCATGCATATGCAACCCACCTGCTGGAAGATGGGCTGAATATCGTCATCCTGCAAAAGCTTCTGGGTCATGCCGACATCCGGCAATCTTACAATACCTCCTGGGTGGTCTTCAGTGAAGCATCCATGGCCGGACCCGAGCATGTGATTGCCTCCTTCGGACAATACACCCACCGGCTGGCTATTACCAATGACCGCATAAGGGACATCTCAAAAACGCATGTAAGGTTTAATGCCAAGGATTACCGCGACCGGGGAAGGCAAAAGCCCGTATCGCTCACCGGCTGCCTGGTTAAAGTCCTTTTTTGAAGTGTTTTGACAGGCTGATGCTCCTTTATGCAAGGGCTTTGATCGTTGAGACCGCATACAAAGGCAAATTGACCAACCAGTCCCGAACACGATAGTCCGACATGGAGAGGCGAAGCGCCACAGGCGGTGAAAATTTTTGATGATATACTTTCAGGCTTTTTGACTGCAGGTTTTCTTCTGCCTTCACTTCAAGAGGCAACACCCTGCCTTCACATTGCAGCACAAAATCCACTTCAGCAGTTGCCCGTTTTGCAGTCCAGTAATAAACCACAAAGTCATCGCCACTGATCAGTTCCTGCATCACATATTGTTCGGAGAGTGCTCCCTTAAATTCTGAGAAAATGGCGTTTCCTTCCAGCAAAGTCTTTGCATCAATGTCGCCCATAGCCGCCAGTAATCCCACATCAACCAAAAACAACTTGAAAGCAGATAGATCTTCATAAGCTTTTAACGGAATTGCAGGTTTTCTTGCCCTGTGCAGTTTATGCACCAGTTGGCAGTCAACCAGCCACGACAAGGCCATTTCGAAATCTTTTGCCCTGGCTCCCTTCTTAATAGCACCATAAACGAATTTACGGTTCTCTTTGGCCAATTGAGATGGTATGGAGTTCCAGACCAAACGTATGCGCGGCACAATGTTGTGCGGAGGATGTTTTGAAAAGTCCTGCTCATAGGCTGTCAAAATTTGTTTTTGAATGCTTCTGACCTCCCCGAAGTTGCCGTTTGCGCAAAACCGTTCAACGGCCTCAGGCATACCGCCTACATAATAATATTGCCTGAGACTTTCAATAAACTTAGACTTAAAAGCAGTGATCAGTTTCCAATCATTGCTTTCCAGGATCTGAACCATGCCGGTTTCATTACACGCAATGAGAAATTCCCGGAAGTTCATTGGGTGCAGATCCAAAAAATCAACCTTTCCAACAGGAAAAGAAATGTTTGCATGAAGCGCTATTCCCAGCAAAGAGCCCGCTGCTATCAAGTGAATCCCTGGTGCATCCTCCTGGAAGTACTTCAGGGCAGTAATCGCCCTTGGTGCAGCCTGTATCTCGTCAAAAACCAGGAGGACATCTCCGTCAGTGATGGTTTTGCCCGTTTCAGCCTGTATGGCAATGATGATTCGATGCAGGTCGAAATCATCATCAAACAGGTTCTGCAGGCGGTTGTTTTTTTCAAAATTCACATATACTGTGTCATTGTAGTACGCCTCTCCAAAGGCTTTCATAAGCCAGGTTTTACCTACCTGGCGGGCACCCCTTATTATCAATGGTTTCCTGTTGATGGAATTTTTCCATTCAAGCAGTTCAACCTGTTTTAACCTTTTCATTATAATGAGAAATTACATAAAGACAAACGTCAATTGCAAATATAATACATTTTTGCAAATGACTTTATGTGTTAAGCTGCATAAATGCAAACAAAAAAATTGGTGCTCTCCGGCAAATAATTCTGAAACACCTGATATATTTCGCCCCTTAAGGGAAATTGAGGTAAAGGGGCGCAGTGTTTTCGCCGTGACGGAGCACATTGCCGCTGTTGTGAGCCATAATCCGCTACCAGACGGACGTGGCCGAGCGGCCGGCAGAGGACTACCAGCTTTGGTGTAATAGCTTACCTGACAATCACCTTTCTGACTTTCCTGCCACCTGCATGTTCAAATACACAGAAATAAACCCCTCTCTCCCACTGGCTCACATCGATGGAAAAGCTGTGTTCGGTATGACCGGTGCCAAGGTGCCGCCGGTGATGCTCTTTCCCAAAAGCGTCATAGACAACAAAATTAAGCGCTTTCGTGATGGTGGCGTGCCATGAAATATTCAGCAGGCCGGATGCGGGATTGGGATAGACATCAAAGCGGCTGAGCGGACTGTCGGCATCAGGCGCTGATACAATCACCGTTGTCATGGTGTCGTACATGCCTTGTTTATCCTCACGGTTGCCAATGCTGTCGGTAGCCTCGGAGTAAAAGCGGTACACGCTGCCCACTTCACCGACAAACAAGTCATTTTTATGGCGGGTGTTCAGTTTCCAAAGTACAGGCTCCCCGCCATCCCTGGAGTAGTATATCGAATAGTGCTTTATGCCGCTGTTTTCATCATACCCATCCCAGCTAACCAGGAAGTGTGGAAATGCCTCATCATCAAGCGGTTCAACAGCACTCACAGGTGGTTCACGGTCAATGGCGTTGATCCAGGTATTGGTGGTGATGGGCTCATTCAGGTCAAAGATGATGGTGGCTTTGTTTTCGATTACCGTGCCGTGCTCAAGCCCTTCCTTGAGTTTGATGCTGAACGACACAAACCCTTCACCCTCGGGGGAATTGATGTTTGGAGGAAGAAAACCGCCAAAAGGATCCTCAGTCAGGTCCATGGTGGCAGGGTCAAGGGAAACGAACGACCAACCGGCTACGGCTGTCTCCATATCTAATCGGCCATTAATCCGTAAAATCAGGTCTTTGGAAGGCCTGAGGTCTATGTCGTTGGTGTAGGACTGTAGTCCGGGCTCCACATAGATGATGGTATCCCCAAAGCCGATGTTGCCAAACTCAAAGGTCGACAGATCATATTTGTTGACATCAAGCGTATCATACACAAATACCTCCTGGGCCGGGGCAGTGGCATCATCGAGGTTTTCGAAATAGATAATGTAAGGGTAATCGATGTCATCAAAGTTGTAATTTTTTTCAGTATATCCGCGTGGACCAACGATCTCATTGGGATCGAAAGAGGCTACTGTTCTGATGGGGATCTCTGTGAAAGCCACCGGTTCAAAGGCTCTTTTGCAGGCTTCCACGGCTTCATACAGGTCGTACATATCACCCGCGAGCTTCAGCACTACCTGTCCGAGCTCCCAGGCCTTGGCGATACTCAGGTTGCCACCCATGCCCAGCACACAATCCATCGCAGCACGTGCCAAAGAGTAGGCGACACTGCCAAATGTGGCCGAGTAATAACTGTGGTTAAGGATCGAATAGGAAATGCCAGCATAACAATCCTCTGTGGGTTTCTCATGTTCGAGCAGGGTGGTAAGACCGGCAAGATAGGCCTTGCTGAGCGCCCATCTGACACATTTATCGTAATCGGGCGACGCCGGAGGCGGGTCACCCGGATCGGGATCATCTTCGTCAAGGGCCTGCTCCTTGTTTATCCAAACCACAACCCTGATATTTGTAGGTGTTTTGATCCGGATGGTGATCTCTTGTTTTGTGTAGGGCGGCACCTCCGGAAATACAAATGGATATACCCTGGCCCTTTGCGGATCATCAAACAGCGTATCTACCTCAAAATGCAGGGGAACCTCTCCCTGAATTTGTTCCCACAGCTCATCTGCACCGATGGGAATATCGGGCTCTGCCGACACAAATTCCACTTCAAGTCCCTCGACATCAGAAATGATCAGCCACAAGGGTACAACCCTTGCATCGTTGTTGCCCCTGTTACCATAACTGATGGTATAGGTTTGCCAGCGATCGACCAGCACCACATCCCTTCCTGTGATCTCAGCCCACACATCGGGCGGACGGCCCACTTCGATGGTAAAACCGTTTTCCAGAATCAGGGTCGTGTCGCCCGGAAGGGTAACTACCAGGTCCCACAACCCAATGGCCCTGCCACTGAGGTTTAACCTTGCCTGCAGTTTGCCAGGATATTCAAGGAATGTAGTGTCGGCAAGAATTTCATCATATCCGTTACGCCGCAGTGAAACCTTTGCATCGGCCGTGAAACCACCGCCAAAAACGCTGATGGTGGCACGCCCGCTATTACCTGCCCTGTCAGGATTTACGGAGGCAATCCCCCGCAAGGTAACCATATGGCACAACGTGTCGCTCCCCATCCTGTTTTCGGCAATCAGACACACATGGTACTCGCCAGGACCCTCATAGGTATGCGAAGGGTTCACCAGGGTCGACTGTGTACCATCGCCAAAGTCCCAGAAGAAATTGTTACCCAACCTCGTGGTGTTGTTAAACGTGACAAAAAAGCGATCGTTGATGGCAAAGAAATCCGCCAGCGGAGGTGGGGCTTCTAAGGATAATACACTGCTCCAGTAATTGCTGGCATCAAGAAAACGAACATGCATATGGTCGAAATTCAGGCCCCTATCCACATTGACCTCTCGATTCCAGGTTTCAGACACCACTCCCAGCATCTCGCCGCTAACGGCATCATTGATCTTGTCGTCAAACCAGTAAACGAACTCCGTGAGCGTTTGACCTGATTTCCAGAAGCGGCGGCTTTCGACCGGACTGTATAAACCTGCTGCATCTACAAATCGGTAGTGCATCTGATGCATACCCGGATCGAGGTGGGCAGTGGAAATACGCTCCGATATATTAAAATCGGCTTCGTTGTTTGCCGCCAATATGGACATGTGTTCCACATCATCGTTGAACCAGTATTCAAAAGCAGATACCTGCTGTCCTGCTTTAAAGAACAGTTGACTGAGTGGGGCACTCCACCTGTTATCCGAATCACGGAAACGGATATGCAGGATGTGTGGGCCAGGATCGAGATGACCGGCAGGAATGCCGGTCTTTAGCTGCAGGGTGTTGGTTCCGCCGATGGTCTGCATAACCCTGTCCGCATAATTGTCGTCAAACCAATACTCCCAGGCATTGATCGATTGGGCATTGGAGTATGGGGGCGCATGCAGCAGGCCAAACAACAGCAGCATCCAAATGATCGTATACGACTTTTTCATGGCTCATGCTTTTCTGGTTAGTGATCCTGGGCTGATACTTCAATTTCAACCTGAAGCATCCCATCTGCATCTATTGAGTGGGAGATACTTTTTCTGACTACATGCGGGATCATCGGAACCGATCCCTCCTTGAACGGATGCATCCCACCATAAATACCAACCTGGGTTCCGTCGGCACCGGGATACTGTCCGGGCGATTGCAGGTTGTAGTCATCTGTATAACTGAATAGAGCACCTTCCTGATCAATAAAGAAGTTGTCGCGGCCCACACTGTAATAATTATTGCTGTGTACATTGCTTGGACCCCAATTAATTGTGCTTTCAACATTAAACAATACATTGTTCAATAACCTGTTGTCACTGAAAGTGGCCCTGTTTGATAATGAGCTGGCTATGATACAATTTTGCACGGTCGAGTTTTCCATCATCCACAGTACATTAGTTGATGTACTTAGCAAAACACTGTTAGAAAGCGTTAAAAATTTAGAACGATATAAAAGACCTGAGATGATGCTGTTGGTTATGGTCAGGTCTCTGAAGTTGTTCAAATTATGGTTTGATGCGTAAGCCAAAACACACTCTGTGATCAACATATTGTGGATGTGGTTCACATTATCAGTGCCCCAATCTTCAGACATGATCCTGCCATCTACCCGGCAGCGTCTGAAAACAAGGTTGTTGAT
>PWKN01000294.1 GCA_003559735.1 Bacteroidales bacterium | reverse complement strand
TACATGGCCAACCAGCTTGACACAACTGCATTCAACATGTATGCCTCCTCCGCATACGATGAAGGCACAGCTTCGCTGGTTGGTGCTACCTACGAACGAACCGGCTCACTTACCTCAGGGAAGGTTTACGTCGACTGGGGCGCCCCCCATGACCTTGGCCATCCGGTCGATGATTTTATATACAGCTCTCCCTACGATAAACAGGATTTCTTTGCCTTTGTTGCCAAACGGTTTTTCAACAGCAACCTGGTCCACCTGGACCCCCTTTACCTGGGACTGGGTACGGAAATCTCCGTTCCCCTTAAGCGGACACCGGCAACCAGTGATTACCTGTTGCAGCTGCGCAAGGACTTTGACTATTTTCTCCGGTCGGCGGGCACATCGCTGCCTGAAGCCTATACCGAATATGCCTTGCAAAGGCTCTATATACATGATGATGAGCTGCTTTTGCGTGATGCTGAACGTTACGGAGATGTGGATGGATTTACCCAAAATACGCTGTCCCGCAGCTTACTGGAAAGAAGTGAAAAACATTTTGAGTGGCGGTCTGCGCGACCGGATACGCTTGCCTATGCCCCACTTTCCATGCAAGATATCAGGCCATTGTCATCGGCAGCGGCCACGTTCTACCTGCCTGGTGAGATAGAAAGCCAGTACATTCCCGACACCTTGTTTTTCAGGATTGACATTTCGGGTGGCGGACAATTAAACCAGGTGATGCAGGAAGAGGGGATCAGGTTGACGATCATCAGGGCCAGGAATGAATACGGTCAGCCTGTTGAAGAAGGTGCTGCCATTGTTGTTGATGATATATCCCAACCCGTAAAGGTACCCATGGATGAAGATGTAACCCATTTGGTGTTCATGGTTTTCAATGCCTACGTGGAAGAGGTCATTGCAGGAATTACGGTTACCCTGGATGATGAACTGGAATTTCCTGATTTCCGGAGATTAGTGATTGAGTTTGAAGGTCAGCATGCGTGGGAGATCTTTGGCGATTATTTTGGTTATCCGGATAATCCAAATTATCTTAGTTTCAGAGGAGGGGGGACATATTTGGTCGGTTTTGATCAGAGAGATATTTTTCATGTTTGGGACGGAGACCATTTTTCTATAGATTTCACTCACTTTGATGCTTTTATGGGTAGCGCATTTAGTCTGAAAGTAGATGGCAGGTTTTCTCCCGACAGGGAAACACTGATGAATGTAAGTATAGAATTTTCCGAGCATTGGGGAGGTACGTCAATAGAAACCAGGATATCGGTCAGCAATCTGCCTTTTACCGGGATTGCCAATGGAGTTTATGAGTACAAAAAAGAAGGGGCAGGTGTTTCAAATCATATCGGTGAGGTATTTCATATCCGGCGTTGCCATTTTATACATTGTACGGGTGACTATATACAATATGAGTCTACCGGGTTTGACGCCGGCACCGTTATAAAGGCAGTTTTTTATCCATAAGCACCTCTGAATATTCTGATGGCAGGTATATATATCCATGTTCCCTATTGCAGACAGGCGTGTCATTATTGTAACTTCCATTATTCGGTGTCTCATCGCAGCAAGGATGCCTTTTTGCGTGCACTGCACAAAGAGATCCGGTTACAGAAGAGCTTCTTCGACCACCTGCAACATGCCGGTGAATCACCGGTCATTGAAACAATCTACATAGGTGGCGGCACCCCCTCACTGTTGTCGGCGGTTGAACTGTCCGGTATTTTTGATGTGCTTTTCCAGAATGTTCTCCCTGATCATGTGACTGAAGTGACTTTAGAGGCCAATCCGGATGACCTGGATCCCGAAAAGCTGCAGGCTTTAAGACAAACTCCTGTTAATCGATTGAGTATCGGGATACAAAGCTTTTGCCAGTCAGACCTGGCATACCTGAACCGGCTCCATTCAGCCGGACAGGCGATGGATAGCCTTACCAATGCCCGCAAAGCAGGCTTTGAAAACATAACCATTGATCTGATCTATGGTACACCGGGGATGACGGATGGCATGTGGCTGGATAATCTTCAAACGTTTTTGTATATGGGATTGCCCCATTTGTCAGCCTATGCACTGACGGTAGAAGAGAAAACAGTCCTGGAATACCTGATCAGGAAGGGGAGGGTCCCGGCAGTGAGCGAAGAACAATGTGCACGGCAGTTTGAACTGCTCTGCGCGGTCATGGCAAAAAATGGATACCATCATTATGAGATCTCAAATTTTGCATTGGAGGGGCATTATTCCAATCACAATATGGCTTACTGGACAGGTGTTCCTTACCTTGGACTGGGACCCTCTGCGCACAGCTACGTAAAGGGAAAGCGGTTCTGGAACATCGCCAATACAGCTGCCTATATTGCTGCCCTGGAAAACAATACGGTACCCTATGAGGAAGAGATCCTTACCCCTGTAAAGGCTTGCAATGAATATGTTATGACCTCTTTGCGCACCATGTGGGGTTGCGACCTGGCGAAGGTGCGCTCCCAATGGGGTAGTGAACGGATGACTGCGCTGAAAGAACGGGCCAGGCAGTTTGTCAGGGACGGTATGATCGTGGAAAAAGACCAGCACCTGGTCATTACCGGTAAAGGTAAGCTATTTGCTGATGGGATTGCAGCGGCTCTTTTTTTTGATGAATGAGTTGGCCGTTGTCGAAACAACCCTGGTCTGAGCTGGCTAAGGAAGCATTGCGTATGAGTGGCAGTGGTCCTGTCTGTTCAGGTCAGTCGCTCAGCGGGCACGTGGGTGATAAGACAACAGGTTTTCTCTGAGGTACTCCCTGCTCAGGTGTGTATATACTTCTGTGGTGGTGATTGACTCATGACCAAGCATTTCCTGGACTGCCCTCAGGTCGGCCCCACCTTCCACCAGGTGCGTTGCAAAGCTGTGACGCAGGGTGTGCGGACTGACCTTTTTTTTAATGCCGGCTGACTGGCAGAGTTGTTTTATGATGGTGAAGATCATTACCCGGCTTAAACTCCTGCCAAGCCGGTTCAGAAACAGATGGTCGGTGAATTCGCTGGCAACGTCAACTTCCCTTCTTGCCCCGTCCAGGTAAAGACCAATATGTTTTAATGCTTCCCGGCCTATAGGGACTACCCGTTGTTTGTTGCCTTTGCCTGTGACTTTGATGAATGCTTCTTTCTGAAAGAGATCAGAGATTTTCAGACAAATTAACTCAGAAACCCTTAGTCCGCAACCATAAAGGGTCTCAATGATCGCCCTGTTCCGTTGTGCGTGGGGTTTGCTCATGTCAATGGCCGCAATGAGCCGGTCAATTTCCGTGACCGTCAGCACCTGGGGTAATGACTGTCTGAATCGTGGCAGCTCAAGCACTGCTGAGGGATCATCTGTGATCACATCTTCTGTTGTCAGGTATTTAAAAAAAGCGCGAACCCCGGAAATGATCCTTGCCTGTGTACGGGCACCAATTCCCGTTGTGTTTACCCATTCCAGAAAATGCAACAAGTCTGCCTGTTTGATTTCACAGGGAGCGAGACGGTGCGCATCGTCTGAAAAAAATGCAGCCAGTTTTTCTATGTCACCGACATAGGCAGACACAGAATGGGCAGACATGGACCGCTCCAATACCAAATAGTCTGCAAAACCCCTGATCCAGTTTGTCCAGCTCATTTATGCGGATTATCGGTGTATAAGC
Source organism: Bacteroidales bacterium (assembly GCA_003559735.1). Classification (GTDB taxonomy): domain Bacteria; phylum Bacteroidota; class Bacteroidia; order Bacteroidales; family UBA7960; genus PUPG01. The sequence goes on along the minus strand of PWKN01000294.1, from coordinate 5,834 downwards.
ACTTGATGAACATAACCAGCACCTGATCTCAATTGTCTGCCTCTCCCAACAGCAACAGATCTGTTGTGTTTTCAACAGGTAAAGATAAGATCTTTTCCCCGATTGGCTTATGGCGCCATGTTTCTTCGAAATTCTGTACTTTTGACCAGCTGTTCTGCAGCCAGGCAGACCTCTGTCTGCCACTGCGCACAATACAACCTTAACCGGCGAGGGGGCTATGAAAGGGATCATTATTATAAGGGCCTTACGGGATTTGTTTCTTTATCCGTCACGCTTCTATGAGCACCTGGCCGAAAACAGTCCAAACGTACGGCTTTTCTTCCTGACATTTGGTGTTCCCCTGATGGCAGCCGGTGCCGTTGGGCGAATGCTTCGTGTAGTTCAGCAGCAGGCTCTGGCAGATGCAGTACCCGGTACATACCAGCTCGTTGGTGGCTTCCTGGTCAGTTTGTGCATCTTCATCCTGTCAGTATACGCCGGGGCAATGCTTATTGCGCGCATGGCAAAAGCTTTTGACGGGAAACAGGATGCAGACAAGTCGATGTTGCTGTGTTTAACTGCCTTTATACCGTTTTTGCTGGCACAGATGCTGGCTGCCATCCATCCGGTGATGGGGTTTGTAACGTACGCCGGACTTCTCCATACGGTGATACTTATCGGCAAGGGTGCCGGCCCTTTGTTGAATGTGCCGGTGAGAAAAACGACAGGATTTGCACTTACAGGATCTTTTATCCTTTTTGGCATTTCGGCTGTTCTGTTCAGGATGTTGTTTTCATTGTTTATCTTTGGGGCTTGATAAGTTGCAGAGGGCGGGGACTTCACCGGACTTTGTATCCGGTGGTTCACAGTTTGCCTGGAGTTTTTTATATCTTCAAAGGACAGTGGTGGAATGATGAAAAGATGCGGTCTTAATTTCCCTGTTTCATTTGGTACCAGCTTGCTGGTTATAATTGTCATGTGGGTCTTTTTTACCTGGAACAGGTCTGATGGTGGAGAACCGGAAGCCTGCTGTCTTCAGCCAAAACAAGCAGACACCATTGATGTGGAGACAGATGAATTTGGGTTTGCAAAAAACATGTATCATGTTGAGAGGGGCCTTATACAGGCCAGGCAAACCCTGTCGCACATCCTGGCAGGGTTTGGGTTGGATGATGCATTGACGCACAGCATATCCCAACGCATGCACGATGTGTTCAATCCCCGTCGCATACGTCAGGGCAACAGGTATCATGGCTATTTTCCCGATGATGATCCGGAAACCTTATCGGTGTTTGTTTATGAGATCTCTGATCTAGATTTCCTGGTGGTTGACCTGCGTGATTCTGTCTGTATATACCGCGACAGCAAGCAGGTAGAGTTGCGGGATATGGCAATTGGCGGAATGATTAACTCATCGTTATGGGATGCAATTACCGGCAATGGCGGACACCCTTTGCTCGTACCGGAATTGTCACGCATATTGGCGTGGTCAGTAGATTTTTACCGGATCATGCAAGGCGATCATTTCAGGGTACTCTATACTGGCCGGTTTGTTGGTGACAGGCAGGCAGGGATCTCCCACGTCGATGCGGTATATTTTGTGCATCAGGGCCGCGAGGTGGAGGGGTACCGGTTTGAAGCAGACACCATCAAGGGTTACTTTGACCCGGAGGGAAATAATCTGCGTAAGGCGTTCTTAAGGGCACCGCTTGAAACTGCCCGCATTACCTCCCGGTATTCCCTGAGCCGGCTGCACCCAATTCACGGCGACCGCCGTCCGCACCTGGGCACCGATTATGCCGCACCCCATGGCACACCAATCATTGCCGTGGGAGATGGAGTTGTTACCCGTGCCGGATATACAAGTGGTAACGGGAATTATGTGCGCATCAGGCATAATTCGGTATATGAGACACAGTATCTGCACATGTCTCGGTTTGCCAGTGGCATAAGGCCCGGGACCAGGGTAACGCAGGGCGAAGTGATTGGTTATGTCGGCAGTACCGGACTGGCTACGGGTCCGCATGTTTGCTTCCGGTTCTGGAAGAATGGCCGCCAGGTTGATCACTTGCGCCTGGAGTTCCCATCAGGCGATCCGGTACCTGAAGAGTATATGGATCAATATCTGGGCAGGGTTCAGCAGCTGAAAGACAAACTGCATGCCATACCCGTGCGTGGCCGTGCACCTGTATAGACTGTGTTTGTTTCCCTTAACCACAATTCTCTTACCCACGTTAAACCAAGCGTGCACCTGTATGGACTGTGTTTGTTTCCCTTAACCGGCTGACTGAATGCTTTGTCTTATTTTAAGCAGCTTTTCCAGCAGGGATTCCAGCTGATCGAGTGGAAGCATGTTGGCCCCATCTGATTTTGCCGCCGGCGGATCAGGATGGGTTTCAATGAATATTCCGTCAACTCCTGCAGCAATACCGGCACGGGCGATTGTGTCAATAAGATGTGGCAATCCGCCGGTAACACCCGTTCCCTGGTTTGGTTGTTGCAGTGAGTGGGTAATGTCAAGTACAACAGGAACTTCAAAACCTTGCATTACAGGAATGCCACGAAAATCGACCACAAGGTCACCATATCCAAAAGTGGTTCCACGTTCGGTTGCCATCACCATATTGTTTCCTGTCGATCTGACTTTATCAATGGCGAATTGCATGGATTCCGGCGACAGGAATTGTCCCTTTTTAATATTGACTGCCTTTCCTGTTTTTCCGGCGGCAATCAACAGCTCTGTCTGACGGCAAAGGAATGCGGGAATTTGCAGCACATCTACACTGCCGGCTGCCAGCAATGCCTCTTCAATTGTGTGGACATCGGTCAGGACCGGAACATGGTTTTGTTTGCCAATGGCACCAAGCACCTTAATGGCCTTTTCATCGCCAATCCCGGTAAAACTGTCGAGGCGACTCCGGTTGGCTTTTTTATAGGAGGCCTTAAAGATATAGGGTATGCCCAGGCGTGTGGCAATAGCCGTGATCTTTTCCGCAATATGAAACCCCATCACCTCATTTTCCAGTACGCAAGGCCCTGCTATAAGGAAAAAAGGCCGCCCCGGCCTGTGCCACGTACTGTACAACTCATCAATTACCGGGTTTGTCATGGACTAAAAATTATCATTCCCTTGTTCACAGTATGTCTTCGATCATTCCCTTGCCCTGCCTTACCACAAGCATCTCATCACCGGTGCAGTCGATCACCGTGGATGCCTGGTTGCCGCCATTGCCGCCATCAACGACGATATCAACATGCTGCTGGTAGTTTTCGTGGATTAATTCAGCATCTGTGGTATACTCGATGATTTCGTCATTATCATACACTGAGGTTGAAATAATCGGATTACCCAGCTTATGAACGATCTCGCGTGCGATCCTGTTGTCTGGGATCCTGATCCCTATGGTCTTCTTCCGGCTTTGGAAAAGTTTTGGTACATTGCTGTTGGCATTCAGTATAAAGGTAAACGGACCGGGGGTCCCTTTTTTCATTGCCTTGTATACTGTTGTGGAAAAGGGTTTGGTAAGGTCAGAAATATGACTCAGGTCATTACAGATCAGGGAAAAATTGGCCTTTTCTGGTTTGATGTTCTTGATCTGTGCTACACGCTGTACCGCCCTGGGTTGATGAATGTCACATCCTATGGCATACACGGTGTCGGTGGGATAAATGATTACCCCTCCCTTACGCAGACAATCAACGGCCATCTTAAGCAAACGCTCACTCGGATTCTCGGGATGAATTCTGATCAGCATATCATAAGGTTTTAATAATGCCAGCGAAAAAACAAACAGGGTTGTTCAGTGACCACCATATCTTTGATCTCTTTGCCGGGAAAAGTGGTGGCATGTTTGATCAAAGAAAAATACAAAGTTACATTTATTTGTGTTACATCCCTGGTCACAGGTTGATTTTATTATTCAGTTGCTGATCATTGCGGCCGTGCTGATAAAAAATGCTGGTCTCGTCCGGCACAGAACATTATATAAGTGTCAGCAGGAAAACACTATCTTTGCCGGTATCAATAATTTTTCAGAGAATGTTGTCATACCTGTCTTTATTGCTGTTGACCGCTTCCCTGTGTTTTCAGGAACATCCGGATAAAGATCATTTGCCACCTTGTGGGACAAAGCAGGCACTGCATACCACTGAAGTGACAGTCAGCCGTAACCTCCTGTCCCACGATTTTTCTTTTGATCCCTACCCGGATGATAATCAGCGGGTGATCAATTCCATACTGCAAACCTTGTCGGAAGGTGCGGGCAAATTGCGTGCCTTCACCTCATACCAGGTTGAAATGACAACCGTCACATCTATTGTTCGCTGCGATGCACATGGTGTCCAGCTGGTGGTATCTCCAGAAACAATATCTGTCGGCGGGGATACGGATTATAAGGACTTTTCCCTGGCGCATTTGTTGGTGCCCGACAGGGTTGATCTAAGACTTCGTTTGTATTTGCCGGATGATGTGCTTTTGTATTCAGGTGATTTTGCCGGAACAGACATACCTTGTGTGGATACACCGATGATCACTGTTGATATTGGTTATGATGGGGACCCTGACAGTGTGTTTGTCGTTCTGGACGATTTTTCTTTTTATTATGATGACCGGATGCATGACCGGATGCGCAACTGGGGACGTGCACTTGAAAGATATTATGTTGTGCCTGGGGCGCTTGATGAGGTTGTCCGGCTGACTGAAAGCCTGGATCCGTATAACCCTGCTACACTGCTGATGGATGAATTCAGCCTGTGCAAGGCAGAGTCTCTTCTGGGCGCATTCCAGTTTGAGCCTTTTCACGGGTGGTTAGACCTGGCCGCCAATGATCCTGAAAGGCTGATGGAAAGGTATGCCGGATTGAAAACAACGACCGATTCTTTACGCAGCGCATTCAATCATTCCATTGTACATATCGACTCCCTTTTTTATCTTTCAGGAAGCAGCAGTCTGGAGGAGGGAGAATTGAACAGGGCAATGGAATATTTCTCATCGGCCATACACTATAACCCTTATCACATTCTTTCGCATCTGGCCATTGCGGGGATTGACAAACAAACCGGCAACAAAGTGGCCGCACTGCAACGGTTGGCAGATGTATACACAGCCATGTTCCCGTCAGAGAAAATGCAGAGCCGCATTGACATGCTCACCGACAGTGTGTTGTCCCTTTTTTTCCAGGACGCTTCTGGTTATATCCTGGAGGAGCGGTACACACAGGCGCTGGAACAATTGCGCCATGTTGAGGTTTTTTGTGTTGAGGCAGCGACAACGGATCTTTGTCAGCCGCGTTTGTTCATTCATCTTTCAGAAAGCCACACGGGGATCTATGATTCTTTTCTTGTAGTTGCTGCGAGGGCTTTGCGCAATGATAATCTGCGTTTGGCAGAAACGTACATAACCAGTGCATTGGCTTATCAGAAAGAGAAGCAGCCGTATATTGCCGATGCTTCCCAGGCGCTGTCGCTATATTTCAGGGTTTTTACAAGGTACAGGGTATTGGCAGACCTTTTTGGCTTACTGGACGAACCTTTGTTGTCGAACGAATATCTTGCCTCAGCAAAGGAGATTGCCGGAAACCATCCGGCGCTGTTTGCCTATGTCATGGCAGGAAGCACTAAAGAGACACTCGAATCGGCGGTGCTGAATTATGCCCGTTCAGGAATGCCTGCCGAAAGTCTGGAAATAATGAACAAGCTGAGAATACAGGGTACGGCATCAGCTGAACTATCATTTCACCAGCGTGTTGCCGGTGCAGAGGCTGCCAGACATTATAAAAGCATACACGGGAAGACCACAGACCCAGACACCATTGTCCGCAAGATAACAAACAATGATCCCTGGTTTGCTGATTTTA
>PWKN01000195.1 GCA_003559735.1 Bacteroidales bacterium | reverse complement strand
TTTTTATGTGTTTGACAAAAATATAAAAAAAACCAAGGCGCCATAAGGTACCCTGGTTCAAATATTTATTGTTTTTTTCTTTTAGTGGTTCAGCATCCTGAGCCGGCTGTCGATCTTATCCAGGGTCTCCTTGCTTGCCCTCAGTTCTTGCGGCAATACCTCAACAGAACGCTCAAGGGTAAAACCCATTACCTGGCTGAGCCATGGTGACTGCATCAGCTCCGGCAGTTCCCCGAACAGTATATCCCTTGAACGGGCACACGCAAGCAGTTCGGCCAGTTTGTTCCGGATGGTCGGCAGTTTACCGTTAAATATGTCCATCTCTGACGGACGAGCGCTTTCTGGAAACCGGTCTGACGGATAGCGGAAAGAATAGTTTCCCGAGCCCAGATGGACCGTCAGTTGATCGTTTTCAGTACTGTAGCCCAGGATCTCATTGCTTTGGGTTATGGGTACGTTGTTGACCTTTACCTCGTGGAGTGCGGCATAAGGAAGCTTTGTATCGGCAGTTGTATTCGGTGGTATTTCAACTTCAGCAATGAAGGCATCATCTTTAAACTGCCAGGATGAAGCAACTCTTCCAAACAAGGTATGTTGTATTGCCCTGGCATGTGAGAGTCCCCCTCCGGGTGAAGGCTGGATGAGTATTGTTTTATATGCAGGCGACGTATTGTTGATCCCTGCCACGACCCTGAACAGCCACTCCCCGATGGCACCATAAGCATAGTGGTTAAATGAGTTCATCCCCGGGGTTTGAAATGATCCGTCCGGTTTGATGCCATCCCAGCGCTCCCATATGGTTGTTGCATTCATCGTAACAGGGTAAAGCCAGGAAGGAAATTCCTCTCTCATTAGCAAACGGTAAGCTTGTTCTGTATGTCCAAATCCGGCGAGTATGTGATTCAGGTGGGGGGTTCCCAGGAACCCGGTAGTAAGGTGACCGTGCCTGTTGACATCCTGGTAGAGATAACCTGCGGCACGTGGCTTGAGCTCTTCTGGTAACAAGTCATAACTTAATGCCAGCAAATAGGCGGTTTGGGTGTCGGACGATAATCTGCCGTTTGGTGTAACAAATTCTTCCCGGAATGACTGTTTGATGTTTTCAAGGAGTCCGGCAAGATAGCTGATGTCTTCCTGTTTTCCGAGTATTATGGCGGTTTCAAGGCACAGTGCTGTTGACCGCGCGAAGTAGGCTGTTGCGACCAGATCCGTATGTGTATATGCACCCGGGTAGTCGGGTCGTTCAATGGTGGAAAAGGAAAGCCAGTCGCCAAAGTGTGGATCGCCACTCCACAGGTAAGGATCGCCCGAGCTGCCAGCCCTTTCCTTGATAAACGCTATCCAGTCCTTCATGCTCTGGTACTGTTGCTGCAGGATTTTTTTGTCGCCGAAATGCTGATAGAGTGTCCACGGTACGACCGTTGCAGCGTCACCCCATCCTGCCGCTCCGCCTGCATGGGGCCCCAGCACATTGGGTACCACATGGGGTACGGCACCGTTTTCGAACTGATCAGCCTGCAGGTCACCCAACCATCGGGTAAGAAAGCTTGCTGTGTTCATGTAGGTATTGGCCGTATTGGCAAAAACCTGTATGTCGCCTGTCCACCCCATTCGTTCATCGCGTTGCGGACAGTCGGTCGGGACATCCAGGAAGTTCCCCTTCTGACCCCAGATGATGTTGTGCTGCAGCCTGTTAACCAACGGATGAGCACAGTCGAAGTGTCCGGTTGGCTCCATGTCTGAATGAATGACCACCCCTGTAAATGCGTCTTTTGTCAGGTCTCCGGGAAACCCATCTATGGCAACGTAGCGAAATCCCTGGAAGGTAAAACGCGGTTCCCATATTTCTGTGCCTTCACCCTTCAGGACATAGGTGTTCTTTTGTTTGGCCGACCGGAGGTTTTCCGTATAGAAATTGCCATTCTTATCCAGTACCTCTGCGTGTCTCAATGTGATCTTTCTTCCCCGTTCACCACTCACTTTCAAACGTATCCAGCCTATCATGTTCTGCCCCATATCAATTACCGTATCTCCTTCCGGGGTTATAAACAGGTCAATGGGTTTCAGTTCCTGAATTTTTTTCACGGGTGGTGCCTGGGGTGCAATCAACAGGTCTTTGCTATGATTTGCAATTGCTGCATTTTGCCACTGGCTGTCGTCATATTCCGGCTGTGTCCAGCCAGGCTTTTCCAGCCGGGCATCATAGTATTCCCCATTATAGATGTCAGACCAGATGATCGGGCCGGTAGCAGTACGCCATTGGCCGTTGGTTGAAAAGACTTCCGTCCGGCCATCGGTATATTCAACATGTAGTTGCGCCAGCAATGCCAGCTCTTCACCATAATAGTTCCTTTGACCACCCCAGCCGATGTTGCCCCTGTACCAGCCGTCTCCCAGGAAAACGCCAATGGCATTGGGACCCTGTTGCAGCAATTCGCTGATATCATATACCTGGTATTGTAACCGGTGGTTGAAACTTGTCCATCCGGGGGTAAAAACCTGGTATCCCACCCGCCGGCCATTTATTTCCATTTCGTACAGGCCCAGGCTGCTTATGTAAGCCCTTGCATGCGACACCGCTTCATTTAGGATGAACTCATTGCGAAACATTGGTGCCGGTTGTGAAGTGTCCTTCTTTTCATCCCATGGAATGGTGATCCATTCACCCTGCCATTTGCCTGCATCAGGCAGGCCCGTTTCAAAAAAGGCTGTATCACTCCACTGCGAAGTGTTTCCATGGTTGTCCCATACCCTCACCTGCCAGTAATACCTCGTTGCCGGCATCAGTTCTGTTCCGGCATAGGTAAGTTGTATCGACTGGTCTGATTGTATTTCTCCCGAATCCCAAACCACCAGTAAAGGATCGTGAAACCGGGGGTCAGTGGTGACACGAATGTGGTAGGCTGTCTGCATGGTATTTCTGTCAGCACTCTGCAACTTCCAGAAAAACCGTGGCGATGCCTGGTCGATGCCAACGGGATTTTTATGGTATTCGACACGAAGACCGGTCACTGCCAGTGATTTGCCGGAGGCAGACAGCATCAGGGGTGTTGTTGTAATGGTCAGAAAAACAAGGGTCGCGATCAGAAGTGTGGTGCAGTTCACTGTACCCTGATTACATGTAGTGCGCATGGCGATGGTTATAATGTTTCGATTGCTGTGTGTTGCAACGCGTGGGCTAACGTTTGTATACCGGGTTTCTCCACTCCTCGAAGGGGTGGTATTTGCTTTCGGCTGCCCAGCGGATGCCTCTTTTTTGAATTTCCAGGACCTCCGGTACGTCAAAATCTTCAATCACGTGTCCGAGCGAAGAGTAGAATATGCGCCCTTTATCGTAGTACTTTTTCCATACCACCGGCATTACGCATCCATCGATCCACGAGGCGTGTTCTCCTGAAAACTGTGTGGTAGCCAAAACATTCATATTCGGATCGACATGCATGTAGTATTGTTCTGAATGCATGTCAAAATCATTGAGTCCGCGGGTTACCGGGTCTTCATGGTCGATAATGTTTACCCGGTAATCGATTATCCCTCCGGGGTGCGACACCCATTGTCCGCCGGTCATGAACTGGTATTCAACATTATTCCTGAAGGAATCGCACAGGCCGCCGTGCCAGCCGGCAATCCCTGCACCGTTTCTGACGGTTTTGAGCAGCATCCTTTCCTGATCGCCGGTAATTTCTCCCATGGTCCAGATCTGCACGATCAGGTCGAGTTTTGCCATAAGGTCTTCGTCAAGGTAGGCATCGAGCGTGTCGGCGACCACCACTTCGGCGCCTTCCGAGCGCATCCAGGGGACAAACAGCAAAGAGGTTTCGATCGGGTCATGCCCTTCCCATCCACCATAAACAAAAAGGACCCGTTTGCCATCCAGTGTGGGTTCGGGGATATCTTTCAGGTGGTTTGCCCTGGCTGCAGGGGTGATCAATTTGCCCGGCATAAGGAGCATACCTGCCCCCGCAGCCATGGATGTCCGGATAAAATTTCTGCGTGATGATTCTTTCTTACTCATGGTTCATTGTTTTTACGCTGTTAATGGGATAACTGTTTACAGGCTGTACCCTTCGCGGTATTCCCTGTGCAGGAACCGGGATGCCTCCGGGTCATTGACAAACTGTTCATTTGCCGGATCCCATCTTAATGGACGTTTCAGGTCGGTGGCAATGTTGCCAAGGATACCAAGGCTGGCCGTTCTGTGTCCGGTTTCTACGTTGGCAATCGGGTCTTTTCGTTCTCTGACGGCCTGGATAAAATCGACAAGGTGCGGTGTGCCTGTTTCATAGGGCACCTCTGTATCCTGGTCATCGGCGGCACGGGGCATCAGCGATTCATCTGAGGCAAAGAAAAACCCTCTTTTTACTTCAATCCAGGCATCTTCACCCCAGAACTTCACCCCGAAATGTTCTTCTTCATCAAAGGGTTCATTCACCATTTTTATGCCATTGTCATAGACGAAGGTGATGTGCTTGTGTTCCTGGTAACCTGCCGGGATAACCTCCACCGGTCCGCTGTTGTCTTTGTCTAAAGCCCACTGGCCGATATCAAAATTATGGGCACCCCAGTCACAGAGGAATCCGCCGCCAACTTCTTTATAGTAGCGCCATTGAGCCCAGAAGGTCTCGTTTTGCGGCGGGTCAAGACTGATCTTTGGGTTCAGTCTTGAATTATAATGTACGTATGGATTGGGCCCCAGCCACTTATCCCAGTTAAGGTCTGCAGGTACCGTCTCTTCGGGCAGGTCATAAGGGTTGGGTGGGGGACCGACATAAGCGCTGATCCTGTTGAGGTTGCCAAGCTTGCCTTCCCTGACAAGGTTTACGGCATGCTGAAAGTTGTGATCAGACCGTTGCTGACTGCCTGTTGCCAGTATCAGGTTGTTGTTTCTTACGGCTTCTACTACTTTGATCCCTTCTTTTATGGTGAAGGTGAGTGGTTTTTCAAGGTAAATGTCTTTTCCTGCACGGCAGGCATCAATGGTTTGCAGTGCATGCCAGTGATCTGGCGTACATATGATTACCGCGTCAATATCATCGCGTGCCAGCAAATCCTGGTAGTTCTCATATGTTTTGGCCTCTATTGATTCACCTGCCGCTTCCTGGTGACTTTTTACCCTGTATTCAAATCGCTGTCGTTTGATACCATACACATCGCATCCGGCAACGATTTTTACGCCAGGTATTGCATGGAATCCATTCACGAGGAACAGGGTTTGTTGTCCAAGTCCGATAAACCCCAGTCTGACGGTATCGTTAACATCGACCGAGCAAGCTTTTATCAAAGGCAATACCGACAATCCGGCAGCCCCTGTAAAGGACGTTTTGAGAAATCTTCTTCTTGTAAAATGTGTCATGGGTTGTGCAAAATTTTAAATGAAAGACCTGGTTGACAAATATGGGTGTATTTGTTGCTGCAATAATAGTCATTTTTTGCTTATCGGCCTGCTGAAAAAAATGAAAATAAAATTATAACGCGCAGCAATAGCCTGCAATACACAATAAGGTGATTTGAATGGACTTTTTGGGTTCAGAAGCAAATGCCAGGCTATGCCGTTGGTATTTTGACGGCACATATTTGCTGTAAAAATATTCATTTAATCAGTTTTTATTATTTTTACGGAATTGTTTTAACCCGGTCATCCGGAAACGACTTCGCTGTTTATGCAGAGGATTTATGCCATAGGGGAAACGGTGCTGGACATCATTTTTAAGGACGACCTGGTGCAGGCAGCCAGGCCGGGGGGTGCTATGCTGAATACAGCCGTTTCATTGGGACGCGCAGGACTGCAGGCATCATTGATCACCGAATATGCCTGCGACAGGGTGGGTGATCTGATCCACACATTTCTGTCAGCTAACGGGGTCGGTTGTCAACATGTATACAGATATGAGCGGGGCAAAACATCTCTTGCAATGGCTTTCCTTGATGACAGAAATGATGCATCCTATGTGTTTTATAAAATGTATCCTGAAGCGCGATTTAAGGTAAAGCCCCCCCGTTTTGACAAAAACGACATTGTATTATTTGGCTCTTTCTTTGGTGTTGATCCCAATATACGGGAGCGTGTCCTTGCAACCATTGAAGAAGCGAAAAGCAACGGTGCGATGGTGATCTACGATCCGAATTTTCGGAAACCCCACGCACATGAGCTGCCGAAGCTGCTTCCATATATCAGGGAGAACATTCGGATGGCCGATATAGTAAGAGGAAGTGATGAGGACTTCTCCATCATTTTTGGCACCAGTAATGTGGAGGAGGTCAGGGAGCACATTGGCCATGAGATACAGGTGCTGATCATGACCCGGAGTGCCACCGCTGTATATCTCGATGCCGGTGCAGGCATAATGCAACGCCCTGTGAGGCAACTGCAACCCGTTAGCACCATAGGTGCCGGTGATAATTTCAATGCAGGGTTGATATATGGTTTGATCAAAGAGCGGGTGACAAATGAAACGCTTGGCAATGTACCGGCCAGTCTTTGGGAAAAGATTATCGGATGGGGCGTTGATTTTGCTTCTGATGTTTGCATGCAATATGACAACTATATATCGGAGGATTTTGCCGGTCGTTTATAATGGATGACAGCTGTTTTGTGCGGGAGGCACCAGTTTTTTCGTGGGACGCAACAACTGTATGAATATGCAGGCAGATTCATCCAGGTAGTGCCTGTCCATAAAGTCAGGCGTCTGAGCTATGATGTCCGGTTTCAGGGCTTGCGCAGTAATTGAAAAACAGGGAGTTTGCTCTTGTAAAAACCTGTTTTCAAAACATGCATAACGCAGAAACCGGATAGCAGAGACAGACACTAATTATTCACAAAAAGTTAAATGCTATGAAACAAACAAGAAGAAAATTCATCAGAAACATGACCGTGGGCGCTACCGGAATTGCGGTTGGCGGTATGGGTCTCAGTGCCAAGGCGTATGGAAACATCATTGGATCAAACGACCGCATTCGGGTCGGGATCATTGGGTTTGCTGATCGCAGCAGATGGTCGTTGATCCCGACCTTCCTGTATCATGCGAAACCACTCAACTTCGAAATCGTTGCCGTGTCTGACATCTGGAATCGCCGAAGGGATGAAGCAAAAGAATTTTTTGATGCACGAGGTATAGATGTTGCCTTGTGCAGGAACAACGAAGAGTTGTATGACCGGGGCGATGTGGATGCCGTGATCATTGGTACGGCCGACTTCCAGCATGCGCTGCATACCGTCGAAGCGGTTGAGGCAGGTTGTGATGCGTTCGTTGAAAAGCCATTTGCTGAAACCATGGCCGATAACCGCAGGGGACTTGAAGCCGTTGAAAGGACCGGTAAGATAGTAACGATTGGTTCGCAGCGCAGGAGCGGTCCGAACTATCACGCTGCAGCCGAGTTTATCAAGGCAGGAAAATTTGGTGACATCATGATGTGTGAAATGACCTGGAATGTTAACCAGCCCGGCCGTTGGAGGCGGCCTGACCTGGTGGCATCGATCAGGGAAGGAGACACAGACTGGAACCGGTACCTGATGAACAGACCTTATGAACCTTGGGATCCCAGGAAATACCTTGAGTACCGTTTGTTCTGGCCGTACTCTTCGGGAATTCCCGGACAATGGATGGCGCATCAGATTGATACCGTTCACTGGTTCAGCGGACTGAGTCACCCGAGAAGTGTGGCTGCAAATGGTGGCATATACCTGTGGAAGGATGGCAGGGAGAACTTTGATACCATGACTGCCGTCTTTGACTACGGACCCAAGGATGATCCGACGAAGGGATTCCAGGTAGTATACTCATCCAGGTTCACAAATTCAGCCGGTGGCACCAAGGAGATCTATTATTCAAATGGTGGGAAGCTAAACCTGGCCACGAACAGGATAACCGGCGAAGGCGGACTGAATGAGCATCATGCATCGGCCATGGGGATGGAACCAAACATCCTGGAAGCGTTTGATCTTCCAACCGTTGAGGTGGCAACAGATGCCGACACAGGCGCTGATCCACTGACAACAGCCCATATGAAAGACTGGATGGAGTGTGTCAGAAACCGCAAACAGCCCAATGCACCGGTAATTACCGGTTATGAGCACTCAATTGCCAATATCATGGTCACTGCGGCGCTGCGGACAGGTCAGTTTGTGACTTTTGATGATGAAAGGCAAGAGGTGCTTGCCGGGGGAGAAGTCTTTAAGTATTGATGATCAGACAGCGATTGCCCTTTTCTGTTTCTTGCTTTCAAAGGCCGCTTCAATGATCCTGATTCCCATTGCGGCTTGACTGGCCGTAACGGCCGGCTCTTGGTTCCTGCGCAATGCCCTGAACATATCCTTATAGAAAGCAGGATAGTCGCCGGGAATGGTTTCAAGATGTTCCCTGATCAAATTGCCGTTTTTAGTGGTATGAAGGATGCCGTGGTTCTCCGGGGCATCCTTTCCCCAGTTTGGCAGACCGGGTGTTTTACCTTGTTTTAATGCTTCTTCCTGTGGGTCGATACCCCATTTAAGAAAAGAGCCTTCGGTGCCATGCAGGATATACCTGGGGCCGGGTTCACGAACCAGGTAACTGCCCCTGACAATTACTTTTACGTGCGGGTATTCCATCCAGACGTCAAAGCTGTCGTCAACTTTCCCTCCTTCTCTCAGGGTTCGGATATCGGCAAAAACACTTACGGGATTGCCAAAAAGAACAAGTGCCTGATCAATCAGGTGTGACCCAAGGTTGAACAATGTCCCGGTACCGCTTGCAACGTCTTCTTTCCACGTGCCAGGCTGTATATGCTTGCGGTAACGGTCGAAATGGGCTTCATAGCTTACCAGGCGGCCAAGCATTTGTTCGCCGATCACTTTTTGTACGGTCAGGAAATCGCCATCCCATCGCCTGTTCTGAAATACACTCAGCAACAATCCTTTTTTGTCTGCCAGCTCTGCCAGTTCCATTGCCTGCCGGTAATTCTGGGTAAATGGTTTCTCAACCACTACATTCTTGCCATAGGCAAGGGCGATCTGTGTTAACTGGTAATGGGTGTGATCGGGGGTGTTGATCACAACCAGTTCAATGGCCTCATTCTTGCATAGCTCTTCAAATGACCGGGCAATAGTTGCATTTGGATACAGTTTGCGGGACAGCTTTTTGGAGCGTTCAAGGATCATTTCAAGGGAAAAGTCTTTGCTGGCACTTAACAGGGGTGCGTGAAACACCTGACCTGACATGCCAAAGGATGCGAGGGCTGTTTTTATCGGTTGGTCTTGCATCATGATAATGTATTATAGTGTTGCTGTCAGTAACCAGCGCTGCAATTGCCTTCTTCCCAGGCCATCTGCTTCGATGCAATGGCTTTGAAAAAGCATACTGCGGTGGTCAACGGCCTTGCCTCTGACCCGGCTCACAAGCATGAATAATACAAGCTAAGATATAACAATTTTTGCTTTCTTGTTTTCTCTCTGCAGTTTTTCCTGAAGGGGGGCCATGGCCTGGTCAGGTGACGCACTATATTTCACGGTGTTTGGGAACGATGGTTTGTTGCCCACCGGTCA
>PWKN01000197.1 GCA_003559735.1 Bacteroidales bacterium | reverse complement strand
TCTGAACTATAATGTTCGGGTTCAAGGCTTGCGCAGTTTTGAAAACCAAGGAGTTTACTCTTGTAAATGACTGTTTTCAAAACAAGCATAACGCAGAAACCGGACATTAGAGACAGACACTGTTTATATCTCCCAGGTGTCGCCGCTGCGCAAAAGGTCATTCACTGTAAGAATTTTGGAATTCTTTTTTGCTGTTTCTATCTGTCTCTCCGTCAGACCATCGTAAGAATCAGCCGGTGCAGCGCGAATCACACCCATGGCGACGGGAAAATCAGGTGCCTTCATCCAGCCGGTCATACGGTGGATGCTTGGATTTGTGCTATACATATCGTGTACCAGGATATCATCCTCTGTGATCCCGTTTTTCCCAATTTCCACTACTTCCAGGTGGGTTCCGTTGAGCAGGATCCCCTTATCCCGGTTTTTCCCAAAGATCATTGGTTCTCCATGTTTCAGAATGAGTTGTCTTTCTTCCCGGAGCTCACGGTTTGTTACCTGTTCATGTACTTTATCTGCATAGATAACACAATTCTGCAATATTTCCACCACGGAGGTACCATCATGTTTTGCTGCTTCGTACAGGACTTCTGTCATTAGCTTGATATTGTTATCGGGTACGCGGGCGAAAAACGTTCCCTGCGCCCCCATCACCAGTCCGGATACCGTAAAAGGGTGTTCTATGGTTCCATGTGGCGAGGTTTTGGTCACGGTACCAAGGGGGGTTGTCGGACTGAATTGTCCTTTGGTCAGTCCGTATATTTGGTTATTGAACAGCAGGATGTTTATGTCAATATTTCTGCGGAGCACATGAATGAAATGGTTCCCCCCAATTGCCATTGAGTCGCCATCGCCCGTGGCCACCCAGACACTAAGGCCCGGATTGGCAATTTTCAGTCCGCTGGCAATGGCTGATGCCCTTCCATGGATCCCATGAAACCCAAAGGTGTCAACATAATAGGGGAAGCGCGACGAGCATCCAATGCCCGACACCATGGCAAAGTTTTCCTTTTTATAACCGATCTTTGGAAACACGTTTCCAACTGCTGCCAGTATGGCGTGGGCACCGCATCCGGGACACCATTTCACCATCTGATCACTGACAAAGTCCTCTTTTGTGAGTTCTACAGGTGACTTTTCAACTTTTTTATACATTGGCATAACTTACTCCTCCAATAATTTGGTAAACGTTTCGGTGAGCTCCTGAACATGGAAAGGGAGTCCCTGAACCTTGTTATACTGATGATAAGAAAATTCAGGATACAACATCCGCAGGTAATTTACAAATTGTCCGCCGTTCAATTCGCACACCACAATTTTTTTAAACCCAGACAGTACTTCTCTTGTATTCTTAGGAAGTGGTTTGATAAAGTTGAATTGGGCATGGCTTATACTGTGCCCTTCGTCCTGCATGCGTGAAACCGTTGATGCAAGTGCTCCTTCTGTTCCGCCCCAGCCAACCACGAGCAGTTCTCCCTCACTGTCGCCCTTTATGTCGAGGAGCGGAATATAATCGGCGATCCTCGCGATTTTTTCCTCCCTGATGTTAACCATCAGCTGGTGGTTCAGGGGGTCAGTTGAAACATTCCCATCGATGTTCGTTTTTTCCAATCCACCCACCCTGTGTCGTAGTCCGGCTACACCCGGCACAGCCCATCTCCTGACGAGTGTTTTTTCATCCCTGCGGTAGGGCTTGTAATATGGATCATCGGGGTCAGCCATGGGCGCTTTAATGGATGGCAAATCATTCACATCGGGAATTTTAAAAAGCTCTGAACCAAAACCAAGATATCCATCTGTAAGAAGGATGACCGGGGTCATGTGCTCCATGGCATATTTTGAGGCCATATAAGCGTAGTAGAAGCAGTTTGCCGGACCGGATGCGGCCATCACCATCAGCGGACTCTCGCCATTGCGGCCAAAAAGTGCCTGCATCAGGTCTGACTGTTCGCTTTTTGTAGGCATTCCCGTAGACGGACCGGCGCGCTGGACGTTAACGATTACCAGGGGCAGTTCGGTAATTACGGCCAGGCCAAGGGCTTCACTTTTCAGTGACAGTCCGGGACCTGATGTGGTGGTTACCCCCATAGACCCGCCAAAACTTGCACCAATGGCTGAGCAAATGCCGGCAATCTCGTCTTCTGCCTGAAAAACTTTGGCACCCAAAGATTTATGTCTTGAAAGTTCCATCAGGATCTCAGTAGCCGGGGTTATAGGGTATGACCCCAGGAACAATGGCCGGCCGCTGCGTTCGGCTGCTGCCAGCAAACCCCAGGCCGTTGCAACATTTCCCGTGATGTTCCGGTATAACCCTTTCTCCATCGGCGCAGGGTCAACCCTGAAGGTTACTTTAATGGCTTCGGTTGAATCAGCAAAATTATAACCCGCCTTCAAAGCAGTTTGATTTGCCTGCATCACCTTGGGTTTGTCCCTGAATTTCACTTTGATGAAATCCAGCGGCTTTTCCAACGCTCTTCCAAACAGATAGAACATGATCCCCAAAACAAACATGTTTTTGGTACGTTCCGCTGTTTTTTTGTCGACACCCAGGTCGGCAAGGCTTTTTTTTGTGAGCTCACTCACAGGGGCTTTTATCACGTGATAGCCGCTGAGTGTCCCATCTTCAAGCGGATTCTCCGTGTAACCGGCTTTGCCAATGGCTTTCTCATCAAATGTAGCAGAATCAATGACCAGGGTAGCACCAGGCTTCGCCCATTTAAGGTTGGCCTTCAGGGATGCAGGGTTCATCGCCACCAGCACATCACACAGATCGCCGGAAGTGTAGATCTTTCTTTTACCCATATGCATCTGAAAGCCACTTACACCTGCAATGGTATTGTGGGGGGCACGGATTTCGGCAGGGAAATCAGGAAAGGTAGCCAGGTCGTTGCCCGAAACAGCTGCCACATCAGAAAACAAGGTACCTGTCAGCTGCATCCCGTCACCTGAGTCACCCACAAATTTTACCACCACATCTTCTAATTCACGAACTTCAACTTTATTCGACATAAGTAGTAGACAATTTTATACAGCTTTCACTGTAGAAATAAAGTAAAGATATACCAGGTTAATAAAATAACATTGCGAAGTTAAAGGATTAAAGTATATCTGGTAAAAAAAAAGCGTTTTTTTTGTTTTTTCCCATGTGTCGTTTTGGTATCAACGCACAAATATATTTTCATGCGTCGTGGATATTCGCATAAAAAAAATCATGTATCTTTGTAGCGCAATAAAACAATTTTAGAAACCTCAAAAAAAACGCAAAGAGATGGCTTATATTATCAATGAAGATTGCACCGCTTGCGGCAGCTGTATCGATGAGTGTCCGGTTGATGCTATTTCTGAAGGTGACATCTATAAGATTGATCCTGATGTATGCACTGATTGCGGCGCATGTGCAGATGTATGCCCGGTTGAGGCAATTCATCCAGAATAAGAACTCTCTGAACCGGTCAATCCGCATCAGAACAAAAAAAGCCCGTATACAACACCCTGTACGGGCTTTTCGCGTTTTGTACATTTCATATTATCTTTGCAGCAAAATGCCCATATAACAATGATTAATTGTTTGCAAAGTTTTGGCTGAGAAAGATCAAACATACGCACAATCATCCGATGGCACCATGACTTTCTGGAGTCACCTGGAAGAGCTCCGTTCACACCTGATCCGTTCGGCCATCGCTATAGTTGTATGTGCCATCGGGGCTTTCATAGCCAAGGATTTTCTTTTTACCCGGGTCATCCTGGCACCCAAAGAGCCTTACTTTCTCACCAACCGTGCTTTTTGCTGGTTATCCCAGCAATTGTCCATGCCGGCTCTATGTATCAATGCCGAACCTGTTAAACTGATCAACATAGAGCTTGCAGGTCAGTTCACCACCCATATTGTTGTTTCACTGATCGTGGGCATCGTTATCTCCACCCCCTATATTGTATGGGAGTTCTGGCGTTTTGTCAAACCGGGATTGAAAGATACTGAGAAAGCCCATTCGCGTGGTGCTGTCTTTGTCATATCAGGGTTGTTCCTGACAGGCATCCTGTTTGCCTACTTCCTGATCGTACCCCTGTCGATTAATTTCCTCGGATCATACCAGGTTAGCGGGCTGGTGGAAAACCAGATCGCATTGCGGTCTTTCATCACTACGGTTACCACCATCACTTTTGCGGCCGGCATCTTGTTTGAACTGCCTGTTGTCGTATTTTTCCTGGCAAAGGTAGGCATACTCACACCCGCCACGTTACGCAAGCAGAGAAAACTGGCCTTTGTGATCATCATTGCGCTTGCCGCCCTTATCACGCCACCCGACATCTTTAGCCAGATCATGGTTGGACTCCCTCTCTTCTTACTATACGAGATCAGCATACGCATCGCACAGCGTGAAGTGGACAAAGCAGAAGCCGCAGCCTGATTATGCCAGATCTGATGAACCCTGTGTCAGTTGCAGAACAAACGCACGGCAGCCAGGATTATCTGCAAACACCGGAATATTCAGCCGGCATATGACCGCCTGCTCAGATATTCGGTACAATTGGGCTAAACCTTTATGGTATCACGGTTGTTTATGATAGCAGACACAAAAAAACAGGGTATCATGAACAACGCACAATTTTACTATGACCGTCCGGTCAACGAAACACCATTTGACTACACCAGGGGTTCAGCCGGACGCAAGGCACTCGACGAGGAATTGCACCGCCAGGCCAATACGGTGATCGACATCCCATTGTTCATTGGCGGCGATGAAGTCCGCACGGGAAAAACCGGCAAGGTGGTCATGCCCCATGATCACCGGCACGTACTTGCAACCCATCACCAGGCTACTGAAAAGGAAGTGAAGATGGCCATTGATGCCGCCATGAAGGCCCATCGCCAGTGGGCTGAAACATCCTGGGTTGAACGTGTATCAATTACCCTGAAGGTCGCTGAGCTTATATCAACAAAATACCGTGCATTAATGAATGCCAGCACCATGCTTGGCCAGGGTAAAAACGCATACCAGTCTGAAATAGAGGCTGTTTGCGAAACAATTGACTTTATCCGGTTCAATGCTCATTATGTTAGCGAGATATACGATGATCAGCCCCTTTCGGAAAGGGGTAACCTGAACCGTGTCGAATACCGGCCACTTGAAGGCTTTGTATTTGCATTGAGTCCCTTCAACTTCACTGCCATTGCATCCAACCTGGCTCTTGCACCAGCGGTTCTGGGCAATACCATCGTATGGAAACCTGCTTCAACGGCGTTGCTGTCAAACTACTACCTGATGAAGATATTCAAAGAAGCGGGAATGCCTGACGGGGTGATCAATTTTATTCCCGGACAGGGCAGTTTGATCGGCGATATTGTGTTAAAGGACAAAAACCTGGGTGGTGTTCACTTCACAGGTTCCAATACCACTTTTAACCACATATGGAAAACAACCGGGAACAACCTGGAGAATTATCATTCCTATCCGCGGATTGTAGGTGAAACCGGTGGCAAAGACTTCGTTTTTGTCCACCCTTCGGCAAACGTTGATGAGGTTGCAACCGCATTGGTCAGGGGGGCTTTTGAGTACCAGGGACAAAAATGTTCTGCCGCTTCGCGCGCCTATATCCCACAGACACTCTGGGAGGGGATCAGGGAAAAGATGGCAGCCCATATTTCACTGATCAGGAAAGGAGATGTCAGGAATTTCTGCAATTTTGTAAACGCGGTTATCGACGAGAAGGCTTTTGACAGGATCATGGGATACATTTCCAAAGCAAAGGATTCGGCCGATGCTGAAATCATTTTTGGCGGCAAAGGGGATAAATCAACGGGTTACTTTATTGATCCCACGGTAATCCTGGTAAATGACCCGCATTTTATTACCATGCAGGAGGAGATTTTCGGACCCGTCCTGTCTGTTTACCTATACCAGGATGACGATTTTGAAAAGACCCTTCACCTGTGCAATGAAACATCTCCTTACGGATTGACGGGTGCTATCTTTTCGAGAGACCGCTATGCCATGATAAAGGCTTGCCAGGTTTTACGCTATGCTGCTGGCAACTTCTATTTCAATGACAAACCAACCGGGGCGGTTGTCGGACAGCAGCCTTTTGGAGGTTCCCGGATGTCGGGCACGAACGACAAAGCGGGCAGTTACCTGAATCTCCTGCGGTGGATCAATCCACGGTCAGTGAAAGAAACATTCGATCCACCCACAGATTTCCGGTACCCCTTCATGTATGAGGAAAAGTGCTATAGTGCAGAATAGCAGACGGTCAGGATAGATGTTACACCGTCATTTCACCACGGAGTGGCTTCATGAAATACTTTTTCAACCGGCCGGCACTATAATTGTTGCCAAGAAGGTACATCAGCTTGGTCACTGCAGCCTCCGTGGTGATATCATACCCGCTGATCACGCCAGCTTCTTCCAGCCAGATGCTTGTTTCGTATTTTTCCTGTGAGACCCCCCCTCCCCTGCACTGAGACACGTTGCAGATGATCAGTCCCTTATCAGCAGCGTCGCGTATGGCTTTTTGAAACCAGTCAGCCGTAGGTGCATTCCCAGACCCGTAGGTTTCCAGTACAACAGCCTTCAATCCGTCGATCGACAGGACCGATGATACGACCTTGTGGCTGATCCCCGGAAACAGCTTGAGCACGGTAATGTTGTTATCCATGCTGGTATAGATCCTGAATTCCTGTTCGGTTGCCTTGTGAATGGCCGCTTCATTGTATTTGATATGTATGCCGGCATGCGCAAGAACGGGATAATTAACCGACCGGAAGGCTTCAAAATGCTCGGCGTTAAACTTGTGTGTGCGGTTTCCTCGGTAGAGTTGATATTCAAAATAGACACATACCTCGGGTACCATTGCCCGTCCGTTTTTCCTGGCTGCAGCGATCTCAATTGCGGTAATAAAGTTTTCCTTGCCATCTGTTCGTATCATACCCACAGGCAGTTGTGATCCGGTAAGGATCACCGGTCTTGAAAGGTTTTCGAGCATAAAGCTCAGTGCAGACGCCGTGTATGCCATTGTATCAGACCCGTGCAAGACCACAAAACCATCATAGTTCTCATAGTGGGTCTCGATTATGGTAGCCAGCCTGATCCATACAGCCGGCTCCATATTGGAGGAGTCGATAATGGGGTCAAATGAAATACTGTCGATATGGCAATTAAACTTTTTGATCTCAGGTATCTGGTTTGTCAGATGGTCAAAATCAAACGGACTCAGCAGCCCTGTTTCTGAATCTTCAACCATACCAATGGTTCCACCGGTATAGATGACAAGAATGTGTGGTTTATCATTCATAGCTTGGTTTTTTTTATCACTAATACGGATCCAATGCAAACAGCCGCACTGCATTTCCGGTGGTTGTCCTTGCCACTTCATCGATGGTTGTCCCCGATATTTCAGCTATTTTCCCTGCAACAAAACGGAGGAAGGCGCTTTCATTTCTTTTGCCACGCTTTGGCACAGGTGCAAGGTAGGGTGCGTCGGTTTCAAGCACTATGTTTTCCAGTCCGACGGCAGCAACAACATCCGCCATCTTACTGTTCTTATAGGTGACCACTCCGCCAATTCCAAGCATGAATCCAAGATCGGGCACTTTTTTTGCCTCTTCTGCATTGCCCGGGAAGCAGTGAAATACACCCCGCAGATTGCATTGTTTATGATTGGTAATTACATCCAGCAGTTCTTTCAGAGAATTGCGCGAATGCAGTACAAGGGGCAGCTGAAACCTCACAGCCCAGTCAATATGCCGCTCAAGCGCATCTATTTGCTCGTCAGCATAGGTTGTATCCCAATACAGGTCAATTCCCGTTTCACCCACTGCAACAAAGCGTTCTGTCTCAAACCATCTTCCCAGCCGATCAAGTTCTCCACGATACGATTTGTTAACAGCAGTGGGGTGCAGTCCCATCATTGGCAAACACTTCCCGGAAAACAATCCGGATATTTTCAGCATTTGATGTGCTGTGCGGCTGTCTATGTTAGGCATAAGCATTGCCGACACGCCGGCCTTTCCGGCGCGGTCAACAACCTCTGTCCTGTCGCCGTCAAACTGTGGCAGGTAGAGGTGCGTATGTGTGTCGATCAGTTTCAAACGGACGAAATGGTGAACATACTGTTTTGCTTTGGCTTTGGTGTTTTTTCACAACCCCACCCAACCCTAATTATTCAACTCTTGTCATCCAGACCAGATGCCAGGCATCGATAACCACTGGCAAAGCGATGACATCGCATCAGGAAATAACCTTCAGCTCTTTCCCGACCTTAACAAACGCTTCAACGCATTTGTCGAGATGCGCCGTTTCATGAGCTGCAGACACCTGCACCCTTATTCTTGCCTGTCCTTTCGGGACAACCGGGTAATAGAATCCGATCACATAGATACCCTCGTCAAGCAGTTTTGCAGCAAACTGTTGCGACAATGGTGCATCGTACAGCATAACGGCAACAATGGCAGATTGTGTTGGCTTAAGGTCAAACCCGGCATGTTTCATTTTTTCCATAAAATAGTCCGTATTTTTATGGAGCTTGTCCTGCAGCGCATGTGTTTCGGCCATCATATCAAACATTTTGATGCCGGCATTCACTACGCCTGGTGGCAATGAGTTGGAGAACAGGTAGGGTCTTGAACGCTGACGCAGAAGTTCAATGATCTCCTTCCGTCCGGTTGTAAAACCGCCGATAGCGCCTCCAAAGGCCTTGCCCAGCGTACCCGTGATAATATCGACCTCGCCACGGATATCAAACAATTCGGTTACACCCCGTCCGGTTTTCCCAACAACCCCGGCAGAATGGCACTCATCTACCATGACCATGGCATCATATTTTTCTGCCAGCTCAACGATCTTGTCCATCGGCGCGGCATTGCCATCCATTGAAAACACCCCATCGGTCACTATGATACGGAACCGTTGTGCACTGGCCTCCTTAAGCCTGGCTTCCAGGTCTTCCATATCGGCATTGTTGTAACGGTAACGTGCAGCCTTACATAGCCTTACACCATCAATGATCGAAGCATGGTTCAACGAGTCGGAAATGATTGCATCCTCTTTGGTTAGCAGTGGCTCAAACACGCCCCCGTTGGCGTCAAAACAGGCCGCATACAGTATGGTGTCATCGGTGCCAAAAAAATCGGCCACCTTCTTTTCCAACTCCTTATGCAAATCCTGTGTGCCACAAATGAACCGCACCGACGACATGCCAAATCCATGCGAGTCCATGCCATCTTTCGCGGCCTTTATCAAATCAGGATGATTCGATAACCCGAGGTAATTGTTGGCGCAAAAATTGATCACCTCCTGTCCGGATTGAACCTTGATCCTCGCGTCCTGTGGGGTCACAATAATGCGCTCTTCCTTGTAGAGGCCAGCCTCACGGATCTCTTTCAACTCTTTTTGCAGGTATTCTTTTATTTTACCGTACATATGGTTTTTGTTTATTTGTTAACAATTATTTTTTTCGCAAACAAAGATATTGTTTTTGCCCAACAGGCAAACGATAAAATTTTTCTATTTTTGTCACTGCCGGGTGTGGAACCTCAACCCCTTAAAAGATCAATGGTTATGCAACGGTGATCTGGCAGATAGTCAGAATAATGAACATGTAATAAGGATCATAACCATCATAAATACACACAAAAAACAACATTGAGATATGAAAAACATTTTGGTAGTTGGATCAGCCGGACAGATCGGTTCAGAGTTAACCTTATTGCTGCGTACCATATACGGAAGCGACCGGGTGGTAGCAGGCATCCGCAAGACAAAACCTTCGCAAAAGCTGATTGACACGGGGCCATGCGAGGTGGTGGACGCCCTCGATACCGACGCGCTGGTTTCTGTTGTCGACAAATACAAGATCAACATGATCATCAACATGGCAGCCATTCTTTCGGGCACGGGAGAAAAAAACCCGATGCTTGCCTGGGATGTGAACATGAACGGGTTGATCAACATCCTGGAGCTTGCCCGCGAACGCAAGATGGACCAGGTACTTGTTCCCAGTTCCATTGCGGTATTCGGACCCACTACACCCAGGGAGAACACCCCCCAGGACACCATTCTGAAGCCAACCACGATGTATGGCGTTACCAAAGTAGCCGGAGAACTGCTGGGTGATTACTATGTGAAAAAATACGGACTGGATGTCAGGGGACTGCGCTACCCGGGTATCATTAGCCATGAAACATTGCCGGGTGGCGGCACAACCGATTATGCGGTTGCGATCTACTATGAGGCAGTCAGACAAAAAAAATATACTTGTTTCGTGAATGAGCATACCCGCCTGCCCATGATGTACATGCCCGATTGTCTTAAGGCAACTGTTGATCTGATGGAAGCTGATTTTGACAAGCTTCGCTACCACTGCGATTACAATATAGGTGCGATGGACTTTACGGTAGCCGATATGGTTGCGTCGGTGAAAAAGCACATTCCGGATTTTGAGATCAGCTATGCACCCGATTTCCGTCAGGAGATTGCCGACTCGTGGCCAAACTCTTTAGATGACACAGCTGCACGTGAGGACTGGGGATGGAAACCGGATTACGACCTTGATGCCATGACGGCCGACATGCTGGAGGCCATTACGCGCAAACACGAGCAAGGTCTGATCTAGCCCCGCATGAATAAGACAGTCGCCCAAAAGCGCGGCTTTTCTTTTTAAGAAAACAGATTGTGCTATAAGGCAGGATGTTATTATTCCGGCTGTTTCATGGTGATCTGGCATGATCATCAATTCAGATACAAACACTGGGGAGACAGTACCGCTTTTTAAAAAAATTGGAGTAGTTTTGCACAACAATCAATAACAATTGATGGATGGATGAATTTGTCGTTTCAGCCCGGAAATATCGTCCGGCCACGTTTGATACGGTGGTTGGACAGCGGTCTGTTACAAACACATTGAAAAATGCCATCAAGACCAGTCACCTGGGTCAGGCATTCCTGTTCTGCGGTCCGCGGGGCGTAGGCAAGACCACCTGTGCACGCATACTTGCGAAAACCATCAACTGTGAAAGGCTGTCTGACAATATTGAGGCATGCAATGAATGCGATTAGTGCCTGTCGTTCAACCATTCACACTCTTTCAACGTGCATGAACTGGATGCTGCCTCCAACAACTCAGTAGATGGCATTCGCACGCTGGTCGACCAGGTACGCATCCCACCGCAAACAGGCAAATACAAAGTGTACATCATAGATGAGGTGCACATGTTGTCGCAGCAGGCCTTTAACGCATTCCTCAAAACACTGGAAGAGCCCCCGGCATATGCCAAGTTTATCCTGGCTACCACAGAAAAACAAAAGATCATCCCCACGATCCTGTCGCGTTGCCAGATTTTCGACTTTGCCCGCATAACGGCTGGTGACATCAGCAAACAACTTGCCTGGGTGGCAGACAAAGAAGGCATAGAAGCCGATCCGGCGGCACTAAATATCATCAGTCAGAAGGCTGATGGTGCCATGCGTGATGCCCTGTCCATTTTTGACCAGATCGTCAGCATCACCGGCAACAGCATCACCTATGCACAGGTGATAGAAAACCTGAACGTGCTCGACCACGACTACTATTTCCGGATGACCGACCTAATACTCAGGGACGATGCTTCAGCCATTCTGCTGCTTGTTGACGAGATCATCAGAAAGGGTTTTGACGGAGCAGATTTTATTTCCGGATATGGTACGCATTTGCGTAACCTGCTTGTATGCAAGGACCCCGCGACTGTCGGACTGATAGAAGACAGTGAAGATGTTTTAAAGAGATACAACGAGCAATCAGCTGATTGTCCGCCAAACTTCTTAATGCAGGCACTGGAGATCAGCAACAAGGCAGATGTTGAATACAAAGCGGGTAACAACAAGCGCCTGTTTCTTGAACTGGCACTGTTGCAGATGGCATCACTTGAAAAAAAAAAGTCCGGTACCAGGCAAAAAGCCTCCCCCGGCAGCTGATCGCACCCAAAGGGCACACGAGTAAGGAAGAAAGACCGGCAAAAACGGCACATGCATCACCCCCTCAGCAGACCACATCTGACCGTCCCATAACCAAACACACCGGGTCTGCCGGCAAACGGTCAGCTGCTCCCACTCCAAAAAACATCAGTGCATCCAGTGCCATCAGCAAGATCAGCCTAAAGATCAACAGCAAAAAGGATGGGAAGGTGCAGGAAAAACAAGCGGCAGACAAAGATCCGTCAGCCAGGCCGCAACAAGCCTTTTCATCAGCCGACCTGTTGCATGCATGGAACCAGCTTGCTGAAAGCCATAAAGAAGAGAACCTGGGGTTGTTTCTTGCAATGACAACAGGGAAAACCCGCCTGGAGGAGAATACTGTGTTTTTGTCTGTCGACAATGCCATTCAGCAGGACCTGGTCAATGAAAAAAAACCTGAACTGTTGAGCCACTTGCGCAAGAAGCTGAACAATTATGCCATACAAATTGAAACCAGCATACAGTCAACAGACGCAAAGCAAAAAGCCTACCTGCCTGGCGAAAAGCTGGAAGTGCTGATAAAGAAGAACCCTGCCGTTCAACAATTGAAAGAGGCGCTGGGACTGGACCTCGATTACTGACATATCTTTTTTTTATGATCGTATTTGTACCAATTTTTGCCACGGCAGATGATACGATATGTGCTATCCGGTTAAATGACAAAGGCTGTTTAATAATCTCTTTTCGATGAAAGTTCTGCACCTTCCGGAAATCCTCCAAAATTTTTTTGCAGGAACTTTTTCACCTCACACCTTGTGTTGAGGTTGCCAAACCTGTAAAGCAAGATGTCCAATTGCAAATTCTTAACCTGAAATCGTCTGCCCGGATCGACGACGCCATCGAACATGTGATGCGGAATGTAGGGTAGGGGCGACCGGGCGCATGATTTTGGGCGGGGTACGGTGGCTTTTGTGGAGGCACCTGATCTGGCCGTGCCATTGATCCCAGGCATAATTACCCGGACATCATATATTTCCAGGAAGGTATCAATTTTATAGAAATACCTTCAATTTCAAAAAAATCGGTCTGGTCATGGGTAACGATCACCCCCTCTTTTAAACCAAAAAAGTCGAGCGCGCCCATCAAGCCGTCAATTTCTCTTTTCATATTCATATCATCAACCTGCCAGCAAACTTGAATGCATTTATCTGCTTTATTTTTATTCATAATCACAAAGTCACACTCCCCCCGTTTATTGAAATAGAAAATTTCCTGATTTTTTCGGCGTAGGTGCAGAAAAACTGCATTTTCAAGTATCCTTCCCAAATCATCTGTAAACGTGGTTTTTGTCTGATGATATATGCCCAGATCTAAAGCATATACTTTTTTTGGATTTCTGCTTTGGGCTTTGTAGCTATAATCAAATTGCGGAACAAAATCAACCAGGTAGGAATTTATTAAATATGCAAAATAATCGGTTACCGTACTGGTAGCTGTTATGCCAAACAAACCGGTCAATCTTCTGGCTGATATCGGTTTGCCAATACTTGACATCAAGAATACTGTCATTTCCCTCAAGCCATTTATATTGCGGATGTTGTTCCTTATGGCAATGTCCCGGTGTAAAATGTCATCAACCAATTGAATAAGAATGCTTGCCATCCGGTTTTTTACATATTCTGGCATCCCACCTGTTTGCAGGTAATCATCAAAACTTTCAACATTGTTTTCGAGTTTATTATATGCCAGAAATTCTTTATATGAGAAGGGAAATAATTCCACTGACAGATGCCTTCCGGTGAGATGTGTGCCGAGCTCTTTGCTTAACAGAGAAGCATTGGATCCTGTGATAAAAACCAGATATCCTTCATTTAATTTCTGATTGATAAATATCTCCCATTTATCAACAATCTGTATTTCATCAAAAAAAAGAATTTTAACCTGCCGGTTTTCAATTTCAGCATTCAGACGGGAAAAGTCTGAAGTATCAAATCCGGATATTCTAATATCTTCAAAATTAAGAAATAATACCTTTCCCCTGGTTCTTTTTATTGTTTGCAGCATTAATGTGCTTTTACCACATCTGCGGATACCTGAGACGATGGAAGCAAAATTTTTAACAACCGGCACATCATTAATAATTTCCCGCTGCAGCCCCAATGGTTTTTTATCTATTTCCTTTTTCTGGGCATCAATAACTGATGCAATGATTGATTGTGACTTCATTTTTTCTTTTTTGAATCACAAATATACAATATTGTTTGATGCTGTCAAACAATATTGTCCATTTCCAGCAAACGATATATGTTTTGATATATGTTGTGATTATGCAAATATGCTTCATTTTATGTATTTTTACAACATATTAAGCCCTCAAATATGAGCAGAAAAAATATTATTGAAGGTGACAGGCTTAGGATGGAATTGATCAATAAGCTAAAAAAGGAACATGCATTTTGGTCGTTCGATCCATCGTCTTTATCGGCAATTCAGGATGAGGTGCTGATCGAAAAGACGCTATTGCACCTGGATATTGATGAAGTTAAAAGCTTGTTCCTGCTTTTCCCACAATCGAAAATAAAAGCATTGTGGAAAGAAAAGATGCTTTCTCAGGAACCCATGTATCATCAGTTGAACAGGTTATACGCGTTCCTGTTTTTCAATCTGAAAGACCCTGACAGGTACATCCGAAATTACGTAAAAAACAAACAAAGATCCATCCAATGCATGGATTAGCAAAGCATACCGAAAAAATCTTCAGTGAATACACCACACCGCATATAACGGGACTGACCGGATGCTGTTCTCAAAGCCAAAATTCTTTCCCGAAATACGGATTCCATATGGACAGTTATATTGCTTCATGAAGATATTAAATGATGTTGATTTTGTGCGTTTGCCCTTCTTTACTTCAACCGGGATAACCTTCCCTTCTATTTGTACAACAAAATCGAGTTCAGCCGTATTTTCATTCTTCCAGTAAAAAAGGGGAAATCCGTTGCAAACGAATGCCTGAGCTACAAAGTTTTCGGAAATCATTCCAAGAAACATGTTTTCTTCTTCGATGGATGATAAAATAGTCTGGGTTGCCATTCCCGATTTCATGGTGAGCATCCCGGCATCATTCATATATAATTTAAAATCGCTCAAATCAGCATAAGCTGAAACCGGCATGAATCCTTGTGTGGTTTTCTGACACTTTATAGCTATCCCTGCAAAAATCAGCCATTCAATTGATTCGCCGAATATGGCAGCAGTCCCTCCCCTTTGGACTGTTTTATACTGAAATTTCACATTTTCCTTTGCCAGCTGAGCGGGGATTGAATTGAAGCAGGCCCTTATTTTCACAGAAGTTGCAGGATTTGCATATTTGGCCATATCGGCGATGTATTCATTCAGAATACGTCCCTGGACATCCTTGACTGTAAGAAAACTGCCTGTTTCAAGGTATTCCCTGACGGAGGCAGGCATCCCCCCCACAATAAGATACTTTTTATAAAGCTCCAATGCTTCGGTATGCAATGCCACCGGCATGGCTTCATGCTTTTCAAAATGGTTTTTGATTTCGGTGCTTAACGAGGTACGGTTCATAGCCCAAAGGAATTCCTCAAAATCGAGGGGATACATGGCCAATTCATCCACTTTCCCGACGGGGAATGAATATTTTTCGCGGTTGACTGCCACCCCCAGCAAACTTCCTGCTGCAACCACATGAAAGTCGGAAGCTTCTTCACAGAAGGCTTTGAGCGACAATAATGCACGCGGGCAGGATTGGATTTCATCGAGTATGATGAGCGTTTCACCAGGTACGACCCGGATTTCAGTTACCGTTTCGAGGTATTGTACCAGACGTGATGGATTCAAATCACCATCAAAAAAAGCACTGGTTGTGGCGTCTGTTTCCAGGTTAACATAAACATACCTGCTGAAATGGGAAACGGCAAATTCTTTCAGAATATACGTTTTACCTACCTGCCTTGCTCCATTTAAGATGAGGGGCATTCTTCCAGGTTTGTTTTTCCAGGTTATGAGCTTTTCAAGGATTTTCCGTTTCATTTCAAACAGAATAAATTTAGTGCAAAAATATCAAAAAGTGGGAAATAATCATAATATTTTGATTAATTCCCACTTTTTACAAAAACTCAGAGTCATTAAGCAACATCGTTATACCATAAGATGTTGGGGTTTTGATTGTACGTCATTGCTGTGGGCATATTGCTCCACCACCGAGCAGGTAAATACAGGTGCAACCCTGAATAACTGTCGTAAATATTCTTAAAAAATCCTTGCTGCCATTTCGATTTCGTGGAGGTGGAGAGATTATCAGGGAGATAGCACGGATACGCAGAGAAAGTCTGGAATTGGTTTTCACACCCAAACATGGCAGTTGGTTGAATATGGCTGAAATAGAACTAAACGTATTAACGAAGCAATGTTTAAACAGGAGAATTGACAAGATAAACATGGTCAAATCAGAGGTAAGGGCATGGCAAAACCATCAATTACTGTATTTTTGTGCTTTATAATCAAAGAACCTATGAAAAATTACGGCCAAACCTGGTGGGGACGCGAATGGCTGAAAGCACTATCGCATATTGATTATTCTAACCGCCTGCCCAGGGGCAGAAACTATGCCAATAAAGGTGCCGTGAGGAATATCGACATCACCGGAAATACCATCCAGGCGAAAGTCCAGGGCACCCGATCTTCTCCCTATAAAGTAAAGCTTAGTGTTCCGGAGTTCAGCGGCAAGGAAAAAGCTGCCTTCACCGAAGCCATCATGGCCAACCCGCTGCTGCTGTCAAAACTGCTGAACCGGCAACTGCCGGCACAACTGAACCTGCTGGCTGAAAGGCTGAAAATCAAAATATTCCCCCAGCGATGGGACGACCTGAAAATGTCATGCTCCTGCCCCGACTGGGCTGTGCCATGCAAACACCTGGCAGCCGTGATCAACCTGGTGGCCAACGAAATTGACCGAAATCCCTTCGTCATATTTAAACTGCATACCTACGACATCATCCAGGAATTGAAAAAGCAGGGGCTGACTGAACTGAAAGAAGAAGTGGTGATCCCGGCTGTCAAAGACTTTTTCTCTGATAAGAAGAAGGAGGCAGGAGATGGAGTCAATCAGGCGATCGTCGAAGATATAGACTTTTCAGAAATGGAAGACCTGCGGGAACCCCTGTTGTCGCTTTTGTCAGAAAAACCCCTGTTCCATTCAAGAGATTTCAAAAGCGCCCTTGACAAGGTTTACCGGAAAATGTCCAAAAAAGTTTCCTCCAAAAGCGCTGGCACGGGCGATGAAACGGATAACGGCATCAATTATGAAAAATTTACCCATGCACAGTTGTCACTCAGCAAGGGTGTTTTTTTCGCCGGTTGCAGGCTTCAGTCCGGCGATGAAAGCATTACGGCAGATACCGTTGAAAAGCTCACAGCATTTCTCGCTGGCATTCCGGCAAAATATCTGGACAGGCTTTCGCCCGATCTTGTATTGCTTTATTTTACATGGCTTTTTGCGCGGAAGCTGATCGAAAAATCCGCTTTCATTCCACAGCTCGTGCAATTATCTGACGGCACATTCGCCATTCGCTACATTCCGGCTCAGTCGAACGAAAAAGTGAAAGAAATTTTCAACAGCCTCACCGGCTCCTGCAGTCCAGGCATGGTAATTTCAGAAAAAGAAAACCGTCTGTTGAAACCCGAAGAGCAGTTGAACAGCCTCATCACGGCCATCATTATGGAAGCGATGACAGAAAACGACTTTGTTTCATTGTTTGGTTCCGACCCGGTAACCGAGCTGTTCTCCAGTCCTGTTTCCCATTCCTTTGTCAGCATGGGCGAAAAAGAGATCCCGTCAGCCATTCAGCGCTGGTTAGACAAACTCTACCTCACCCGGCAAAACCACGTACCTGTTCTCGAGATCAACACGCTGGCAGATTCTGACAGGTTCTCAGTGAATGTTTTGGTAGAAGACAGCCGTCAACCATTTAAAGCGCCCCTGCCTCTGAAAGATATCATAAGCATGCCCGAATTTGGAGAGGGGAAAATGGAGATTATGCGCAGCCTCGATCTGCTCACCCATACCTTTCCAGCCCTGGAAATTGCCATCGCCTCATCAGGGAAACAACTGCCGGTTTTCGATCCTGAAGAGTTTGCCATGCAATTGTTCAACGCCATCCCTGCCATCAAACTATACGGCATAAGGGTCATCCTTCCGAAAGAACTCAAAAACCTGGTCCGTCCCAAAATTACCGTTTCGCTCAGTTCCGGGACTCCATCCGGCTCCCGCTCATTTCTGAGATTAGACAAAATCATTCAGTTCCGGTGGAAAATAGCCC
Organism: Bacteroidales bacterium; assembly: GCA_003559735.1. GTDB lineage: Bacteria > Bacteroidota > Bacteroidia > Bacteroidales > UBA7960 > PUPG01. The sequence goes on along the minus strand of PWKN01000197.1, from coordinate 12,586 downwards.
TCGGAGAAACCATCCTCAATGCGGATGAATTCCTGAAACTCGTGCAGGGCTTGTCTGGCATCGTAAAATTGAAGCAGCAATACGTCCACCTCGATCCTGTGGATCTGAAGGCTTTGATGGAAAGTCTTGCAAAGCAGGAAAAATTGAGCCGCCACCAACTGCTTCAGGCTGCCATTACCGGCGAGTATAACGGCCAGAAGATCACTATGGACGATAACACCCGCCAGTTGATTGACAGCCTGTTGCAAATCGGGAAGATGGAAGTGCCCGCCGGGATACAGGCAAGTCTTCGTCCTTATCAGGAAAGAGGCTTCAGCTGGCTTTACAAAAATATGCAGTTGGGCTTCGGCAGCATCATTGCCGACGACATGGGCCTGGGTAAAACACTGCAGGTGATTGCCATGCTTCAGCAGATCAAAGATGAAGGTGGTTTTGAAAAACAGAAAGCACTGGTTGTTGTGCCCACCACCCTGCTCACCAACTGGCAAAAAGAGCTGGAGAAGTTTGCCCCCGGCCTGAGCTACGCAATTTACCATGGCAATAATCGCCAGCTTGACTTACATTCCGACATTGTGATTACCAGCTACGGAATGGCCCGAAGCGACCTGGAGATCTTTTCGAAACACAAATGGAAAGCCATTGTGATTGACGAAGCACAAAACATTAAAAATGTAGCGGCAGCGCAAACACAGGCGGTAAAAAAACTTAAAGCCGACATCCGCATTGCCATGAGCGGCACGCCGGTCGAGAACCGGCTGTCAGAATACTGGAGCATTTTCGATTTTACATTCAAAGGCTACCTTGGCAGCCTGAAACAATTCATAGGCGAATATGCCGCACCCATCGAAATGAACCGCGACCGAAAAATACTGAGCCATTTTCTGAAGGTCACCTCGCCGTTCATTCTGCGCCGGCTTAAAACGGATAAAACCATCATCAGCGATTTGCCCGAAAAAATGGAGCAGGATTATCATGCCTCCCTCACCAAAGAACAGGCTGCCATCTACCAGAATGTCCTCAACCACATCATGGCCGAAATTGTGGCTGTGGATGAGACCAACCCGAAAAATGCCATTAAACGCAAAGGACTGGTTCTGACACTGATCATGGCCCTGAAGCAAATCTGCAACCATCCGTCGCAGTACCTGAAAAAGGAGGATGCATCACCCGATTTGTCCGGCAAGGCAAGCCTGTTCATGAACCTGATCGAGAACATCCTCGAGAACAATGAGAAAGTGTTGGTTTTTACTCAGTTCAGGGAAATGGGCGATATTCTCCGTAAGATGATCAAAGTCCGTCTTGATATGGATGCCATGTTTCTACACGGTGGCTCCACACGCAAGCAGCGCGATGAGATGGTGCGCCGCTTCCAGGAGAACCCGCACGAAAAAATCTTCATCTTATCCATCAAAGCCGGCGGAACCGGCTTGAACCTGACTGCCGCCAGCCATGTTATCCATTACGATCTCTGGTGGAACCCAGCAGTTGAAAACCAGGCCACCGACAGGGCTTACCGTATCGGGCAACACAAAAATGTGATGGTTTACCGCATGATTACCAAGGGCACTTTTGAAGAAAAGATCAACGCCATGCTCAAAAGCAAAAAAGAGCTGGCCGACCTGAGCATTTCCATCGGCGAACAATGGGTGGGCAACCTTTCAAACCGTGAGTTACGGAAAGTGTTTGCGAGGGAGTAGTCCTGACACAGCACAAAAACCCAACGGTTTTTTGGAAATAATCGCTTTTTATTGATAATTTTGTTTGGTTTTAACCTGTTTTATTCATCATTTAAATCTGAGGTCAGTTTTTTTTGATGCCTGAAACTTCTTACATCATGTTATTTATCGCACAACATTGGCAACGAAGCAGATGGCCTTAAGCAAGACCAACGGGTGAAGGCAAAACAGGTATATCATCGTTCTGTCATGTATTATTAACATAATCATTTAAAGATGAAACACAGACTGCTTTTCTTATTCACTATGCTGCTGCTGGCCGGTATTTCGTTCGTTCATGCAGCAGAGCGCAGAATAGAGTTTACTGAGTACACCCTTGACAACGGACTCCATGTAATTCTGCACGAAGACAATACCACTCCGAATGTGGTGGTAAACATCATGTATCATGTGGGCGCCAAGAATGAGTTTCGCGACCGTACGGGATTTGCCCATTTTTTCGAGCATTTGATGTTTGAGGGCTCAAAGCATATTGGTCGTGGTGAATTTGCCGAAATTGTAGAGGCGGCTGGTGGCTCGCTCAATGCGTACACCAGTTTTGATGTGACCAACTACTTTGTTCTGCTCCCCTCTAACCAGCTGGAGCTCGGATTGTGGCTTGAGTCGGAACGTTTGCTCCATCCGGTGATCGACTCGATCGGTATCGCAACCCAGAAAGACGTGGTAACCGAAGAGATGAAACAAACACGCGACAACAGGCCTTATGGAAGGATCCTGACGGAGACCATCAAACGTGCCTATACGGTACATCCCTATCAGTCGGACGTGTTGGGCAAAGACGAACACATCCGCAATGCCACTTATGAAGACATCACTGCTTTTCATGACATGTTTTATGTTCCGGAGAATGCCGTACTGGTGGTATCGGGCGACATTGACACTGACGAAGCCATCGGGCTTGTTGAAAAATATTTTGGCGACATCCCCCGTGGCGGTCATGAAATTTTCAGACCCGATGTGGTTGAACCGGAACGCACTGCTGAGTTGCGCGATACGGTTTACGACAACATCCAGCTCCCTGCCCTGATCAAGGCGTTTAATATTCCGGCCCAGGGCACCGAAGACTATTACGCATTACAAATGCTCGGATCGTTGTTGTCGCAAGGCCAGAGCAGCCGTCTAAACCGGAAAATGGTAATAGAGGACCAGACAGCGATGATGGTCCAGGCAATGCCCCTCGGACTCGAGGATCCGGGATTGAACATCATCATGTCTATCCCAAATATTGGCATAGACCCCAGTGTGCTTGAAGAAAGCATCAATGAAGAACTGGAGAGGGTTCGCAATGAGCTGATCACAGAAGAGGAGATGCAAAAGCTCCGCAACCAGATAGAAAGCCGCATGGTCAACGACAACACCACCATTGCCAGGAGGGCAATGAACCTTGCCGATTACCATTTGCTGTATGGCGATGCCAACCTGATCAACACCGAGATAGACCGGTATATGGCCGTAACCAGGGAAGACATACTTCATGTGGCGCAACAGTACCTGCATGAAAACAACAGGGTGGTATTGTATTATTTGCCGGAGGCACAGTAATTAGTCTTTCTCTAATGTCCGGTTTCTGCGTTATGCTTGTTTTGAAACCAGTCATTTACAAAAGTAAACTCCTTGGTTTTCAAAACTGCGCAAGCCTTGAACCCGAACATTATAGTTCAGACACTTGACTTTATGAACAGACTCTAATTAGGATAACAAACAAACAAAACTTAACATATCATGAGAAAGCTAATCACATCATTGCTCCTAATCCTATTTGTCATATTTGCCGCCGGTGCACAGGTTGACAGAAGTCAGCGACCCGAACCGGGACCGGCGCCTGTTATCCAGCTGGGCGAATTTGAAACCTTCGAACTGGATAACGGAATGAAAGTTATCGTGGTTGAAAACCGCCAGGTGCCTGTCGTTTCCTTTCAGCTTACACTCGACATTGACCCCGTCTTTGAAGGCGACGCAAAAGGATATGTCAGCCTTGCAGGTTCATTGATGCGCGAAGGAACCATTAACAGGACGAAACAAGAGATTGATGAAGCCATTGATTTTATTGGCGGAAGCATTTCCACCTTTTCAACAGGCATGTTTGCCTCCTCACTTACCCGGCACAAAGAAACGTTGCTTGAACTGATGTCGGATATACTGCTTAACCCAACGTTTCCCGAAGAAGAGATGGAACGTCTGATCACACAAAACAAGTCGGGACTGGCTACCGTACAAAACGATGCAAGCGCAATGGCTGCCAACGTATCACGGGTAGTGGCCTACGGACCTGATCACCCCTATGGGGAGAACACCACGGTCGAAAGCCTCGACAACATCACCATCAATCAGATCAGGCAGTATTATGCAGACCATTTCAAGCCAAATGTTGCCTATATGGTAGTGGTAGGAGATATGGATGCAGATGAAGCCAGGGAGGTGATGGAAACCTATTTCGGCATGTGGGAGCCGGGTGATGTGCCAACACGCACCTACCCTACCCCCGAACCACCTGACGGCAACAGGGTGGCTTTTGCCAACCGCCGAGGGGCAGTGCAAAGTGTGGTAATGGTAACCCATCCCCTGGTGCTAACTCCCGGACACGAAGATGCCATCAAGGTAAGTGTGATGAACTCCATACTGGGTGGCGGTGCTTTTTCCGGTCGACTGATGCAGAACCTGCGTGAAGACAAGGGGTATACCTACGGAGCACGTTCAAATATTGGCACCGACCGTTTGGTAAGCCGCTTCACAGCCCGCACCGAAGTCCGCAATGAAGTGACCGACAGCACTGTAACGGAAATACTTTATGAGATGAACCGGATCATCAACGAGCCGGTTGATGAAAACAGCCTGGAGCTGACAAAGAATTTCATGACCGGCAGCTTCGCACGCTCCCTTGAAAGTCCGCGCACTATTGCCAACTTTGCAAGAAACATTATCCGCTATGACCTTCCCGAAGATTATTATGCAACCTATCTTGAACGTCTGAATGAAGTGACTGCCGAGGACGTGCAGGAGATGGCGGCAAAATACCTCAAACCCGGCAACGCCATCATCGTTGTTGCAGGAAACCAGGAAGAGGTTGCCGATAACCTGATCCCTTTCAGCGCCACCGGTGAGGTCGAATTTTATGATGCTTTTGGCAGACCGGTTGTTGAGACAGATATTGCATCGGCACCTGCGGGGTTTACGGCAGAAACTGTTATTGAAAAGTATATTGAAGCCCTTGGCGGTCGCGACAAACTGGAAGGCATTACAGATATGACCCAGGATATTACCGCCAGTATGATGGGAATGGAGATAAAAGGGAAGAACTACCAGAAAGCACCTTATTACAGCAAACAAACAATGGAAATGAGCGGTATGACCATATCGCAACAGTTGTTTGACGGAGAAAAAGCAGTGATGGTAACCCAAATGGGGAGACAAGAGTTTACGGAAGGGCCCGAGTATGAGCAGTTCAAAATGCAATCGCTGATCAATCCGGAACTGGTATACAAAGAGTTTGACATTGAAAAGGAGCTTCTTGGGATAAAAACCATTAACGGAGAAGACACCTACAAAATCGAGGTTGTTTATCCATCTGGCAGAAAGATCCATGATTATTACAGCGTATCGTCCGGTTTGAAGATAAAAACCCTTACCGACGAAGTAAGGATAACATACAATGACTATCGTGAAGTTGACGGACTGGTTATGGCCCACACAATGGTACAGGAGGTGGGTCCGCAAATCATTGAAATGAGGATTGATTCGGTTCAGATAAACAGTGGACTTGACACCTCTGTTTTTGTGATTGAATAATATCCTGGTGGATATCAGGGAGGAAAGCGGTCATATGTTGACCGCTTTCCTTGTTTTTTTTGTATATTGCGGTAAATATGGACGGGCATTATTTCTCATACTATGGTGAAAAAAAAGATCACTGACATATTTCGTGCAATAGATAAGGCCTCCCATTTTGTAACGGTCGGGATATGGCGAGTGCCATTAAAGGACCTTTCACCCCGGAAGACGTTCCTTATCAAACAACTTCGCATCTTCGTCCTGGCTGTCCGCGGAGTCAGGGAAGACAAAGTGTTGCTTCGTGCTCCTGCCCTGACATTCTATTCAATTTTCAGCATCGTGCCCATTGCTGCACTCGCTTTTGGCATTGCAAAGGGGTTTGGACTGGAGATGTACCTGGAAAGACAACTGGCATCAGCGCTCGCAGGCAGGGATGAAGTTTTTCATTGGGTTATGGACCTTACCGAATCATTTTTGCGTCAGACACACGGGGGTACCGTAGCTACCGTCGGACTCCTCATTTTGCTGTATACAGTAACCATGTTGCTTGTCAACATTGAAGAATCGTTTAACGACATATGGCAGGTAGGCAAAGCCAGGACATGGTCGCGCAGGTTCAGTGATTACTTTTCCATGATGTTCCTTGCCCCCCTTTTCCTGATCATGGCAAGTGTTGCGACAGTATACCTGAACACACAGCTACAGGAAGGTGAACACACCATTCTCAGCCCCATATTGTTGTTTTTGGTACGGATGATCCCATTCATCCTGATATGGACCATATTCACCCTGCTCTATATCATAATGCCCAACACAAGGGTTAAGTTTTCGTCAGCACTCATTGCCGGGATCATTGCCGGCTCACTATTCCAGTTTGTGCAATGGGCATATATTGCCTTTCAGATTGGAGCGGCCAGGTATGGGGCCATTTACGGGTCCTTTGCCGCATTGCCGCTGCTGCTGCTCTGGATGCAGGTAAGCTGGATCGTTGTATTGTTCGGTGCGGAGCTGTCATTTGCCAACCAGCATGTCGACAACTACGAATTCGAGACCGAAACAAAGAACATCAGTCCGTTTAACAAAAAAGTACTGGCACTCTACATACTCCAGCTGATTATCAGCAACTTCCAGAAAGGGGAAAAACCCTTAACAGCTGACAATATTTCCAATACATTGCAAATGCCCAACAGTCTGGTGCGAAAGATCCTAAACGAACTCAATGCTGTTCACCTGGTAAGTGAGACGGAGACCTCACAATCAAAAGAAAAGGGATACCAGCCCGCCATTGACATTCATGCCATCAGCATTAAAATGGTGATCGACCGGCTGGAGCACCAGGGGATGGACGTACTCATTGCCAAACCATCACCAGCACTCGACACACTGAAGGCATCGCTGTCCCGTTTCTATGATATGATCGACCGATCCAATGAGAACCGACTACTGAAGGATCTTTAGTCCGGCTGAATGACCCTCCATACCATCATTATGTTCAGTCTGCCGAATTCATGTGCATTATTCAGGTCAGGTGCAGGGCGACGAAAGCTGCCGGCATAGCATTCTGCTTCAAGGCTTTCGCAACGATGCAGATGCATTAATCAGTAGTGACTCACGCATCCATTTGCATACCCCGGTCATGGTTTTCTTTCCCGGTGTTTAACCATCTGAACAATAAAACAACCAGGACGAGGCTAATTAATGCCACTACTGGGGCAAAGGGCACTTCACCCATTGAATCCGGGTCAATTTCCTGACCGGTGGTATGTGCATAATAATAAAGCGTAACAGCAGCAGCATTATTAAAGAAATGGGCAAAAACCGGCACCCAGATATTGCCTGTCCTCACAAACATATACCCCATCAACAGTCCGAGCAGCAGCCTGGGCAGGAAGCCGTAAAACTGCATATGCATGGCGCTGAACAATACAGCAGCAATGACGACAGCAACATGCACATTACCCGTCCACTGATGAAAGATGCGCTGCAAGGCTCCCCGAAAAATAAATTCTTCTCCAATGGCCGGAATGACAGCGATCATGAACAGATTAAACAGCAATCCCCATATGGTACTTACACTCAACAGCGTTTCAGTAATCTGTGCGGCTTCATCTTCTGTGCGGCGCATCCATTGCTCCAGTCCGTGCAACGACTCCGGTAATGCCATCTGCTGGTTGATATGCGACAAATAGTACACCATTGGTACGGATGCCAGGATGATCAGGGCAGAAAGGAGCAGCGGCCACCACTGCGGTATCTGTCTGCCGCGATAATACTGTAACGGACCGTTATCCACCAGGTAGGCAAATACCAGCGACGAGATAATAAACAGTCCGAGGTGGGTTATGATCTGTATATAGCGCAACAGGTTAATGTCCGTATCAGGCGCACCCAACTGTGTAAATACGTCTCCGCCAAAGATTATCGCCGCAATGATCAGTCCGGCAACAAATACCACAATTGAACCGGCCAGCATTACAAACGTTAGCAGCAACAGTTTGAGGAAGGGGTGCAGGTTTCCAAAATATCCCTGGTCTTTCATTATGAATATAATTGGTTAAGATAATTTGTTCCGCACAGAACCAGGCAAATGCAACTATGAAACTATCAACAGCTGGTCGCTGTGCGCTTACCATTTTCTTAACGGGCATGGTCTGCAATCCCACTCCGTTCATTTATGGTGACAGCAATTTTGTACTTTTGCCGGTAGTTGGTCGTCAAAAATAATCAATCTTTTTAAATCCATGAAAACGGCTGATCCATCTGATTTAACCGGAGGCATTGTGATCGGGGGCATCCGTTTTCAACAATTGCCCCTGGTGCTGGCACCTATGGAAGATGTGACTGACCCCCCATTTCGCAGGCTTTGCAAAGAAATGGGAGCCGATTGGGTATATACTGAATTCATTTCGGCCGATGGCCTCATCCGCGATGCCGGCAAGAGTCTGCGCAAGCTGGACATCCATCAGGATGAACGGCCGGTGAGCATACAGTTATTTGGAGCACAGGCAGATGCCATGGTGGAGGCTGCACAAGTGGCAGAACGTGCCTGTCCGGATTTTATCGACATCAATTTTGGTTGTCCGGTACGCAAGGTGGCATCAAAAGGGGCCGGATCGGGCATGATGAATGATGTGTTGAAGATGGAGAACATAACACGACGCATTGTTGACAATGTTACAGTGCCTGTAACCGCAAAGACCCGTCTTGGATATGATCAGAAACAGAAAAACATCGTTGATATTGCTGAGCGGTTGCAGGACTGTGGCATTGCAGCCCTTGCCATACATGGCCGCACACGCTGCCAGTTATACCGGGGCAAAGCCGACTGGACACTGATCGGTGAGGTAAAAAACAATCCACGCATGCATATCCCCATCATAGGCAATGGCGACATCACTGATGGCCCTTCAGCAAGGAGGGCATTTGATACATATGGTGTCGATGGGGTGATGATAGGCCGTGCTGCCATAGGCAACCCCTGGATCTTTAAAGAGACAAGGCACTACCTGGATACCGGCAAAGACCTGCCGCCCATTCCACTAAAAGAGCGCACAAACATTTGTCGCCGCCACATCAACCTGTCGGTCGATTGGAAAGGAGAACGTACCGCACTGTTTGAAATGCGAAAGCACTACGGAAATTATTTTCCGGGAATACCACATTTTAAGCACTATCGCATACAACTGGTAACGGCCGGCACCCTGGACACACTCAACGCAGTACTGGATGAGATAGAGGAGCGGTTCTGTTGAGCAGAACATCAGCTGAAAGATCCATCTGCGATATAGTCCGTCCGAGACACCACAACCCTCACACAGTGGACTGGTCAGGGAAGAGAACCATCATATTGCACAATACACATGCAATTAAGGGCTCAGTCCTTGTATGTCAGGTCGCTGACACGATCAGTCAGCATATATGTATCAGAGAACAAGTCACCAACCTCCATTTTGTCCGGATCAAGGTGAACAGCACGTAAACCGGCACCACAGGCACCCTTCACGTGTTGTATCGAGTCATCGATAAAGAGGGTTTCGTTTGCATCAAGATTGCTGTCATTAATCACATGCTCAAAAATTGCGCGATCAGGTTTGCGCATCCCGATCTCATATGAGAGGTAACATTTTTCAAAAAGGGCATCGAACCCATTGATTTGATTTTGGCCAAGGTAGTCCATAAATACAGGATAATGAATGGCATTGGTATTGCTCAGCAGGAAGGTACGGTAGTTTTTTCTGACCCCTTTCAGCAGTCCGGCATGTTTTGTTGGAAAGTCAAGCAGCATGGCATTCCAGGCCCTGTCGATCTGGTCATCTGAAAGAGGGAGTCCGGATATCCGTTTCAGCTCATCGCGAAAACCCTGTGGGGAGATCTCCCCTTTATCGAACTGGTCGAAGAGGTTCATTTGTGCTGCCTGGTTATAAAAGCTGTCAAAGTCTTTCACTCCAAGTTTTTTAAACCCATTGATGGTAACCTGGTAGCTGATGTTCAGCAAAACTCCGCCCAGGTCGAAGATGATGTTTTTAATGGTCATGACAGTAGACATATGTTGTTATGCAGACAAACGCGTCAGCAAAGAAAAAAAAACTTTTCGTTATCATCAAAATATTGTAAATTTGCACTCCTGAAAATGGCATTTGTTTGATATGGACGCCATGATTACGGGCCCATAGCTCAGTTGGTTAGAGTAGCTGACTCATAATCAGTTGGTCGCTGGTTCGAGCCCAGCTGGGCCCACTACAAAATCAAGCAGTTACAGGTCGATGGCGTGTAGCTGCTTTTTTATTTAGCATACTTTGCTTATCGCCAATGAGTGCCTTGGCTGTTTGGGCAATATCACCAGATTTTTGTTGAACTTGCGTGTCTGTCTGGTAGTTTCCTCTCCATCCATTCCGGGCATTATTGCTTTTCGCAAACAAAGGCGGCCAACTGGTGGGTTTTCCTGTCTTCAATGGGCAAAACATCAACCACTTTTAGTCCGGCCTCCTTCATCAGCTGATTGAGCGCATCCAGCTTGAGTGCATCCCGCATGGCTTTATTTTCAGGAGGCAATGGGAGGTCTTTTGCATATTCGTGTCTGATCTTCACTTCAAGGATAGCCTGAACCCGCATCACTCTGTGAATTTCTTTCAGTACTTTTCTTACCAGCCCGAGGGGAATGATGCTTTGTAAAAAACGAAAACACACCACCACATCCACAGAACAATTTTCGTAGGGAAGGTTGGCAGCATCCCCCACAACTACTGACTTGCACTTGTCATAGTCCTGTCCAAGCAACTCACGAGCTGCTTCCAACATTTCTGGGGAGGCGTCAAGCCCATAAACCGTCATTTTTCGTGAAAGATAAAGTGGCACATAACGACCAGTGCCAAATGGCACGTCCAACACGACGATTCCTTCCGGGAGTTTGCCCAAATAATCCTGAACCACGGCATCCTCCTTGTGCCACCATTTTTTTCTTTCCCTTTGTTGCTGGTACTTTCGTGCCAGCCTGCCATAGTATTTATCCCCAGAGTATCCCCATGATAGTCTGCGAATCAAACGTTTAATAGTAGAAATCATTACTGTGTATCTTAATATTTAAATGCACAAATGTAGTAGTAACTAAACTACCACCGACAGATGTCGATGGGTTTGATTTCATATATTTGAAGAATCAAAGTGATCATAAACAGCGGTTTTATACCGGTAAAAGCACAAAAATACAGTACGATTCAATACTTTTTGCTTGTTTTTCACTTATTGCTTCATCAAACAATGATTCTTCTTTTATGGGTTTCCAGTCAAACAATCCGGATGTTAGGCAATGAAATTTCTTCAACAAAAACTTGAGGTCTAAAGATGCACCCACCAAAGTGAGTGCCTTTCCTCAAAAAAACCCTATGATTGTAGCGACATTGCAAGGGCAACTTTTTTGCCCAGGCAAACACCTTTGCAAACCCTCAAGCTTGCCAAATCACCTACAACAGCACCATCCGTTTGCTGTCGACCTGACGTCCATCAACGGTCAGGGTTTGTGTTTCTTTTGAAATATATCCTGCATCAGCATGATTACCCCATGAGTGAGATGTGTCCCAGTTCAGAATGTCCTCTGATTGTATTCCAGATGCAGGGGATGCAGTGAACAAGGGGTCGGTCTCTTCTATGCCTTCGGTGACCGTTTCAGCTGTTTTTGCGTGCAAGGCATAAGGCACGCTTAACACCTGGCTCACCCCCGCAATGGTATAGCTTGCCCCTCCCTGCAAGTCAATCTCTGTCTTGATAAAATACATGTCAGCACCCCAGTCTATCTCTTCAAAGCTACCGGATTGGGATAGGCCGAGAAGAGCAACTCAATGTCTTCGGCCTCCTCAATGCTGGTTATGGTGGAGATCTCATAGGGCTGCTGCAGGCCTTCTGCCAATGAACCACCACCAGATGAAAAGGTGTGGAAGAAAACCTGTCCGGCAGAATAACTTACAGAACCACTTGCGTCTGTGGCATCTCCCCCGGCAAACACAAAGCCGTGCTGAGCCTGTATTATCAAGGGAATGCATAACAACAACAATGTAAAAATATTTTTCATAGCCAATGATTGGGTTAAACGTTCATTTAATATCTCTGTAAAGTTAGGAAAAATTTCTGTAAACATTAAACACATCAAGCTTTTTACATGTATTAACAAACAAAACATATGAGAAGCTCTGTCGTAGGTCCGAGACTGATGATGCTTTTAGGGCTCTCCAATAACACCACCTGTTACATTCTGCAGCCGACCCTCCTGGAGGTTATCGTTTCCACCGTTTGATCCTTCATTCAGCCTGCCCTGGAAGTTGCTTTAAAACAGATAGTTTGCTTTGCTGTTTTCCCCGTTCAAGCTTTTACATTTGGTTCAACTCGTCAGCAACTCATTCCAAAAATGCTGACAGCGGTATTTTCTGAAAGAACAGGTTACTGATTCCCTCATACAGGATGCCAACGGTGTGGTCGTCAACCATTGTCAGACAGGAGTAGCCAAAGCCTCTATCCTCATTCAACAATACCTGGAGGTCTTCCGGCCAGCTATTGCCTTCATCGGTACTAACCTTTATGGTCATATGGGT
>PWKN01000175.1 GCA_003559735.1 Bacteroidales bacterium | reverse complement strand
GCTGCGGGCAGTGGATACCACGAGCCGGTCCGTAAGGTGGATGTGATCCGTTCATACGTCATCCAGCGGCGAAATCTATAAGCGTATTTGCTCCATAATGATGTATTGGGGTGATAGGTTTTCATTTCGGTTTCCTTTCGTGAATTAAACGGTTTGTTTTCATCTGTGCATAAAAGCATTTCTCTTTGCAGCAGACCTGTTTTAAGTGGTCATTACGGCAGCCGGGAAAACCGGGATGCTGCACAGCCCAGTTGACGATTCTCTGAATATCACCGGGTTGCTGTATCGGATTCTTGTCATCAATGCTCAGCAGGGTTTCTGTGATTTCATCGGGGTGCATGTTGATCCATCGGTAGAATCGGGCTAATATCAGATACGTGCTGTGCCGTGTTCCATCTGACAGGCGCATTGTTTGCAGTGTTTTAATACACGGTGGAATGCGCCAGCCGTATTTGAACTGCTCACCTGTCTTTTTCGTTGTTTTTTTAGTTTTGCAGCGGGCTATGCTGATCAGGGCATCTTTATACCATTGAGCGGCCTGCGGGTTGAAGCAGGGGATGTCCAGGCAGTCATCCGGACGCGGGCGCCGGGCCAGCTTCAACAGATTGTGTAGATCCAGATACAGCAGTTCTTTGTGCCAGAGGGAAATTTTGTATAACCCGCTCTTGCTGTTGATGGAGTTGGGCAGGCGCAGCAGCCGCCTGTGCGTATAGACACTTTCATCGATGAATCGTACTGCCTGATGGCGTGCGTTTTGAGCGATTTGCTTGTACAATGCCAGCGTATACGAAGAGGGGCAAGGCTGGAAAATCACACAGGGCACAAGAACATGAAACCCTTTGCTGCCGCTAAAGTATATCGCGACATCATCAACACCGGTTTGCATATGCAGTGATAACAGCTCACAGAACATCAAGGCACTGTCACGGGCATTGAGCAGATTCTCCTGGCAATCAATGTCGGCAAAGATAGGGGCGACACATCGGGAGGTCGGGTCGGGTTTTTCATATCTGAAGACCGAGGCGAAGATATCGGTGTTGTTGAATCGCTGTCTCCAGCGCGCGATTGCGTTTTGTTCGTTCACATTTACAAACACACCGCGCAGCATCTGTCCATCTGGTAAAAATCCTGCCAGTTCGATCCAGGAAAACGTATTGTTGAGCTGGAGGTTCATTTTTCACTATATAATTACTCACTACTGAAAACCTCACCGTATTGATTCACACGATAGCTCTTGACTTTTCCCTCGTGTTTCACATAAATGTGTTTCTGTTTACTGCGAGTGTTGTGTTTTGTCCCGGTTTTTTTAACCCCTGTTTTTTTTGTCCCGGACTTTTTTGTGCTTGTTTTGCCGGGCTTGTGTTCAGGTTCAGATGGGGTCTGACAGAAAAGACGAATGAAAAGAGATATCAAAGACATAATTGTTCTCCTGCTTAATAATGTGTCAGCTATGGTTTCTCGAGAAGTTTCCATATATCCCCGCAGACAGGACAGTCTTGGCGGGTGCCCTTGAGGCGCTGAAAGAAAACCTCAAACGGTTTTTCAAATCGGTAAAATCCAGCTGCTGTGGCAGTGCCGATAAGAATATAATTATACGCAGGGTTGATGATGCTGGACAGCCTGGAGCCAGGGATGTGACGCAGCAGGATTGCCAGCGAAAACTGGATTTCCACTGAGGTGACAAAATCAATGGCTGCATGCAGCCCAGGCTGGCCCTGATAGTCCTCGGGTCCCTTGGCTGTGCTGTAGTCTATGGTTGTTAATTGTTCAGGTTGTTTAAGACCGGCCCGAAGACAGGCCAGGCACGGCATTTTATGGTCGGGCAGGGTGTATAAGACCTCACCCCCGCGCGCGTCTTCATAACAGCCGCCCATCACACAAGGCACCTTTAATCGGTAGGCAAATTCATTGATCATTAGCTGGGCATCGGTTCTGTCGGTGGCTGCAACAATGAGGTCGCGTTTGAGAATGCGCTTGACCTGTGCGATGTCACGGCTCATGAAAATATCTTCTGCGTAGGCTGTAATGTTGGCAGCGGGATTTTTGCGAGAAATCAATTCTGCTGCAAACTGACACTTGGTCTTACCAATATCAAATATTCCGGCTTCATGGCGGGTAATATTGGCCGGCTCCAGAATATCCGGATCACACAAGACAAAATCTTGAATACCGGCGTTGGCCAGCTCAACAGCGATCTTGCTGCCGCCTGAGCCCAGCCCTATAATTGCAACAGACTGACGCGCCAAATGAGCCATTTCTTTTGCATCAAAGGGAGTTCGGCTGTACAAATCATTTTGAGTAATCACTTGGATCGGCACTTTTTGAGCGCGATAGGCTGCCATGATTCTACCCTGATTTGTCCAGAGAACCAGCTTATTGGCTGGGCAGGAGTGGGGCTGTTTTGCATATACACGAAATGACTGACTCCCTTCGCGATCATACGGAAGGTAGGTTGTCACGATCCAGGTTTGCGTTGCCCTTACGAATTTGCCGTAAACTCGGCTGCCAGACGTAAGTTCAGCGAGCTCTTTCTTGCAGCGAACAAAAAGGAAGCATTTAATTTGTGTCTTTTTCTTCATGACCGATCTCTTGTTTGAGGAGTGTTGCACGAAAGACTGTCTAATATGGCGTGTAATGAATAGAGCGAACTCCATCGACAAAGAATCTCCGGATACACAGGTTTGTTGTGCTGATAGATCAGCGGTGGGTTAAGCGGATATTCCGGTGGCAGAATCAGCGTACTTTTAATATCAGACCGAACAGCTGTAATCATCAGCAGTCTGTCCTGCTTGCGTCTGGATGTGGTGACCGACCATCCGGCCTGTTTCAGTTGCGCAAGCTCCTGGGTGATTCGCTTGCGGCCTACAGGGTTTTGGTAAAACACAAAATCATCCTTATTCCAATACCCTTCGCTGCAAACTTCCGGCTGACAAGGCGCTTTTCTAAGGGCCTCTTGGATGCTGGGGTGATTGTCGTTGACTTGTTCCCATGGCACGGTCTTTAAAGTGCCGTCACGATCCACACCATACATGGCCAAAAACGTCTTGGTTCGGGTAGGTGAACGCTCTCTATTGACGATGCCCACTAAAACAGGGATGCCATCGCCGTATTCCAGAGCCAGGCAGTGCGCCTGGGACACATCCGGTGAGCTGGGCCGGCTGAACTTGCCCGGATGTTTATGCCACCATCCCACAGCCGTGATCGCACGACCCAATTGCTCTTTAGCCTGATAGAGACAATGCTTATCCTCAGCGGGATCTGAAGTAAACTGGGTTGGGGCTTGAACAGAGCCGGGTCCTGGCTTGCCGGCAGCGACCACAACCATTGCGTAGGGCAGACCTGCCAGTATACCCCCTGTTTCAACATCACACTGCCGTGCTGCGGTCATAATATCCTGGGCGGCCGAAGAGGTGATCAACAAGGTCTGTTCCATAAGCTATCCCCTGTTTGTTTTGGGCCAATGCCCGGTTTCCAGCCAATTTTCGTAAGTGTGAATCCACTGAATTGCCCAATCCAGGTACACCTTGGCAGTCGTTTGGGGTCCGACCTCGTTATCTCGGTACAGGCACGGCATATCCGAAGAAAAGCAATGGGGTGTATTATATTTCAGTTTGGGCTGAGTGATCTTAAATTTCATGGGTCTGTAGGGATGATTGTGTGCGAATTTCCCTTCCAGATGATAGACATCCCTTGGCGTTCGGACCTTTTTGTGGAGTGTGACACAGCCGCCTGCTTTTTTGGGTACGTGCAGCTCCACCTGGCTGTGGTGCTCACGCAGCAATTTTTTTTCGATTTCAAATCTGGGTTTGTTTAAAATATACCATTTCATTTTTCTATCAGAGCCGGGCGGCCAACAGGCCGCCCGGCAATCTGCTCCTAAATCACGTGCCACGTGGTTTGCTTGACGGCATCACGGCGATTTTCACTGTCAAGATCGATGACTTCAACGTCGGAATCACGCTGCTCAAACATCTCATCCGATCTGATATTGTGCATCGCCAGAAACCGCTGAACGTCCAAATTATAATGTGTACTTTCCGGTTTCATGATACACCACCTTTCTGCTTGTTGTTCATGTTCTGTTCGTCCGTATATAAAAAGTAGTAGCCTGCTGAAATGCAGGCCCTATCGTTATCGCATTTTCATCAAAATGATTTTCCAAATTACAGTAAAACAAAATGACAGCACTGCCAGCGCCGCGATATATCGCGCCATCGGCGGAGAGTTTCTCAAGGGTTCGAATGCATCGTAAAACACTTCAAAGACACTTAACAAAAACGCTTTGATCTGATCCCAGTTGACTAGTACGATGATCAACCCAATCCAAAACAAAACTTTCTTAATGCTGATAGGCGGCATTGTAATAACTCCTAAAACAATAGTTTTTCCCGTTTGATTAATTCATAAATATGATGGAACCTGGCTTTTGCGATCACATCAGGGGCGAGGCCGGATTCACGGATACAGAGGCTTACGGCCTGCTTCAGTTGATAATCGCGGCATACAAAATGTACGGTGTAGCTGAGGCTGCTGTATTTCTGAAGATTTTTCAGCAAATTTGTAGTGGAAAGTGTGATTTCGTAAGCATGGACTCTTCCGTTGCGGTAGGTGGCCAGGATATCAGAGATGCCGGTACCGTCGGAAAGGGAGACATCTTGTCGAATACTATTTATGGCCGGATCTTTTCGCAGATACATGCAGATCAGTCGGGTATAAAACTGATGCTCTGAAATGGTTTCGCTTTCCAGTTTCAGAACCTCATAGGCTCTGGGGTGAGGAATCAGAAACTTTACCATACCGGCGGCAGACTCACGGAAAAATCCTAATTCAATGCCCCGTTGCTTAACGCGTTCAAAGGTGCGGCCGGAGATTTGTAATCGTTTGATTCGAACAGACATAGGATCGAAAAGATACGTGACCACATCCAGGCACAATCGATGAAGGTCTTTTTCGAGCCCGGAGCTTGCGTTGGATGTGTTCGCTCCAATTGGCGAGGTCAACGGCTGGTTTGTCTGTGGCCTTGCCTGTGCCTCTGGAATTTCTGTCAAGGGATGCCAGGGACGAATTTTGGATATAATCGCGGGCTGATCACTGAGCCAGGAATGCTGCGGGGGAGGCACCTCGGGAATCCATCCGTGAATTGCCCGCGGATAAAGTGTCGGGCAAAAACACACTGCTTCACGGGTCTGGAGCCGGACGAGCATTCGCATTTGCTCGTCTGTCAGGTTCATGGCAGACTGGACTTGTCTTAAGTCATTGCTGCCTTGAAGACCTCCAACGACGAGCCAATTGCTGCACAGTTGCTTGATGTCAGCATAAATAGGATCCACAATTTGGTCAACAAAGATCACGCTTCGGCCGGTACTGCGCAGGTTTGAAAGGATATGCATATAAGCACTGGTCGAGCCAGATGAAGAAAAAAGATTATCAGGCTTACTGACAAATTTTGAACTATCATCGAACAGAATCACACCAACCGGCTGTGTGGTCTCTGGACGATTAAATGAGCGAAAGTACTCATAGGCCAGGAGATGCCAGGCCAGCAACCGGCACTGAGCAGCAGACAAATAGCGACAACCGAGAATATAGTTGCCACCAAGCAGTTTTTCGAGCGGCAGCCCACCTCGGTTGGAGAATATGCTGTTTTTGCCAATGAGAGTCTCCAACGCTGCCTGGGCACTGGTTAAGTACTGTTTTTCCTTGGGGTTGGAGGCAGAACAAGCCCCTAATGCCCAATATATGTCTTTGAGTGACAAAGGGGTCGAAACGCCGGTTTTTTGCTGATATGTTTCGCGTTGTCGAAGGCTGATATCGCAAGCCTGATTGAGGTAGCTGATGGAATACTGAAGCCCGGTTATCGCAGCTACGCCCTCCATGTAGGCAAAGAGCCATAACGCAAGCTTTGTATTTGAGGGTGCGTCCAAGTCTAATGACAAAACTTCACTTTCAATGTACTCACAGCAAAGTTGTTGTGCGCGAAATTTCCAGGTCCCTTTGGGGTCCAGCAGGAGCATGGGCAGGGACTTTGGACGGCATTGAAAAAGAATATGAAAGCTTGCAGAGCTTTTGCCCCCTCCCTGCCTGCCGAGGATCAGCCACGCCAAGGGCAATGATGAGTCTGGAGCATATAAGGGCACATCGTTATAGAATTGATCAAGGACATGGATCCCTTGCCTCTGGTTACTGATTTGCTCGGCAGTTGCATACGGCACGAAAAAGTCATTGGTTTCGACTTGGATTTCACGGTACTGCCTGAAGATCTGCTCGAAGAATTGAAGGGCCCGCTGTCGGGCGTATGGGGTGCCAACGCGAGCCAGTCGATAATGATAAGCAACCTGCGGGTCGTCCCAACGATTGCAGTGCTTTAATTTTTCTTTATAGGAGACCAGCTCTTCGTCAATGCGCGTGGTTTTCAGGCTGTTCAGGCGTGTTTGATTGTGATAGGGCCAAATGGGTTGTCCGGGATCCAGCATGGTTATCCCCTTGCTACAAAGCGGTTGCCAGAAGATGTCCTGTGTATTGACAAAAGCCTCTGAAGGCTCCCAAAAGACATATGGCGAGCCGACAATGAAGGCTGTGAATATCGAGATTTTAAGGTTGGTGATCATGATCTCTCCGGTTTTCTGAGGGTGGTTCACGATCCTCAAGAAAAGGCAACAGCATAATTTGCATCGCTGTGTTGAAAAAATATTTTTCTTCTTCCTTGGCCATACAGCTCGGACAGAGGTAAACTGTTCGCCCGTCAGGATATTGAAATGCAAGAGAATGTCTGACACAAAGATCCCGCCGACCGCAACCATGGCAGGATTTTCCTTGGCAGGCCGTACAATAACGGCTCTTGAGTTGTAGCTGCTCCAACGTCAGTTTGTCTTGAGCAAACAACAGAGCATTCTCTTGAGCGCAGTAGTTGCAGCAGCCCCCGAGACCCTCACGTGTCCAGTGAGGAGTAACGATGCGTTCGAGGGTGTCAACTGAATGACCGCAACCCAGGAGGACGCCTAATTGATTTGACAAAGTCACGAGTTCTCCGATTTCCATTTGCATGATTTTAATCACGTGACCCAGATAGGAATTCGTGCCCGGGATATGAACCAATTCAAAATGAGACTCGATCGGGATGTAATTGGGGCCGCCAGGATTTTGCTCTTGGGTATGGGGACGTGCCTCAACACGTTGACAGTCTGTGGGCTGCCCCAAAATCCGTCGAATTAAATTTTTGAGATGTCGCAGCATAATATAATCTCCTACCAGGGCGCACTGAAGAATTGGCGCCACAACAGACCGGCCAGTCGTATGCATGTAAACAAGATGACGTAACTATAGAAAATCGCAGCAACTGCAGCCGAAAACATAAGGCTTCCAACAATTAATGCACGCAACAGCTTATGGATGCCGTTCGACATTATGTTGCCCTCACAAAAGACATTTAATTGCTTGTTATCTCGGTTGCTTTTTTGCGCAATGTTTTGCGATTTGCCAAGCACGTCTGTGCTGGCTGTATGAAAAAGGCGTTGAAATTCCCCCACAGTTGTGGTAAAAGCGAACTGCCGGAGGAATCTCTGGCACATGCGATGGGGCCAGTTACTACCTGCTAAAGAATGTTTCTGGCCTCATTGCTTTTTTACGATCTATACTAATCCGCTGGGCATCACTGAGCCGAGCGGCGCTAACCATGCCGAACAGACTTCCAAAGCGGCAGACACTGCAGAGCGCTGATTCTTAAAACTACAATCGAAGTCCAGAATCTTTATGTGGTTTTTTGATGATCTCAAGCATTGATGTATACCCGTAGCATACCATGCTCAATCATAACAAAAGTTGGGAGAAAAGCAATAAAAAAATTTAAAATTTTCTGATTTTTTAAAAAAATTTCATTTTATATTACAATAGAAAATAGCGAGCTTTCACTGGAAAACATTTTACTTTTGTGAGGTATTATAATATAATAATCTTCAAGCAAAGAAACCCTTTCAATTTGGTATATTAAATAGAAGTTTGTCCGATCTGAGGGGTTTTGAAGTCGTTAAGTTGAGATTTTTTAAGGGGTACGCTCATGAAAAGAACGTTTAAGCGAAAACGTGGCGATGATATGTCGGAAAACTGCGGGTATATTGACCATCATCGATTAAAGCAATTACGGATAGATAAATCCGTCTCTCAAAAGCAATTGGCAAAAAGCACAGGTGTCAGCCTTCAAGGCATATACCGTCTTGAACGTTCTCCGACGGTCAGCACCACCCTGACTCTTGTCAAGCTCGCCCGGTTTTTTGAGGTGCCTTATGGCTTTTTGTTGGGTGAGGCTGAGGTTGATTTGTCCCACTATGCAGCAGATAATCAACTGGCAAAACAAATCAAATGCCTTTTAGACAAGCTTGTCTCCATTGAGCGAAGTCAGTTGGAGGATGCAATTGAGAAATTTTTAATTTTGCTTGAGTCAAAATCGAAACTTTCTGAGCAAATCCAAGGAATTACTTATGAAGAGGAACTAATGGGGTTGTGGTGGTCGATGATGAATGCTTATCAATGTGATCAGTGGGAAACCATCATTAGCAAAACCAATCGGTTTATGGAATTAGCCAAAGCTCTTAACAGGCCATATTTAGCAGCGCTTGGTAAAATATACCACACCGTTGCGTTGCGCAAGAGTGGCAGAGCGATTCAAGAGGAAAAGATAAAATCTCAGCTGGATGCTTTTGGCAAGAGCGATACCATGAAAAGCGCACTAACCCTTAGAATGCGCGGCAAGGCCCTTGTGCGACGTGGGCATTATGAGGATGCTCTAAAAGCATACCAGGCTGCTCAGGACATCATCGAGCAAAGCAGAAGAGACGATGCCCTGTTTCATCTTGAAAAAAGTAAATTATTGAGAAACATAAGCACAGTTTATCAAAGACAAGCACAAAAGAAAGATACTAAAGAATCTGCCAACGAATATTTTACGCAAGGTAGATTATTTTTAGAGAGGGCCAAAAGATCATTGTCCAGTCTCCAACCTAACCTTCCTTTGCAAAGCAAAATCGAAGAAACCCTTTTGTATCTTTGTGAAGCACAATTCTATGAGTTTGAACAAAAAACAAAGCCTGCTTTGAGACTTGCTCAAAAGGCACTGAATATGGCCAATGAAAATGAGCATCACGGGATTGCCACACGCACTCGGATGTACTTGTTTCACTTGAATATGAAAGACTGTCATTGGGAAGAGGGCATGAAATATCTTTCACAATTGTTTCCGTTGGAACAATATCAGCATGGCTCATTTGAACGACATTATAGAAATTATGTCAAGGTCTATGAGCCACAAATAAAAGAGTATCTCAAAAAACAGCTAGGCTGGGATATTAGCCAATAAAGAGGATTATGCATAGCCCTTAGACTGAACTTCGATAATGGTTTTGCGTTAAGTTACTGTTAGCCGGTCTGTTATGTAAAAACGGAGTCGGCTCTTCTCTATTGGCGCAAAATGTGGTTGGATTTTAGCCGTGGATCGGATTTTTTGAGGAGATTGGCGAGTTTTTCGGGGTATTGGGGATCCTGGATCAAGCCCCTGATTTTGGTGG
>PWKN01000290.1 GCA_003559735.1 Bacteroidales bacterium | reverse complement strand
TTTGAAAAAGCCGAAAAACCAGTATCGGTCTTTTCAACTATCAATTTAATTTTTTTGTTTGCACTCTTCATAATTACCTTTATTTATTGTTTCAGACCTGCATCTTTAATTATTTTTTTCTCAAGACCTTTTCCAACCTCTTGACTTCCATGATTTGGAAAAATGATGGTTCCTGATTTCCTATCATGTTTCATTTTTACGTGAGACCCTTTTTGAGAAACAGGGTGCCATCCGTCTTTAATCAAAAGTCTGTAAAGCTCTGAACACTTCATGCGCTTGTAAATGCTTCAGCTAAAATGCAAAGGTAAATAATTATTTACTTTAAGTCAAGTTTTGTTTTGAGTATATCACGTTTTTTCACAGGCATTGGCTACAACGGTTTTGCGGTATGAAACGTTTGGGAAAGCGGGCTGCGTTCGCATCCACCGTTATCAAACTTTGGTGCGTGGCAGAATGCTCGAATAACCACATTACCCCAAATGTTTTATGACCGCATGTTAGCAAAATGCGCCTTCTAATAATCTGCTATCAATGACTCGTAAGGTATTTTTAATTTTTCATGCAATTTACGAATCATCTGTAAAGACAATTTACGTTTCCTGCTGAAAATCTCAGAAACTCTACTCTTGTACCCAATTATTTTAGCTAAATCACTTTTATTCATATCCATTTGCTCCATGCGAAACTTTATCGCCTCAATCGGATCGGGTGGTCCAATCGGATAATGCTCATCTTCGTATTTCTCAATCAAGATGCTCAAAATCTCCGCTTCATCTCCTTCGGTAGAATCAATCGGGGCATCAAAAATTACCTCAAGTCTTTCTAAAGCTTTTTGGTAATCATTCTCGTTTTTAATCACTTTAATATTCATAGCAATCAAATTTTTTCTGCGTCAATTTTATCATAATCTGTATGCGTACCAATGAATCTAATAAAAACCCACTGTCTCAAATAGTTTATATGCGTTATCAGTCTATACTAGTTACCGCATATATTAAAAACAACTCGTCCAGCTTTTAAAATACTTGCTTTGGGATATTCATTTTTAATATCAGTCGGATTTGTCCATTTAGCTTTGCTTGCTTCTTTGTACCATGTTTTCAACTGATCTTCTGAATCGCTATGATTTTCCCAAAAATCTCGAAGTATCTTTTTAGCAACTACTCTCATAATTCTTTATCAATCTACTCACAAAGATAGTAAAAAAGTTACCAATATGGTAATTTATTGATGTTTTTTTGTTGCACGATGCTCTTATGGCATTTTTGCTAACGTTTTGGATGTATATAAAGCAGGCAGCCTGCGGGCTTCGTCACTGTCACCCGAGACAAAAGCCAAAACGGACTGCAAAACATTCAATTACCTACATATCTGCCTGTTTTATATACATCATGTTGTGTAGCGTAGTTATTCAATATCAATGGATAACACTTTAGATAATCCTATTCTTATGTCATCCATTAGTTTTACGGAAATTGTTCCAATTTTTCTTGCTAATCTTTCTTGCGAGACTGAACGAACCTGAAAGCAATCAGCCGAAGATGTTTTGGTCAAACCATTTTTATTATCCGGCTCAATCTTAATCATCCACGGAGCAATTTCGTATCTATCTTTCCAGTCAGTTATGGGAACAATAATTTTCAACGGCAACTTACCCAATGAATTGTCATTTACAATTATTGAAGGTCGGGTCTTTTTAATCTCGGCTCCAATAGTAGGGTCAAGATTTATCAGCCATATTTCACCTTGCTTCATAAAAATTTTCAAAATCAAGGTTAGTAAACTGGGTAAGTTCTTTGTCTGCTTTGTAGTCTTCGTATAATGTATCTGCCGCTGTTGTCATTTGGTCTCTTTCTTCCTGTTTTCGCATTAGCTGCATCGTTCGTTCAATGACAAAAATCCGTTTCTTCACCGGCAGTTTTTGAATTTCATCTATTAACTCTTTTGTTTTCATAATCTGCTGTTTTATTGTCGAAAGATACGAATTTTTGTTTAAAATAATTTCAGTTTTCTATTCAATAGATTGTCTTAGCCGCATTTACTATGCTACACAACTCACTTATAAATCCACATCTGTCATATTATACCACACCACCTGCCATGTGGATTTGTATGACCAGCAGTCATATTGTGTCTCCTGGCATAACAACTGCCAATATAAGGAAAAATCTTACAAGTCGTCAAATGGTGACTTTATTTTTTGCAGGCTCTTTGTCGAAACATGGGTGTAAATTTCCGTCGTTCGAGTGCTTTTATGACCCAGCAACTCCTGTATATACCTGATGTCAGTTCCTGCCTCCAATAAATGTGTCGCGTAACTGTGACGCAACCAATGCAATGTCACAGGCCGCCGAATACCAGCCCTCTTAACCGCAAGCTTTAATACACATTGTAAACTCTGTTCACTGTAACGCGTACCAATATCCTGTCCCTCAAACAACCATGCCTATGGCCTGAAGATCTTGTAATATTCACGCAACATCTCCACAACCTTTTCCGAAACCGGAACCACCCTGTGCTTCATGTTTGTCGGTGTGCACAGTATCCTTTTCACTTCATCTTTGCTTAATACATTCGGTAATTTATGCTGCCGTCGCGGACGTTCAAACCGCCTGACAATATTTTCATATCCGGAATATAACCCAAAAAACGTACAGAATGAATCTAAATCAGGCAAACGGCAACCTGCAGCTGGAAGACAGCGGACTGCCCCTGAGCAAGGGATATGTCGCGCTGCAGGCAGAAAGCCATCCCACGGAGTTCAGAAACATTGAAATACCGGACCTGAAATAGTTGTATGTTGTTTTAACCGCAATGGGCATGAGATTTTTTTACCGAAGAGGGCGCTGGGTAATGCGCGGAGACTGGCAGAGGGGCACTCCTTTGCGCTTTGCGAATAACCTGGCGTTTCTTTGCGGTTAGGTAAAATTATAACTGTAAAACAAATTCCTGTTTTATTTGAGTCATTTGTTTTAACTTTGATTCACCAAGCAGGGTCTGTCCATAAAGTCAAGAGTATTATTAATGACAAAAAGCATAAGCACATGAAAACCTTCATTTTAACATGCATTGTAACGGCAATGTCGTTTTTCTTCTCCGTAAATAACCTGCTGGCTTCTGATGCCGATGAGATCCTGAACCGTATGAGCGATGTGCTTTTTGCCGCAGAAGACCAGCAAAGTACAATCACCATGATCCTTACCGACAGGAACGGCAATGAGCGCAGGAGAGAAGCCATCGCCTGGCAAAAAGGGGCATACAAACGTTTGTTTCGTTTTACCTCCCCGGCAAGCGAGGCGGGTATTGCATTCCTGTCGCTGCCCGACGATGTGATCTACCTGTACATGCCTGCCTACGGCAGGGAAAGAAGGATCGCATCACACGTAAAAAACCAGTCCTTTGCCGGAACCGACTTCTCATACGAAGACCTTGAAGCACGAAAATATTCCGACGACTTCTCGGCAACGCTGGCTGAAGAGACAAACGATCACTATGTGTTGGAGCTTAGTCCCTTGCCGGATACACGCAGTGACTATTCAAAAATTGTCGTCCACGTTAACAAAGAACACTACCACCCTGAAACAATGCTGACCTACGACAGGGGTGGCCAGGAGTTTAAACTGATTGAAAACACCTTCGACAGGAAAGACAATTACTGGTTTACAAGGGAAATATTCATCAAAAACATGAAAAGAGACCACAGCACCCGCATGATATTTGACAACGTGCAATTCGATACTGGCCTTGGTGACGAAATATTCAGCGTCAGAAACCTCACCAGGTATTAAGTGACCGGTAAAAGCACCACGCAGAACCATTAAATACTATGAAAACACCTGGCTTTTTTTATGCACTTATAGTTCTGGCCATGGCCCTTCCTGCTGTGGCGACCGAAAATCCACTGTTGTGGCGGGGCTCAGCCGGCACCGACCAGCGGCTGTTTCTGGAAGAAGGACGGGAATGGGCATGGAACGAGACGCGCCTGGACCTGACAATGGAAAAAAGGATGCGCCCGCTGCGCGTGGTCTCCAATGTTTGGATAAGACACCTCGGACCTTCCGTCGTAAATGAGTCGGCCGACCTGTTCCGTAAGGAGAAGGTCAGTCCGTGGAGCCTCGACATCAGAGAACTCTACGCAGAGGTGCACGGACTGTTTCATGATGACCTGGATATGAAAATCGGCCGGCAACACATCGCCTGGGGCAGAGCCGACCAGTTTAATCCAACCAACAACCTCAATCCCTTCGACCTGGAAGATGTTCTCGACTTTGGCAGAACCCTGGGGGTTGATGCCCTCAGCCTGCAATGGCACTTCACCCATCAAAGCGCGCTGCAGGTAGTGTATGTTCCCCGTTTTCAGCCGGCAAACATGCCCGTCGGACCTTTTTTCGATCTTCTTGCCGCACCTTTTCCAATCCCTGACATAAAGCCCACTCCTACCCTTACCGACAGCATCATTCTGCCATCCAATAATTTCCAGGAGGGGAGCAATGTGGGACTGCGGTGGAGAGGCTTTGCGGCAAATACTGACTTCTCAATAAGCTACCTGTATGGCAGAGACCCTCTCTCGTTGCCCAACGCTGTGACCCTGGGTGTCAACCCAGGTACGGGCATTCCCAACATACATGCCACACTCATATACCCGCGCCGGCATGTATTTGGTGCCGATATGGCGGGGGCCATCGGGAGCGTAGGCGTATGGGCAGAATTGGCTGTCTTCCTCCCCGAATCGGAAACAAGAATGACCATCCATGTCCCTGCACACCTTAACGTCGACATTCCTGCCAGTGAAACGGTACTTAAAAAAGAACCCTACGCCAGATATGTCGTCGGTGCCGACTATACTTTTCGCAATGGGAGCTACCTGAATGCACAGTACCTGAAGGGATTCTTCCACGAAAGGGGACGTGATGAGGCCAGCGATTACCTTTTTCTGCATATAAACCGGTACGCAATGCAAAACAGACTGCGCATACAGGTCATTTCCGGCGCATTGTCCGTATCTGACCGGAAAGACATGGCAAACAGTTTTTCCTGGCTCTACGCTCCGGAAATTACTTACCTCGGCGTCCAGAACCTGGAAATGACTGTGGGCGGATTCTTCTTCGATGGGAAAGGTGACAGTATCTTTTCCGTCATGAAAGACAAAAATATGTTGCGAATCGCTGTAAAAGCAGTATTTTAATCTGTATCACTCATGCTTTTTACTTCCGGTCAAAACATGAACATGTGACCGGTATAAACTTGTTGCTTTTATATTTAGATAGTTGTATATTTGACCTGAAAAAGTAAACCGGAAAGCATACATGAAGAATATTGCAACATTCCTGCTGACTGTTGTTCTGCCCATTGTGATCATCACCATCATGCTGCGCGATGCCACCAAAGACAACACCTTGCTGGATAACCTCAGGGAAGAATATGCCATACCACATATCCCGTCAGTTGACCACAGCAAACACGCAGAACTTCAAAGAGATTTTGACGATCCGCATGAGATTACTGCCACATGCATTTCCTGCCATACCGAAAGAGGCAGCGAAGTGCTGGCAAATGCCCACTGGAACTGGGAAAGAGAGGCCTACATAGAGGGACGCGGAGTGACTTACCTTGGGAAGAGAAACCTGGTCAACAACTTCTGCACGGGAATCCTTTCCAACGAAGCAACATGCAACCGCTGCCATATTGGCTATGGCTGGTTTGACGATGGCTTTGACCACAACAACCCGTACAATATCGATTGCCTGATCTGTCACGACAACAGCGGTCTTTACGACAAGGCCCGTGGAATGGCGGGCTATCCTGTTCCCGGACTCGATTTTCAAACCATTGTTCAACAGGTGGGCAGACCTGAAAAAGACAATTGCGGCTATTGCCATTTTTACGGGGGCGGGGGCAACAACGTAAAACATGGCGACCTGGAAAATGCATTGCTAAACGCTTCCTGGGAAACAGACGTGCACATGTCGGCCGAAGGGGCGAACCTTGAATGCATCGACTGCCACAAAACCACAAACCACCAGATGCTGGGCCGCTACTATGGTGTGTCGAGCGACAACACCATGCGGGCAACATGCGAAGAGTGCCATACCAGCCTGCCACATACCACAAAAACATTGAACGAACACGCTGTAACAGTGGCGTGCCAGACATGCCATATCCCCGTATATGCCAAGGTGAACCCCACGAAAATGCACTGGGACTGGTCTACAGCGACTGACAGGATAGACGGGGAACCTTACGAGATCATTGACACCCTCGGCAACTTGCTGTATACTTCCATCAAAGGGGACTTCCACTGGGTGCAAAATGCCATCCCGGGCTATACATGGTTTAACGGAACAGCCGACCACCACCTGATATCCGACGTGATCAGTGAAAATGACAGCATCATCTTTATAAATACGCTCTTTGGTGATGCGGCAGACCCCGGTGCACGCATCTATCCGGTCAAAGTTCATACCGGACGCCAACCATACGATACCGAATACAGAACGATCATCCAGGCAAAGCTCTGGGATCAGCAACCGGGAATGGGTGCGCTGTGGGTCGACCTGGAATGGGAGGAAGCCCTGGCAGCAGGCATGGAGTACATCGGGATGCCCTTCTCGGGAGAATACGATTTTATCGATTCCAAAATGTTCCTGATGATCAACCATATGGTGTCGCCCGCTGAACAGGCATTGCAGTGCGAAGACTGCCACACAAGGCGGGGAGGACGCCTTACAGCAATTAACGATGTGTATATTCCGGCACAAACAACCAATGCCGCCATTGACCACTTTGGTGTCATCATGCTCCTGATGGCCACCGCAGGGGTTGTATTGCATGCCCTTATGCGGTTCCTGGCCCGGAAAAAAAGAACACACTAAAACCAAATACACCCCCGGCATGAAACAGATGAAAATGGTTTACCTGTATTCGCGGTATGAACGATTCTGGCACTGGACACAAGCATTCCTCATCCTGTTCCTGGCATTGACAGGATTTGAGATCCATGGCTCATACAGGCTGTTTGGCTTTGAAAATGCCGTGCACCTGCATAACAACGCTGCCTATATACTGATCGTCCTGATCATATTTACCATATTCTGGCACTTCACCACCGGCGAATGGCGACAATACCTGCCAACGGGTAAAAACCTGAAAGCACAGCTCGATTATTATATTACCGGCATCTTCCGCAATGCCCCGCACCCTGTTAAAAAAACGATCCTCAGCAAGCTAAACCCAATGCAGCGACTGGTATATCTCGGATTGAAGATCATCTTTATTCCGGTGATGGTCCTCTCAGGACTGGCATATATGTTATACCGTTACCAGTATGATGGGGTGATCCATTCATCGGGGTTCAATGATCTGTACCTCATTGCATCCATTCATACCCTGGGCGCTTATATATTGCTTGCCTTTGTCATTGTTCATGTGTACCTGATCACTACAGGACATAGCCTGACATCAAACCTCAGGGCCATGATCACCGGATGGGAAGCGCTAGAAGAGGAGACGACTGACAAAGAAACAGAACAAAAATAAAAGACAACTTCATTGACCACCCATCAATGAGGGCAACATATGTCAAACAAACCAGCAAACCAGTAAAAAACCGTAAATTGTATGACCCATCAGCTTTTCATTACCTGTGTCTTAATAATTATTATCGCTGCGGGATGCACGGGCAGCCGGCAACAAGAGCAGCCTGCACCGTCAGCAGAAGAAACCGCCGTACTGATTGAATACCTCGAAGAGAACGGCGACCTGATCAACAGTCCCATGATCCCGGCACTGATCAATGCCGACGATGTTTACCAGAGATTGCATGGCAACAACATACATGTCATCGATCTTCGTCCGCCCGATGAATTCTCTGCCGGCCACATCGAGCATAGTGTAAACATCAGACCATCAGGCATTCTTGACCATTTTGAGCAAGTGATCGATCCGGATGGCTTCGATGTGATCGTGCTGGTGTGCGCTGATGCCATGGTCAGCGGACAGGTAAACGCCATTTTGCTGTTGCTCGGGTATCATAATGTGGCAACTTTGCGCTTTGGCCTGAGCAGCTGGGACAGTGAAATTGCTGAACAACACTGGCTGGCCGTCACCAGCAGCCACCTTGAAGGCCGACTGGAAACAAGGGCACACCCCAAACGTGCCGCAGGAGAACTGCCTGCGATAAGCACGGGCGAAACACAAGGGTACCCCATATTGCGGGCCCGTGCAAGGGAACTGCTCAGCAAAGACCTGTCTGCATTCAATAAAACTGTTACAGAGATAACAGAACATACCGGTGATTTTTATAAGATCAACTACTGGCCAGAAACACTTTATAACCAGGGCCACCTGCCGGGAGCTGTTCAATATCAGCCCAAATCGTCACTCCATACCACACAGGCACTTCATACCCTGCCAGTTGATCAGCCTGTATCAATTGACTGCTATACCGGACACCACAGTGCCTACGTTACCGCTTTCCTTCGTTTGCTGGGCTATGATGCATACAATCTGGCTCATGGGGCCAACTCTTTTATCCATCAAACCATGGTTGAAACCCAGGGCGGATTCCGAAGCTTTGTTGAAGAACACATCCATCACCTGCCTCTTGCAGGTGATAAAGAACCGGTAATGCCCACAACCCCGGTAAAAGAACAACAGGAAGACAGTTCGCCGGTAATTGGAGGATGCTGACCAACAATATTCATCAATAACGATACAACATATGCAATCATCACAAAAAAACTACATGAACCCTTACCTTGCCGGCTTTTTGCTGGGCATGGTGTTGCTGGCCTCTTTCATGATCAGCGGACGGGGACTGGGTGCGAGCGGTGCTGCAAGAAACGTGGCTGTTTCTGCTGTCATATCGGCCATGCCCGAATATGCTGAACAATCAACCTTTTACGGGAGGTTTCTCAATGGGGAAAACCCGATGGCTTCCTGGCTGGTGCTTCTTGGCATTGGGATGATCCTGGGTGCTTTCCTCAGCGGTGCCCTGAGCAACCGTCTTCGTTTGAAAACCGATCACGGGCCGCGCATTTCAACACGGGTGCGCCTGCTTTTTGCGACGGCTGGCGGACTGCTCTTTGGATTAGGGGCGCAGTTTGGAAGAGGATGTACCAGCGGATCAGCACTGAGCGGCATGGCTGTGCTTTCAACCGGTGGTATGCTCACAATGATGGCCATCTTCGGAACAGGATACCTGATCGCATATTTTTTCAGAAAATTATGGACATAACCAAAAACACACATTCCTTATGGCACCTTTGATCCCTCATGGAATAATCAATCCGGAACTCACCCTCTTCTTTGCCCTCATCGTGGGCATTGGCTTTGGCTATGTCCTTGAACAAGCAGGCTTTTCTTCGGCAAAAAAACTAGCCGGCGTCTTCTATGGGTATGACTTCGTGGTCCTGCGCGTATTCTTTACCGCTGGCATAACTGCAATGACAGGCCTTCTTTTTTTCAACTACCTCGGCTGGGTCGATATGACAATGGTCTTCATCAACCCCACTTTTCTCTACTCTGCCATCACTGGTGGTGTGATCATGGGATTTGGCTTTATCATGGGAGGCTACTGTCCGGGCACAAGCATAGTTGCCGCCGTGACAGGAAAAATTGATGCCATGCTCTTTATCATTGGCATGTTTGCAGGAATATTCCTGTTCGGACATTTCTACGATCTGTTTGAACCATTATATAACAGCCACTTTCTGGGGAACATCTTCGTGTACGACTCCCTTGGCATGTCCCGGTCGTGGTTCGCACTGATCCTGGTAATTACAGCATTGCTGGCATTTGCCATCACACAGCTTATTGAAGACAAAATAAACAAAACATCGCCCGAAAAGATAAGAACAAGACCATCATACGTGTTGCCAGCCATGTTGCTAATTGTCAGCATGATCGTTTTTCTTTTCCTCCCTGCAGAACGTAAGAGCAGGCCCGGTGAAAGAGCCCCGGATGTACTGCTGGCAGAAATTCACGACGAAAAAACATATGTGAGCACCCACAGGGTAATACATGAGATCAAAAACGGTCACAACAACCTGGTGTTAATCGATGTGCGGGACAAAGCAGAATATGACCGGTTTACGCTGCCGGGGGCGGTCAGCATACGGCCAGATGCAATACCTGACCGGCAGTGGCGGCCATTGTTTAAAAAAGACCAGCGCGACAAGGTGTTTTTTGGCAATGGCAACAGCAAAGCGGTCATGGCATACCTGGCAGCCAGCAGGGCAGGATACGAAAGGATATACCTGATGGATGGCGGACTGAATGCAATGTTCGGTGAACTGTTTGCCGACGAACATATACCCGACACCACTGCATATGACCTTCAGAACAGGTCAACCGCAAGGTTCCTTAACAGTGCGCGGCAGTTTTTCCTGGAAGGTGGCGTTGCCGCAAAACAAGAAGAAGAAAAACCAAGAATACAGGCACCCGAAGAGTCGGAAGTGATCCCTGTGATTGGTGGTTGCTGAAGAATATTACAAACTGATAAACACAAAACAAGGCACCATGAACAACCAGATACTGAATACCAGCAGCACCCTGTTATTCTCTGTCATCATGCTGGCAGTCATCTTTTCACTGCTTACAACAAACAATTACAGGCAGAGCAATCGCCAGGTCCTGGAACAATCAACAGAATACCCATCCTTGTCTTATGTTGATCTGTACCAAATATTGAGGGGTGAGGGGATGACAGACAACGTTGTGCTGATCGACCTGCGTCCTGCCGAAGATTTTAAAAAAAGCCACCTGCCCAATGCGATCAATATTCCTTCGGAAGAACTCCTCAACAGGAAGCACAGGAGAACCCTGCGCACAAAAAAGAACCTGTTGCTATACGCCGGGAGCGAGCACATAGCAGTTGCTGCACAAACCATCTTGCTGGCAAAAGGAATGGACAACGTGAAGGCAATTCCCGGCAACCATCATGGCATCAAAGAGCATATACTTGATGGCTTTGATCCGTCACGTGCATATTTCCATGAAGACAAAGCGCGGTGGGATCATCAGCGCTTTATGCCTTTAGGCACTGTCGCCCGGTAATGGCGGAGCTGATCACGCAGAAACCGGGCAATAGAGAGAGGCACTATATGATGTCGCTGTCATCCAGTATATCATGCTGCCCCGTATCTCTTTCGTCATAATACTCTCTGAATCGTTCAAAGAAATCACGGTCCATCATCAATGCCTTGATGACGTCTTTTAACGCCCCCTTCTTTTGTCCACTGCCAAAAGCGATGTCCGCCCTGGCCATCAAAGCCGGTACATGCTTCCCATCCAGCTTTAATACAATGTTCATGTACTCGCCTGCTTTTTTGTACTCTTTGCGCATCAGCGCCAGCATCCCTTTCCCAAACCAGGCACACGCACAGCTTTTGTCAATATCGGCCGATTTCTGGAAGCAAATGTCCGCCTCTTTATATGAGTCAAGAACCAGGTACAACCCACCAAGGTCACACCAGGCCTCTCCATTATCAGGTGCAATCGTTGTAACGGTTTTCAGGTCTTTTAGTGCGTTGTCGTAATCTTCATTTGCACCATACACGAGCGCCCTTGTATGTATAAAAGACGGATTGTTTTCATCATTACGTATCAGTTCAGACAGGTCAGCCAGTGCGCCTTCATAATCGGAAGACCTGAACAAGGCACATGCCCTGCCATACAGAGCCATCAAGTCCTTCCCGTCATCCCATGCCTGATGAAACAATTCCAGCGCCTCGTCAAAATTGCCTTTATAAAAAGTATTCCAGGCCTTTTTTACAATCGATTTTTCTGATTTGACTTGTTTATTCATTACGCTCATTTTCAATAGTTGTCTGCAACAACCCAACGTCCGCAACACCCATAACATACCAGGTAGTCCGACCCCGCCTGCAAACAAATACAAAAAATCAAATTTTGCCCAAATGTACATAAAATTTTTTCATGCGATGTTACACACAGACCCTTTCGCCAACGGCCTTGTCTGATGAGCCAAACATTTTTGTCTTATTTTTGTATACTATATAATGGACTGTTCATGAAAAAACATTCGTATTTAGGCAATATCGATGTGTCCCGGTTAGAGGCTTATTACCAGGAGTATCTTAAAGATCCTGAACTGGTAGAACCGGGATGGCGCCATTTCTTTAATGGTTTTGAATTTGCCCGAACACAGTATCCCCGGCAGGACAGCATCCCTGATGAGGGGCGGCCGGTGTTTGAAAAAGAAATGAAGGTGCTGGACCTGATCAATGCCTACAGGGAGCGCGGACACCTTTTTACGAAAACCAACCCTGTGCGCACTCGAAGATCTTATTCACCGACATTGATCCATCAGAATTTCGGATTGCAGGATGACGACATGAACAACAGCTTTGAGGCTGGCAGCGACATTGGTATTGGCAAAGCTCCGCTGAAAGACATCATCGGCCACCTGAAACAAACTTACTGCCAGAGTGTAGGTGCCGAATACATGTATATCCGATCGCCCGAAATAGTCGACTGGCTGAAAGAGCGGATGGAAAGTACAAAAAACTCGCAGGACTTCAGTGTTGGAGAAAAAAAACAGATCCTTGGCAAACTGATTGAGGCGGTTTCTTTTGAGCAATTTTTAAGTAAACGGTTTCCCGGACAAAAACGGTTTTCGCTGGAAGGGTGTGAAGCATTGATCCCGGCACTCGATGCCGCAATTGAAAAGGGTGCTGAAATGGGTATCAGGGAATACGTAATAGGGATGGCTCATCGCGGCAGACTGAATGTGCTGGGAAACATCCTGCGAAAACCATACCGGCAGATCTTCAGTGAGTTTGAAGGCAAGGAATATGCTGACGATACCTTGCTGGGCGATGTAAAATACCACCTGGGGTGCACACTTGAAACCACGACAAGAAACGGACACAAGATCAACCTGAGCATCGCACCCAATCCAAGCCACCTCGAATCGGTCTATCCCGTGGCAGAAGGTATAACAAGGGCCAAGATCGACCTGAAACATGAGGGCGACAACCAAAGAGTGGTGCCTGTAATGATCCATGGCGATGCTTCCATCGCCGGACAAGGGGTTGTTTATGAACTGCTTCAGATGTCTCAACTGAAAGGGTATCAAACGGGTGGGACCATACACCTGGTGATCAATAACCAGCTGGGATTCACCACAAACTACCTGGATGGCCGTTCAAGCACCTATTGCACCGACGTGGCCAAAACAATACAGGCTCCCATATTCCACGTCAATGGCGACGACGTTGAAGCGGTGGTCTATACCATCCAGCTTGCGATGGACTTCAGGCAACGATTCAAAAGGGACGTGTTCGTAGACCTGCTCAGTTACCGGAAATACGGACATAACGAAAGTGACGAGCCCAGGTTTACCCAACCAATACTCTACAAGATCATCGAAAAACATCCTGACCCGGCTACCATCTACATTAAAAAACTCACCGCGATAAACGAAATCAGCGAACAACAGATACACCATATCCGCAACAGCTTTGGTGAAATGCTTGAAAAAGAACTGGATGCAAGCAGGCAAATCCAGAAGGGAAGCATCGACCCCTTCCTGGCAAATACATGGAGAGAATACCCAGAAGCTCGTCCGGAAGATATGTCCCGGCCAACAAACACATCATTTGATGAGCCTATACTGAACCAATTGGCTGAACGCATTACCAGAATACCCGAAGAAAAGGGATTTTTCCGTAAAACCTTGCGCATGATGCGCGACAGGCATGCCATGTTTTTTAAGGGCTTGAAGGTCGACTGGGCCATGGCAGAAACACTGGCTTATGCCTCCCTGCTCCATGAGGGTGTGCCGGTAAGGGTATCCGGACAGGATGTTGAGCGTGGGACATTCAGCCACAGGCATGCCGTGCTGAAAATTGAAGACTCGGAAGAAGAATTTGTCCCACTGTCAAACATCGGCAAGCACCAGGCACAATTTGAAATATATAATTCACCACTGTCAGAATACGGCGTCCTCGGTTTTGAATATGGATACGCAATGGCTGGTCCGGGAAAACTGGTTGTATGGGAAGCACAGTTCGGAGATTTTGTCAATGGTGCACAGATCATTATTGACCAGTACCTGGCCAGTGCCGAAGAGAAATGGAAAACCCCGAACGGACTCGTTCTTCTCCTCCCGCACGGCTACGAGGGACAGGGTCCGGAACACTCCAGCGCCCGGATGGAAAGGTTCCTGGGTTTGTGCGCTGAAAACAACATGCAACTGGCAAACTGTACCACCCCGGCAAACTTTTTTCACTTGATGCGTCGGCAAATGAAACGCCCATTCCGTAAACCGCTGGTTGTTTTTACCCCAAAAAGCCTGTTGCGCCATCCACAATGTGTATCCGCCACGAGTGAGCTGACCACGGGGAGCTTCCAGCCCCTGATCGACGACCCCCAGGCAAACCCGGAGATCACAGAACGGGTTATCCTCTGTTCAGGTAAAATATATTATGACCTTAAAGAGGAAAAAGAGAAAAATGCAATGACCCACACGGCGATAGTCAGGATTGAGCAACTCTACCCCCTGCCTGAAAAGAGTCTGCAGTCGGTAAAAAAGAAATACAAAAAGGCAAAACGTTGGTTATGGGTGCAGGAAGAACCGGAAAACATGGGGGCATGGACATTCATGATGAATTCTTTGAAGGACTTCAACCCGGGTGTAATCGCCCGTCCACCAAGTGGCAGTCCGGCAAGCGGTTCAAGCAAGTTCCACGTGCTGCAACAACAAAAGATCGTTGAAAAGGCTTTTGAAGAATGTGATTGCGAAAATGTGTGCATCAATTGCAAGCAGCTGTGCATCAGCCACCTTACCGAGATATCATAAAATGGCAACATAACCGTTATAAAAAAAATAATGATGACCATAGACATTATCGTTCCGGAAGCAGGCGAATCCATCACACAGGTTGAACTGGCCCGGTGGCTGGTTGATGATGGTGCCTTTGTGGAAAAAGACCAGGAGATAGCAGAAATTGATTCTGACAAAGCGACACTTACCATCACAGCGGCAGCAGACGGAAAGATCACCATCACGACGCAAGAGGGTGCTTCTGTCGGGCCGGGCAAAGTCATCGGACATATTGATGCACAAGCAAAAGCCGAAACAAAAAAAAGCCGGGATGCAACAAAGAAAGAAGAGGTTGGGCGTGACCTATCCGGACAAGATCAGCAGGATGTTGTTTTTTCTCCTGCTGCAAAAAAACTGATGGAAGAACTGCACATTGAGCCGGATTGGGACTCCGTTCGTCCGGATGGAAAAAGGATCACAAAAAAAGAGATCCTGCAAGCCATCGCCTCCAGGTATGCTGGCAAAGAACCACACGGCCGGTCCGGACAACAACAGGTGCCTGATAGACCCTGGGGGGGGACAAGAGGGGAAAAGCGGGAAAGAATGTCGCTCCTGAGGAAAAAAGTTGCTGAACGACTGGTGGCAGTTAAGAATCAGACTGCCATGCTTACCACGTTCAATGAGGCCGATATGTCGCAGATCATCATACTCCGCAAAAAATACCAGCAACCATTTTGGGAAAAGTATGGGATCAAGCTGGGATTTATGTCGTTTTTTGTAAAAGCCATCACCGAAAGCATCCCTTATTTTCCAATGGTTAACTCCGCCATTAATGAAAACCAGATTATTGTCCCCGGTTATGCCGATGTGGGGGTGGCTGTCAGCACTCCCAAAGGTCTGATGGTGCCGGTTATAAGAAATGCAGAAGCCCTGTCTGTTCCTGAACTCGAAAAAACCATACACGACCTGGCCGGTAAGGCACGAAACAATAAGATCACCATAGAAGAACTAAGCGGCGGCACCATTTCAATAACCAATGGTGGGGTGTTTGGTTCCATGATGTCTACCCCGATTATCAATCCGCCCCAAAGCGCAATCCTGGGCATGCACAACATCATTGAACGGCCGGTGGCCATCGATGGCCAGGTGGAGGTCAGGCCCATGATGTACCTGGCCCTCTCCTACGACCACCGCATCATCGACGGCAAAGAATCGGTGAGCTTCCTGGCCAGGGTCAAAGAGTGTATCGAAGATCCTGTAAGGATGCTCTTCCAGGGAAAAGACCCGCTCAGAATATTCGTCGGATTGGATGATCAATAACCTGTAACCTTCATAAATATGGCACTGATTAAGTCTGTTCGTGGCTTTACGCCGCTCTTTGGAAAAAAATGTTATCTGGCCGACACTGCCACGATCATTGGCGACGTGGCAATGGGCGATCACTGCAGTATATGGTTCAATGCCGTGCTGCGCGGCGATGTGAACTCCATACGGATCGGGAACAACGTAAACATACAGGATGGCGCCATCATTCATGGCACCTGGCAAACGGCCTCCACTACTATCGGGAACAATGTGTCGGTTGCCCATAATGCCATCGTTCATGGATGCACATTGGAAGACAATGTTTTGGTAGGGATGAACGCAGTGATCATGGACAATGCTGTGATTGGAAAGAACTCTGTCATTGCCGCAGGTGCCATCGTGCTGGAAAACACCATAGTGGAACCAGGAAGCGTATACGGCGGGGTTCCGGCAAAAAAACTGAAAAAGACAGACCAGCATCTAACCAGGAATCTCCTTGAGCGGATCTCATCCAATTATATCAAATACGCATCATGGTATGAATGACTTGTCCTGTGACATATTAAAAATGATCACAGGACAAACCTGGTAATGCACTACAATAAGGAAAACAATCTATTCAAGTCCCAGTTCAGCTTTTACCAGCGGCATAATGTCCTCACCGTTTTCCCAAAACACCAGGGAACCACCACTGGTGTCAAAAATATAGGTGTATCCGTTTTCTCTTCCCACCTTCTGGATTGCTTCCCGGGCCTCCTCTATGATCGGATTCAACAGCCTTTCCTCTTGTTCCATAATGTCCTGCTGGGCAGACTCCTGGAACTCCATGATCCGCTCCTGCAGACTCTGAAGTTCCCGCTCGCGCGATTGTCTCACCAGCTGGGAAAAAGTTTCCTGGTTCTCCAGGTAATCCTGGTATTTTGTCTGAAACTCATTTTGCATGGCAACAAAAGTTTCTTCCAGCTCCCTTGCATATCTTTCCAGGTCGGCTTGTGCCTGATCCCTTCCGGGCATCATCCGAAGCAACTCGTTGGTGTTGATATGCCCAAACTTATTTTCTGTCTGAGCGGTCAGTGACATACTCCCAAAAAGAATAACCAGGAATAACGACAGGCTTAGCATTTTTTTCATTGCGCTAATTGGCTTAAAAGTTCGTATTTTTATTTTTTGGCGCACAAATTTAATGAATTAAAACAATATGATATGATTTTTAACAGCATTTAACCTGCATGATCCATGCTTATCATGCAGGTCAGATGCAAGAACCCAAAAGGCAAAACAGAGGCATACTGTTTCAAGACCATCGCAACAAAACGGATGGCCTGAAGGATATGCTCCTGTAAAAAGCAAACAAAATTTGTTTTTGTATTTGAAAAAAACTGTATATTTGCATCCGCAAAACAACCAAAAGCGGAAATAGCTCAGCTGGTAGAGCACGACCTTGCCAAGGTCGGGGTCGCGGGTTCGAGTCCCGTTTTCCGCTCAAAAAATACCTCTGAAAAGAGGTTTTTTTTTATCTGGCATAAAAACCAGCTGATTTCGCTCTTTACAACAACTGCGTAAGACAAACAGGTTGCTGTTTTGCGCATACACAGAAGATTCTTTTTTATGCCCGGATGGTGGAATTGGTAGACACCCAGGACTTAAAATCCTGTGGCCATTGCGGCCGTGCCGGTTCGAGCCCGGCTCCGGGTACAAAAGCGCAAATCAGCAGCATCTAGCTGCTGCTTGTACCATCATCCCGCATTACAGTCACTTCAAATTTGATGTTCCGTTCTGCCAGATAGGCCAGCACAAAATCGTAGCATTCAGGATCCATCCCAACCAGCTCTAACGGAAAAACCCCCTTGCCGCCAAAACGGCCGTTTAAGATCAGCTCTGCGTTGGCTGTGGCTGTAAATCCCGTGGTGCGTGCCATTGATGAGATCTTTTCCTTCACATCATATTCATCATACAACCCATACACAATCTTTTCATTGCGGCCGTCCTTTTTGCCATCCAACTCAATACGCATCACCGTGAACTCCTGCTCATCATGATCAAGTTTCCAGTCTCGGATCAGTACCTTGCTGGTAAAATCGATGGGACGAACAGCCATGTTGTTTACTGTGATGGGGTCTTTGTCAAAAAATCCTGCCGTCTTCAAAGCCTGCACCAGCTGAATGTGTCCCGGATACCGCAATGTCTTCTCTTTCATATTCGGAATGTGGTCAAGGTTCCTTAGCAACGAACGCAAACCATCAGTGTAAAACGCCTCCAAAGTGCCTACCCTGTCAAAAAACACCATCTCGGGCTCACTCATTGCCGGCTTGGTCATGCGCTTCCCTTTTTCAACAAAACGTGCCGGCCGGGTATACTCTTCAACCACGTCGATCGGCGAGAAAGGGGCTTTATAATAAAACGGGTATACCTTAACCTTCGGAAGTCCCCCAACACAATAGGAGAACTCCTCGATTTCCATATGTTCATTATGATATCCGGCGATCAGGTTAGGTAGCCCGGGAGCAACCCCGCAATCGGTGATGGCCGTCACCCCCATGCGGGCAGCCAGACTGTTCAGCTCCATAAAATCCTCCGGCATAAACGATATGTCAACTATGTTTTTCCCAGCTTCAATAACCGTTCTGAGAATATCATACCCCATGAAGCCCGGGACAGCCGACACAACCAGATCATAATCTGCTACCAGCGACCGGACGCCATCTTCCGACATAAAGTTAACCCCAATGGTTTTTACAGGATAATGTGAAGAAAGGAAGTCAAGCGACTGCTGGTCAATGTCAGCAGCACATACATCATGCCTCCCTGAAAGATCAATCGCAATAGCCTTCCCTACCATACCTGCACCCAACACAATAATTTTGCTCTTTTCCATGGATGTTTTGTTGATTGAATGAATAAAAATGTTCTGAAATTATCGCCGAATGTTGAGGCTATTCCTTAATTTTGCACCAAAGATAACTGAATTTATTTCATCTGTATTACCCCCGGCGACCTGATGCAACGATACAACAAAACTGATCAATATGCCAGCCGCAAGAACGTCATTGCCGCACTGGTTGCAGGCGTTGGCATTGTATTGCTGATCAGGCTGTTCATGCTTCAGGTAATCGATCCCTCATACAAAGCATTTGCAAGGAGCAATTACCTGCGGCACATTACAGATTACCCTTCACGCGGATTGATATATGACCGCCATGGGGAATTACTGGTATACAATGAAGCACATTATGACCTGATGGTCATACCCGGTCAGGTGGGCGACATCGATACGGTTGCCTTTTGCAATATGCTTGGCATTGACGTGTCAACATTCGAGAGTCGCATGCTGCAGGCTGCCAGGCATTCAAGGTTCAGGGCATCATTATTTGAAAAACAAATTTCCAAAAACACCTTTGCGGCATTCCAGGAAAAAATGTTCCGCTTCCCCGGTTTCTTCGTACAACCCCGTACAATGCGAAAATATAATTACCCGGTGGCAACACATACTTTTGGCTATGTGGGAGAGGCTGGACCTTCTGTTATTAACAATGATCCTTATTACCGTCCGGGCGACTTCATTGGCATAAGCGGCATTGAAAGATCCTATGAAGAGGTGCTGAGAGGGAAAAAAGGATTGCGCATACGAACTGTCGATGTGTTCAACCGCGACGTCGGCCCGTTCTATGAAGGACGTTACGACACCCTGGCAGTGCCCGGCC
The DNA here is from genome assembly GCA_003559735.1 of Bacteroidales bacterium. GTDB lineage: Bacteria > Bacteroidota > Bacteroidia > Bacteroidales > UBA7960 > PUPG01. Next base: position 11,132 of record PWKN01000290.1, on the reverse strand, counting down.
AGGATCTCTATACTACGCTTGACCTGCAACTGCAATTGTATGGGGAGCACCTGATGAAAAACAAAAGAGGCAGCATTGTTGCCATAGAGCCAGCAACCGGGGAGATCCTGACGCTGATATCTTCTCCTTCATTCGACCCTGGTCTTCTTGTGGGGCGACAAAGGACCCAAAACTACCGGATGCTGCAAAATGATACACTGAAACCACTGTTTAACAGGGCCCTGATGGCACAGTACCCTCCGGGATCAGTATTCAAACCCATAAGCTTTCTGATCGCGCTGCAGGAAGGGATCATTCAACCCCATACCATCTACCAGTGTCCGGGAGTATACCAGAGCCGCGGAGTCAGCATTCGATGCAGGTCACATCCAAACCCTGTCAATGTCTCTTCTGCCATCCAACATAGTTGCAACACCTTCTCCAGCATTATTTTTCAACAAACCATCAATAAGCCTGGGTTTTCCAGTATCCAGGAATCGTTTTCCAGGTGGCGCGCCTATGTACAGAGTTTTGGGTTGGGACAACAGCTGGGGAGCGACCTTTCTTATGAACTGCCCGGCATGATAGCAACGCCCGACTATTATGACCGGATCTACGGTCCGAGGGGATGGAGATCACAAACCATCATATCGCTTGGGATCGGGCAGGGAGAGATGGGTGTCACCCCGCTGCAACTGGCCAATATGACTGCAGCTATTGCCAACAGGGGCTATTATTATACCCCTCATGTGGTCAGGGCAATCGGTGAAACCGGCGAATTAAACAACCAGTTTGCCCTTGTAAACGATGTCCCCATACACAGCATGCATTTCGAAACCATTGCGAATGCCATGCATGCTGTGGTTAACAACGGAACTGCAAGAGGGTCCAGGATACCTGGCATCAGCATGGCAGGAAAAACAGGTACCGTGCAGAACCCACAAGGCGAAAACCATTCCGTGTTCATAGCATTCGCCCCTGCCGATGATCCCAGGATCGCCATATCGGTCGTTGTGGAAAATGCAGGGTATGGGTCAGAATGGGCTGCACCAATAGCCAGCCTCATGATTGAAAAATACCTCGCCAGTGAAGTAACCCGCAGATGGCTGGAAAACAGGGTTGCAAACGCAAGTTTTTAAACAGCATGCAATGACAAACAGATCAGGAATATTCGATAACATTGACAAAACCGTCTTGTTTCTCTTCCTGCTGATGACAGGTATCGGATGGGTCAATATCTTCTCTGCCGAGTACAGTGCTCCCGGCGGACAAATTCTTGATTTGTCTGCAAGCTACGGAAAACAAATGATATGGATCGGCACCGCCATGCTGGCAGCCGCTGCAATATTGATCATTGATGTTCGCTTTTTTACAAACTTTGCCTGGGTCATTTATGTGTTGACCATTCTCGCTCTTGTCGCCGTTCTGATATGGGGTACAGAAATCAATGCCACCAAGGCCTGGTTCCGGGTGGGCGGACTGGCAATTCAGCCGTCAGAGTTTGCAAAATATGGTGTCGCAATGGCCCTTGCTTCCTTCATTGGGAGTAAAAGGATCAGGAAAACAACAAATATGCATCGTGCCAGGGCCTTCCTCATTATTCTGCTCCCGGCTGTCCTGGTCTTGCTTCAAAAAGATGTGGGAACCACACTGGTATTCGCCTCCTTTGTCCTGGTGTTGTTCCGCGAGGGCTTTGTTGGCCGGCTGACACTCTTCTTTTTAGGCCTGGCCATATTCCTGTTTATATTGACCCTGATGGTGAATGAATTCATCATAATAGGGTCTCTGGCGATCATCAGCATCATCACCGGAACCATCATGAGGAAAAAACATGCTTTTGTAGCACAGCTGACCATACTGTTCTTATTGACCTCAGCCTACGTACTTACAGTCGATTATGCTTTTGAAAATGTTTTGCAATCACACCATAAGGCCAGGATCGAAGTATTGGTCTATGGAGATGCCGATCTGCAAGGTGCAGGCTATAACCTGCACCAGTCGAAAATTGCCATAGGGTCGGGCGGACTGACGGGTAAGGGGTTTTTGCAGGGCACACAAACACAGTTCAACTTTATACCGGAACAAAGCACCGACTTTATTTTTTGTACCATAGGAGAAGAATGGGGCTTTGCCGGCAGCTTTGTGGTGATCGGACTTTTTTCCGTCCTTCTGCTGCGACTGATCACTTTGGCTGAACGGCAAAAATCGACATTCAGCAGGATCATAGGATATTCCACAATCTCTGTCCTATTCACACACTTTGCCATCAACATTGGCATGACCATCGGACTGGTTCCGGTAATCGGGATCCCACTCCCGCTGATAAGCTATGGTGGGTCATCGCTCTGGGCTCTGACCCTGCTGTTGTTTACATTTCTGAAACTGGACACCAGACGAATGGATATGAACTGATCGGCAAGACAATGGTTTGCCCGGTGCACCAACATAACATAAAACAAATAAAGCATGAAAATAGCATTGTTCGGCCGGCCTTTTGATCCTGCCTTCCTTGATGATTTCCGGCTGCTTATCCGTATCCTCGAAGAGAAAGCTGTTTCTTTTCTCATTTATGACCATTTCTACGAACACATCAAAGAGTACGTGCAGTTTAAAAAGGATGTCCGGATACTTCCCCCCGATTCAGCACCCGATAAAGACTCCTTTTGCCTGATCAGCCTTGGCGGCGACGGAACTTTGCTTGATACCATTACCTTAATAAGGGATCTGCACATTCCTGTCCTGGGAATAAATACCGGTCGCCTTGGCTTTCTTTCAGCAATTTCAAAGGATGAGATCAGTTTTGCTGCCAGATCACTCATCTCAGGCAACTTCGTTATCGACCAAAGGTCCATGCTGCAACTGATCCAGCCATCCAACCTTTTTGAGAACATCAATTATGCACTGAATGAGCTCACTGTGCTAAAAAGAGACAACTCAACCATGATCTCCATCAGTGCATATGTTGACGACCTTTTTCTGAATACATACTGGGCCGACGGACTCATTGTGTCGACACCTACCGGATCGACCGGCTATTCGCTGAGCTGCGGCGGACCAATCATATCGCCCGAAAGCAGCAACTTTGTCATCACCCCGATCGCTACACACAACCTAACAGTCAGACCTATAGTTATTCCCGATACCAGCAAAGTGAAATTGCGCATATCAGGAAGAACACAAGATTACCTGGTGCTGCTCGACTCAAGATCAAAACCCCTCAGTACCACTACCGAACTGATTGTTCAGAAAGCTCCCTTTTCAATGAACCTTATATGTGTCGGACAAAAAGACTTTTACAAAACAATACGCAATAAACTGACCTGGGGACTTGATAAAAGAAACTGAAACAATAATATAACCACAATATCTGTCGTTAACTACAGTACAAATGAACATCGACAACAAAACCCATCAGCCATGGTCTGAGAACCCGGCAGATAGGCAGTACATGGAGTTTTGTTACAGGGGGCACCCGCGCCGGACTGCTTTTGCACAACATTACCGGTATAAAAAAACGCAAAGGAATCAGGATAACCCTGGCATCAGAGAAAAGGGGGTTACAGGTAAAACTTAATGATCAACACATGAAAAGAATAACTGGATTGATGATGGTCGCCGCACTGTGTGTTCTTGTGACCGAGAGTCGCGGACAAACATTTGAGGCAGGCATTTTTGGAGGCACCTCTTACTATATGGGCGATCTCAACCCCGAACCCACAAGCCAGTTCACAAATGCCGAATTGCCCGCATTCGGCATCTTTACACGGTATAATTACAATAACCACATTGCATTCAAAGCCGGACTTAATCACGGGACGATCAGCGGCACCGATGCCAATAGCGTATACAGCATACTGCCCGGATCAACCTATCATTTCAAAACCACGATCACCGAGCTGGCCCTGCAGGCCGAAGTCAATTTTCTTCCCTACGTTGCCGGCGACCCGGAAAGCCTCTATACTCCATTCATATTTGGTGGTGTAAGTGGATTCTATTTTGACAGCACCCCGAAAGCATCTGATCCCGCAGGTAACCTGAATGTGCTGACAGGTGGCGAACACAGGCATCAACACGACGCGGTTGGTTATTCAAATATTTCCTATGCATATCTTTTCGGGATCGGACTGAAATACCATGTTACAAATCAAATAACAGGGGGGATAGAATGGGGACTCCGGCATACGTTCACAAATGACCTGGACGAAGTGCACCTGAATGGAAATCCAAAAAACAAAGACTGGTACTCTTTTGCAGGACTCACTTTTACCATCAGGTTCAGAGACCGGAGCAGCGCAGTATGCCCCTACCATTTATAGTAGTCTGTCTATAAAGTCAAGTGTCTGAACCATACTTTCCGGGTTCAGGGCTTGCGCAGAAACCGGATAGCAGAGACAGACACCATTTAGTATAATTTTTCATAAACTTTACGCTTTTCCTTTTATTTGTCGAAACATTTTAAGAAATTTGTGCCACTTTTTAAGGTATAATTTATTGGCCTGTAATGGATTTAAAGCAGCATATTGACAAGGAGAACCTTCCACAGCATGTTGCCCTGATCATGGATGGGAACGGCAGATGGGCAAAGCAAAGGGGACAAGAACGGATCTTTGGCCACGAACAGGGCATTGAAGCTGTGCGCGACACTGTGAAGGCTGCTGTTGAAATAGGTGTTAAATACCTGACATTTTTTGCGTTTTCAACAGAAAACTGGTGCCGGCCACACAAGGAAGTCGAGACGCTGATGGATCTGCTGGTACAAGCCATCGGGACAGAAACGCCCGAACTGAATGAAAATGGGGTAAAGCTGCAGGCCATAGGCGACCTGGAAGCTTTGCCGGCAAAATGCAGGGAAAAACTCGGAGAAGCCATGGAACTCACGGCAGACAACGATAAATTAACCGTTACCATAGCGCTGAGCTACAGTGCACGATGGGAAGTGGTCCATGCGGTGCAGAAAATTGCACAAAAAGTGGCCGAACGACACATCCTGCCTGATGAAATTGATGAAGAAATGTTTGTTAACGCTTTAGAAACAGCCAACACACCCGATCCCGACCTGTTGATAAGAACAAGCGGAGAGCTTCGGCTTAGCAATTTCCTTTTGTGGCAAATCGCCTATACCGAACTCTATTTTACCCCGGTGTACTGGCCCGACTTCAGGAAAAGGCACTTTTTTCATGCCATCATCGATTACCAGCGACGGGAAAGACGTTTTGGAAAAATTCCAACAACAGAAACACTTTTATCCAAGAATACCTGAAATACTGACTGAACAATGCTTAGATTTATAGCCCCACTGTATATCCTTCTGTTCTTTTTCGCTCTACCCGGTCATTCACAACAGGTGCTGACACCCGACCAGATCAGTATCGACCCCATGAATCCGCAAGCGTATGAAATAGGGGGCATTTCCGTTACCGGGACACGCTTTATTGAACCAAACCAGGTGATCATGGTAAGCAGGCTCACTGTCGGTGAAACCATCATGGTGCCTGGTGAAGACATTTCCAATGCCATCAACAACCTGTGGAAACAGGGATTGTTTAAGAATGTCAGCATTGGCATTACGTCAATACAGGACAATACCATTTTCCTTCTTATTGAACTGGAAGAGAGACCAAGGCTCACAAGGTTTGAGTTTGAGGGGATCAGGCGATCTGAGGCAGACGATCTCAGGAAGGAACTGAACCTTGTACGTGGCGATGTGGTGACGGAAAACCTGCTCGTAAGGGCAGAAACCACCATCAGGGACTATTACATGGAAAAAGGATACCTTACACCCTCCATAGAGATCAAACAGCTGGAAGATACGGCAAGGGTGAATAACATGATACTGGAGTTCCTTATCGACAGGGGCAACAGAACCCGCATCCGGGAAGTAAATATCTATGGCAATGAGGTATTGTCAGACAGGCAGGTCAAACGCATCATGAAAAATACGCGGGAACGGAGTCTGCGGTTTATATTTACCTCGTCAAAACTTGTCGAGGAAGACTTTGAAGAGGACAAAAGGACACTGATCAACAGGTATAACGAATTGGGCAAAAGAGATGCCGCCATTGTACGAGACTCCGTTTACTTTGTCGATGAAGACCGTATTGAGATTGATCTTCACATCTATGAAGGACCAACATACTATTTCCGTAATATAGAATGGATAGGGAACACCGTTTACCCGGAGGAAGCACTGAATGAAGTGCTTGATATCCGGCCAGGTGATGTGTACAACCAGAGCAAGCTCGAAAAAAACCTGTTTATGAATATGGAAGAGGGCGACATCAGCTCACTTTACATGGATGTGGGGTACCTCTTCTTTCAGATTGATCCAGTTGAGGTTGCTGTTGTAAATGACTCGATAGACCTGGAGATCCGGATCTACGAAGGAGAACAAGCCCGGATAAACAGGGTGTCGGTGACCGGAAATACCCGGACCAATGACCACGTCATAATGCGTGAAATAAGGACCAGGCCGGGACAACTTTTCAGCCGCTCAGCCATTATCAGGAGCCAGCGCGAGATCATACAGCTTGGATTCTTCGACCAGGAAACCATCGATGTAAACCCCATTCCCAACCCGGCCGACAACACTGTCGATCTTGAATATATTGTGGAAGAAACCTCTTCCGACCAGATTGAGCTGTCGGGCGGATGGGGTGCAAACCGGATCATCGGAACCGTGGGAATATCCTTCAACAACTTCTCCACCCGTAACCTGTTTAACAGGGAAGCCTGGCGCCCCCTGCCAACGGGCGACGGACAAAGACTGTCACTGCGGGCACAGACCTACGGAAGGGGATATATATCCTACAGTGCCTCGTTTACAGAACCCTGGCTGGGAGGTAACAGGCCAAATGCCCTCAGTGTATCGTTCTATCAAACAACACACAGGAGAAACCTGGCAAGAACACATCCCGATTACGGTTATTATTCGATCATCGGTTCCTCGGTGGGACTGGCAAAAAGACTTACTGTTCCCGACGACTTTTTTTTCCTGCAACAGTCAATCAACTACCAGCATTACGACATTTTAAACAGTCCGATACGGTTCATCTTTGACAATGGACAATCGAACAACCTGAGCTATAGCATTGTTTTCGGCAGGAACTCCAAAGACGCTACACTGTTTCCTCGTCGCGGATCAGAAGTAAGCGTCTCACTCCAGCTTACCCCTCCTTACTCGTTGCTCAGGGATAAAGACTATACTGATGCGACCCCACAGGAAAAATACCGCTGGCTGGAATACCATAAATGGAAGTTCAGGGGTAACTGGTACACGCCCATTGTGGGTGACCTGATCCTGACTGCCAGGATCCGCTATGGGTTCCTGGGATACTACAACCGGGATATCGGATACCCGCCGTTTGAACGGTTTTACCTTGGTGGCGACGGACTGTCAGGATGGGAGATCGATGGCCGGGAGATCATATCGCTCAGGGGCTATACGAATTATTCACTCACACCAACCGATCAAAGGGGGGAGTTCATTGGCGCCAATGCCTATAACAAATATACCATCGAACTGCGGTACCCGTTGTCGCTCAATCCAATGGCAACGATTTACGGACTGGTGTTCGTGGAAGGGGGTAATGCCTATCGCGACCTGCAATCATTCACCCCTTTCAACGTTAAACGATCAGCCGGTGTGGGTGCAAGAATATTCCTGCCCATGTTCGGACTCCTCGGGATCGACTATGGTTACGGATTTGATGAAATACCCGGACGGCCGGGAGATGGTGGCGGACAGTTCCACTTTTCCATCGGACATACCATCGATTGATAAAGCATCACATAAATATTTAAATAAGGAGGACCATGCAATGAAAAAACAATTGTTTTTGTTCATATTACTGCTGGCAATAAGCCTGACCACAATGGCTCAACGCTTTGCATATGTAGACACAGAATATATCCTCGATAATATTCCGGAATATAAGGCAGCCGAACGTGAAGTTGAAGAGCTGTCCATACAATGGCAATCGGAAATTGAAAACAAGTTCGCCGAAGTGGACAGACTCTACCGTCAGTACCAGGCCGAAGCACCCTTGCTGCCAGACGATATGAAACGGCAGAAAGAAGAAGAGATCATTCAAAAGGAAAGAGCGGCTAAGGAACTGCAAATGCAACGTTTTGGCCAGGAAGGTGACCTCTTCGCCAAAAGACAGGAACTGATTCAGCCCATTCAGGACCGGGTTTTCCAGGCAGTAGAGGAAATTGCATCAAGGGGCAACTACGCCGTAATATTTGACAAGGCCGGGGGCGCAGCAATGATCTATACCGATATCAGGTACGATCTTAGCGATGATGTACTGCAACGAATGGGGTACCGCAACTGACACAAAAGGGTCCTACTTGCCAAGCAGACGCCTGATCTCATTTAGTTTCATCAACGCCTCAACCGGTGTCAGCGTGTCAATGTCGGTGTTCAGGATGTCTTCCCTGATCTGCTCAAGCAATGGGTCATCCAGCTGAAAAAAGCTCATCTGGAAATCCCCCGGTTGCTTATGCCTTTCTGCGAAGGTCTTGTTACCGGTCAGCTCATCATGGCTGTGCGTCTTTTCAAGTTGCGATAAAATGCTGTATGCCCGGTCAATGACCGATGATGGCATTCCGGCCATGCGGGCCACATAAATTCCGAAAGAATGCTCGCTGCCCCCGGGAACCAGCTTGCGTAAAAAGATCACATTGTTGCGTACCTCCTTTACCGATACATTATAGTTCTTAATTCTTGGAAATGAGGCAGCCATCTCATTAAGCTCGTGATAATGGGTGGCAAACAGCGTTTTTGCCCGAAACAACGGATGCTCATGTAAAAACTCAGCAATGGCCCAGGCTATGCTGATGCCATCATACGTGCTTGTGCCGCGCCCAATCTCATCAAGCAAGATAAGACTCCTGTCAGAGATGTTGTTCAGAATACTTGCGGTCTCATTCATCTCTACCATGAAGGTAGATTCGCCCGAAGTGATGTTGTCGGATGCACCAACACGGGTAAATATCTTATCGACAATACCTATCGAGGCACTGTCGGCTGGCACAAAACTGCCCATCTGCGCCATCAGTACGATCAAACCGGTTTGCCTTAACAAGGCGGACTTCCCCGACATGTTTGGACCTGTGATGATGATCAATTGCTGATGCTCATTATCAAGTACCAGGTCATTGGCCACATACTCTTCCCCGGGTGGCATTAGCCGCTCAATCACCGGATGACGCCCACCCTTGATATCCAGAACATAGGAGTCATTGATATGTGGCCTTACATAATGATACTGCTTCGCTATGGTGGCAAAACACAACAAACAATCTATGTGCGACAATATGCCGGCATTTACCTGGACCGGCTCCACATATTCAGCGACCGCAGCCACCAGCTCATTAAAGATCCGCTCCTCTGCCTGGAGGATCTTTTCTTCTGCACTTAAGATCTTTTCCTCGTACTCCTTAAGCTCCGGAGTGATGTAACGCTCTGCATTGGTAAGCGTTTGCTTTCGCTGCCAGTCGTCAGGAACCTTGTCCTTGTGCGTATTGGTAACCTCCAGGTAATATCCGAACACCTGGTTGAAGGATATTTTTATGGATGGTATCCCTGTACGCTCAATCTCACGCTGCCGCAAGGAGGCAAGATAATCTTTCCCTGACCAGGCAATCTTTCGCAAGTCGTCCAGCTCTTCCGATACACCATCGCCAATGACATTTCCCCTGGATATAACTGCAGAAGGGTCTTCGCGGATCTCACGCAGTATCCGGTCGCTTATCTCGTGACATGGGTTCAACCGGTCAGCAAGTTTTTGCAAAGGCGCGCATTTGCTTTCCCTGCATAAGGAACGAACCGGATCAATAACCGCCAGGGCCTTTTGGATCCGCTGCAACTCGCGGGGATTGACCTTGCCCACAGCCACCTTTGAGATCAGCCGTTCGAGGTCTCCGACTTCCTTCAGAAAGGCAGATGCCTCAGCAGACAGCTCACTGTTTTCGACAAAAAACTGGACCACATCAAACCGCTCATCGATGCGTGCCTTATCTTTCAGGGGCAGAATGATCCAACGCCTTAACATACGGCTGCCCATGGGTGAAACCGTATGATCGAGAACATCCTTTAAAGTGGTTGCATTCTCGTTGATGCCATCCAGTATTTCAAGATTTCGTATGGTAAATTTATCGAGCCATACGAACTGTGTTTTATCAATCCGGGAAATGTGGTTGATATGACTCAGCTTGTCGTGCCTGGTCTCCTGCAGGTACTGCATGACTGCCCCGGAAGCAACAATTCCCTCAGTGAGCTCTTCTATTCCAAAACCTTTATACGATTGGGTGCCAAAATGCTTAAGCAATAAGTCATCAGCAAACTCACGTGTATACACCCAGTCATCCAAGGTGCTTGCATGGTATTTTCCCGGATATATTTCCTGAAACTGCTTCAGGTGCTTTTTCTGTACCACCACCTCGCTCGGACGAAAACTTTGCAGCAACTTGTCAATATACTCATGATTGCCCTGGTCTGTCAGGAACTCTCCGGTAGATACGTCCAAAAAAGCAATTCCTGTCTGGTTGCCGGCAAAATGCAATGCCGCAAGGAAGTTGTTCTCTTTGTGATTCAACACCTTGTCACTGAACGCAATACCTGGAGTCACCAACTCAGTGACCCCACGCCTGACAATCTTCTTTGCATGCTTCGGGTCTTCCAGCTGGTCGCAAATCGCTACCCGCTGTCCGGCCCGTACCAGCTTTGGCAAATAGGTGTCAAGTGCATGATGCGGGAACCCCGCCAACTCAACATAAGATGCGGCACCATTGGCACGCCGGGTAAGGACAATACCCAATATCTCCGAGGTCTTGATGGCATCTTCACCAAAAGTCTCATAAAAATCACCTACCCTGAAAAGCAATAATGCATCGGGATGCCTGGCCTTGATGCCATTATATTGCTTCATCAAAGGGGTATCAACGAACTTGGTCTTGGATTTCGTCACAACAGATCATTTTTACTGTTCTATACAGAACGCCCGTAGGCCGATGCCATACAAATATACATGAATTTTTTTCATGCGAAATTTCACACAGACGCATGATAAAAAATTCATGTGAAAGCGTAAGCGGTTCCTCCTGTACACCAGCATTTTGTAATTTTTCATACAAAATGATGGTGGTTTTTT
>PWKN01000135.1 GCA_003559735.1 Bacteroidales bacterium | reverse complement strand
TTCCAGCTTGCGAAGCAACTGGAAGCTTCCGGGTGTTAAGGAACTTCCAGCTTGCGAAGCAACTGGAAGCTTCCGGGTGTTAAGGAACTTCCAGCTTGCGAAGCAACTGGAAGCTTCCGGGTGTTAAGGAACTTCCAGCTTGCGTTAGCAACTGGAAGCTTCCGGGTTAAATACCTTTTCCACCGGAAGCTGGAAGTCCCTGCGGGAGCTTCCAGTTCCTCGACCTGTTATAAACCAAGCTGTTGAAAGATATCGACGAGTTTCTGGCGCGATGTGATTGGTACGGTACTAATGATCAGGATGGCATCCTTATTCCTGATACCCGTGTAAATGGCACTCAGCCCTTCCACTTCGCTATATTCTTCATCCGGTTCATATATTTCAACATAGTAGAGGTCATGTCCGCCGACACGCAGTGCCTCCACTTCTGCAACTTCTCCCATGCCCATCAGGACCTCCTCATGCCAATCGGGGTTGGCCATCAGTGAAACAGCAAAAAATGTCAGCAACTGCATCTCTTCGGTTCTGTACATGGCTGCATATTCTTCAGAATGGTCATCAAAACCCATTGACATAGCCTGGTAACCAGCCCCGTGGGCAGCCCTGTCAGTGGCTTTCCTGAAATCCTGATATGTCCACCTCGTGGGCGCAACATATACCCAGTCATCTTCCTCATCATCATAATCATCATAGTAATCGTATTCATCGTCATAGGGATCAAATTGACCCAGACGGTCTTGCAGCATTGTGCCCAATACAGAGGTATCCTGTGCTATGAGTGAGGCAGACAAACAAAATACAAGCATTGCGAAAAGATGGACTTTCGGGTTCATAGGCGTAAAATTTTAAAGTTTTGAATACACATAGGTCGCAAACCAGTGGTCTTTAACCCGTATAAAATGAACAACTCACGGCTGGTTTAATGATAAACAGGTGTTGACTGGATGCTTATTTGAAAGAATTCGCAAAGCTATGCAATTAATTTAATAAATATAAAAAAACTTCTCCCCGTCCGGAACTTCCAGCTTGCGTCCCGGAACTTCCAGCTTGCGAAGCAACTGGAAGCTTCCGGGTTAAATACCTTTTCCACCGGAAGCTGGAAGTCCCTGCGGGAGCTTCCAGGTTAAATACCTTTTCCACCGGAAGCTGGAAGTCCCTGCGGGAGCTTCCAGTTCCGGGACGGGAGCTTCCAGTTCCGGGACGGGAGCTTCCAGTTCCTCGGTGAGGTAAGCATCAGTAAGAAGAGGCTGCAGATTTTCAAAAAGACAATTGCTATGGCGGTCTGGACGAGGCCCAAAACAGGCAGGAGCACCACTGCCCCGATTATACCACCAAGCCAGCCGCCCATTAAGTCAGCGCTGTAGAGCAAACCGGCGGTGCCGCTAAGATCTGCTTTCATGTTTAAGTATTCCTTATTGGCAAGCGGAAATTCTGCCCCCACAAGTATCCCGGAAAAGAAAGACAGAACCAGGAAGACCACCCTGAGCAAATAATCAAACCATGCATGAGTCAGCAGACTGCCCGCATTTATGAAGACAAAAGGCAGCAGTAAGGCAAATACGGTTAATATGATTTCAATATTTATCAGAGCGGGCATTACCGCATTTCCCTTTTTCAGGTAAGCGGTCATTCGCATTCCACCAACCATGACACCCGCCATAAAAGCCGTTACCAATAGTCCAAGCCAGTAAAAAATATATCCATACAATACCTGGAATGCAAAGATCAGCATCAAATCAAACAACATTCCGGCAAAACCGGTAGTAAAAATACAGAATGTCAGTGCGGGCCTCAATGGCTTTTGGGTCCTCAATGCCATTATGGAAAACAGGACAGAAATCAACAAAACAAAGACCAAAACAGCATAAATGCTTAAGTCCCCAGTACGCTTAAACAATTGATTGAATGCTGGCGAGAACTTTTCATTCCAGTAAACGAGACTGTAAAACACACCAAGAGGTCTGAAATCGGTGTTCACTTTTTCCGGACTTCCTTCCAACTGGTCATAAAACCACTCAAGCCACCTCGGACTCAATCTGTATTCAATGTATCCGGGAGTAATGAGATTCAATTGCAGACTGCGTTCGTTCACCCTTTCAATCAATTGATCAACATCTGTTTGCAAAATTTCCTGCGACGGTGAAGCCAGGAAAAAATTGGTACCATCTCCGGGAATGATTCTTATGTATGGGAAAACCGCCTGAAGGGTATTATATACCATGGCATTTAACCCGGCAAGTTCAGGACTTAAATATGTCAGAGAACCCGGAATTCCTATCACCAGGATTCCACTGGATGTCAGCTTCTTATTTGCAAGGGCATAGAACTCACGGGTAAAAAACCGGTTGGTCTGCAAGGTAGAAGGATCATTAAATCCGCTAAAAATAACATCATATTTACCGGGAGTCCGTTTCAGATAAAACCTGCCGTCAGCTTCCCGCACATTTACTCTTTCATCCTTCAGTTCATTTTCGGTCAAAGGCGTTGAAAACTTCCTGATTATTTCAGGCATCAGGGGGTCAATCTCAGCATAATCGATCCTTTTTACATCATGTTTCAAAGCCTCATTAATGACACCCCCAGCCCCACCGCCCAGGATCAAAACATTCTTGGGTGCAGGGTGTTTCAGCATTGCAAAATGAACAAACTCCTCAACATAGACAAGATCCGGATTTGGAGCGGTTATTACAGGCACCCCATCTGAGAAAAAAGTATATTCACGCGCTCTTTCAACAACAACAATGTTTCCATAATTAGTGTTTTGGTAGTGCACAAGGTTTTGGCTGCTCCATTGTTTTTTTGCTGAAGAAAGGTTTAGATTGTTTGCAACCGGACTTATAAGAACAAAAAGGATCAAAGCCAGCAAAACAAATGGCATAAAACCTGTTGCCCTTTTCAATAAAGGCAGTCCGGATCTCCTGAAAGGTTTCATCAAAACGGTACAAATGCCAATGTTGAGAAAGGCAAGTATAAATGCTATTTTGAATGAATGTATGTATGGAATAAACAGGTAGGTTATTATTACGCCCCCGGCCAAAGTACCCAAAGTCTCATAAATATACACCTTGGCGATGCTTAAAGGATCTGACCTGTCCTTTGAAGTCGTGCTTCCCACGGAAGTTGAATAAACATCATATAAATTGCAACCTGATGTGAACAATGCTCCATGCAACAGACTTACCGGGAGAAGGATCAGGAATGATACATAGAAAATTACCATTATGCCCAACCCTTCGCCGGGAGCTGCAGACAAAAAGTCCTTAAAAACCCTTGAGGCATAAACAGCTGCAACAAAAAACAAAGAAAAGAGGATGGTAACAATGATAAACCAGTTAAGCTGCTTCCTGGCCCGGGATATATTTTTCCCAAGCCAAAAGGCCCCGGCAGACTCCAGCAAAAGCCAGTTGGCAAGAATGATTCCTATTGAGAGTTCATTTCCATGGAAAGCGATCATCAGCTCTCGAAGCAATACGATCTGTGCTACGATCCCGCTAAAGCCCATTATAATAACAGCGGCAACTATTTTCTTCCTCATGGCTATATCCATATGCCAGGTATTGCATGTCCGCAGGAAACACATTTACCGTCACGAATATTGTTTTCCATAATATTGAAATGGACCCGCCTGATAAGGATCTCATTGCACCTGGGACAAAACGTTGAGTTGTATTTATGGCCTGGCACATTACCGAGGGTTACATAGTGAAGACCCACTTCAAGTGCTGTATCATAAGCCCTTTCAAGGGTCTCAATTGGCGTGGGCGTCAGGTTCGCAAGCTTGTAGTTTGGGAAAAACCTGGAAAAATGAACCGGCACTTCTCCGGATAATTCATCTCTTATCCACACACACATTTCCCTGATCTCTTCTGCAGTATCATTTATGGTGGGGATGACCAGGTTAACGATTTCCAGCCAGGCACTGCTGTCGTTGATGGTTTTTAGTGTGTTCAGCACCGGTTGAAGTTCTGCATCAGAATTATCGTAGGCCTTTTGCGAAAAACCCTTCAGGTCTATTGTTACGGCATCTGTATATTGCAAGAGCTCCTTTAATGGTTCCGGTTTCATATAGCCATTTGAATGCCACAGAATTCTTAAATTGGCTTTTTTTGCCAGTTTTGCAATATCCAGCACATACTCATAAAACACGGTTGGTTCGTTGTATGTAGACGAAATGGTTGGTATGTCAAGGTTTAAGGCCGCCGTGACTATATCTTGCGGTGCATAACGCTCGTATCTGCCTATTTCCTCAATAGAGCGCTGCGACAGGTGCCAGTTATGGCAATGCCGGCATCTGAAGTTACATCCTGCGGTGCCAATGCAGATCATATTGGTGCCCGGCAACATATGGTGTTGTGGTTCTTTTTCTATGGGATCTATGTTGACGGCTGAAGGTCTGCCATAAACGACATTATACAATTTTCCCCGGCGGTTTTCCCTGTTCCGGCAAAAGCCGCGCCTGCCTTCGCTTATAAAACAGGTATGATGACAAAGATCACATCGAATACGATTCCTTTCAAGTCTGGTGTAGTACATGGCCTCTTTAGCAGAACTATTGTTCATCGTATTGGTTTTTGAGATTGACCCGGCTGATAAACCCGGAATGAGAGAAAGAATATTTCCGGTTTTGATGTTCATAAAACACCCCAATGACAAAAAAGCACCTGTTCCCACAAATGCCTTGCGCAAAAAGCCCCTGCGATTTGTTGTTTTCATATGCCTCAATCTATTCTGTTACCCAATTGTGCCCAGGTATGCTCTTGCAACGGGTAACTGATATTTGCTGTTTTCAAAACTGCGCAAGCCTTTAACCCAAGCATAATCGTTCAGCACCTGACTATATAAACAGACTCTAATTAACTGTCCGGTTGAGCCTTACCCGGGTATATGAACAATCAGTGATTTCAGCTCCAGATGCCATGAATTTCGTATCCGCACCCGCTGCATTTTGCCTGTTCAATATTGTTGGAAAACACTGAGAAATGAGACCTGTGTATCAGCCGTTTATTACACGCTGGACAATATGTGGAATTGTATTTATGTCCGGGAACATTCCCAATATAAACATACTGCAAACCGCTGCTATGTGCTGTTTCTATTGCTCTTTCCAGCGCCCTGACAGGCGTTGATGACAAATTCGCAAGCCTGTAGGTCGGATAAAACCTGCTGAAATGAACAGGTACATTTTCTCCAAGCTCTGTGCTGATCCAATCGCACATTCTTTTGATCTCATCCACATCATCATTCAGCGTAGGAACCACAAGATTAACAATCTCAAAATACTTATTCTCTTCTTTTAAAACCTTCAATGTCTGCAACACCGGTTTCAGGCGTGCTGACGCAATATTCCTGTAAAATTCATCATTAAATGCTTTCAGGTCAATCTTAACAGCATTAATATATGTTAAAAGTTCCCTTAAGGGATCGGGGTTGATATACCCGTTTGACACAATGCTTGTTTTCAAACCTTCACGCTGAGCCATGCGACTTATGTCATACATATATTCATAAAAAACAGTAGGTTCGGTATAGGTAAAGGAAATTGAACGCACCCCGCGCCTGATGGCTTCTCCCACAATTTGCCCCGGGGTCATATCGTACGCCCTCACCTCTCCCGGGCCTGTTTGTGAAATATGCCAATTGTGACAATACCTGCACCTCAGGTTGCATCCAACTGTAGCAACACAAAGCCTTTTATGTCCGGGTATGAAATGATAAAGGGGAGCCTTCTCGATGGGTCCGAGATCAAACGTGCAGGGCTTGCCATAGACCATACTGTAGAGTCTGCCCGAAATATTTTTTCTGACCCGGCAGGTCCCGCTGTTTTTGTTGGCAATAGTACATTGATGAGGACAGAGCTGGCATTGTACCCTGTTGTTTGGCAAAGCAGTATAGAACATGGCTTCTTTAGAGGGAGAAAAACCTGCACCGCTAATGCCTGTAGATGTTTCAGATGAAGAAGCAAACAAGGCTGATGGCAACAATTTGTATGGCCGGAACAAGATATTTCCCGCACAAGCCAGGGAAGCACACCCTAAAAAAAATTTCCTTAAAAAATCTATCCTGTCTGTTTTCATTTTTTAAGAACATTTCAGTACAGGGGCCAGCAAAAATCATGACCATAATTTTACAAATGCAAGACCTGTAATTACTGCCAGCAAGCCCACAACAATGCTGGCGATGATGTAGGTGAATGCTGTCAGGTAATGTGCATGCCGAAACAAGTGAATGGTTTCCAGCGAAAATGCAGAAAAAGTGGTAAATCCGCCAAGAATGCCCGTTGCCAGGAATAACTTCCATTCTGTTGATAAACCAGCTTTGTTTGCGATACCAACCAGCAATCCGATAAAGAAGCATCCGGATAAATTCACCAGCAGTGTCCCCCAGGGAAATACGGACATGGTTTTTGCCTGGATAACCACAGACAGCAGGTACCGTAAAACACCGCCGATAAAACTTCCCAATCCGACCACCAGCAATAGTTTCATGATGTCACTGTTATACACTGGCAAAAATAGTACCAGTACAAAGATAATGCTTCTGCAGATAAATGAAAGCGCATCACTAGTGATCGTCCACGGAATGGCGTTGACGGCAGACTATTTGGTGTCTGTCTCCACCATCCGGTTTCTGCGTTATGCTAGTTATGAAAAACCACAAAATGGCCGAGCGCTCCGCTCATTATCCAAGGCGCCAAAACACGCAGAAAAATCGCAAGATTCATTGGCCGGTTCATCAATGGACCTGCTAAGTTTAATAATCAATTGATCGAATAATTCCTGTTGCGACAAGTTTTGTAACCGGCGTGCCCTGTCTCCTGGGTTGCCTTGAGGATTAATCCACGTTCTTGTTTATAATCTCGTCCAGTTCCTTTTTGAGCTCCAGCAGGATTAGTGGTTTTTTGGCGGCTAGGTTTTCCTTCTCGCGAGGGTCTGCTATGATATTATATAGTTGTTTATCCGTGTCAAAGCCCGTTTCAATTTCCATGGCCCAGGGAACAAACCGGGTGTCCGGACCGGGAACAATGTATTTATACCCATCAGCCCTTACATAAGCCAGCACATTCATAACTGCCTGAACTACCAGTCCATCGCGACCAGAGTCTTTTTCCCCCACCAGGGTTTCCCAATGATTTTTGCTGTCCAGGGCAGCTTCCTGGTCGTAATCCACACCAAGAAATGCAGCAAAAGAAGCAAGGAAGTCCAGGTGACTGAAAAGTGCATTGCTGACCTGTGCCGTTTGGATTTTCCCGGGCCAGTGAACGATCATGGGGACACGTGTTCCGGCCTCGAGTGCACTGTATTTCCCCCCTCTGAAATGACCAAATGGATTGTGGTCACCCAGCATTTCTGCAGCATAATCGACATAGCCATCGTCGAGCACGGGACCGTTGTCGGAGGTAAAGATCAATATTGTGTTCTTAAGAAGTTCCCGTTGTTCAAGTGCCTCCACCAATGCACCAACTGTCCAGTCGAGTTGCACCATCATGTCGCCGCGCGGACCAAAGGGTGTAACGCCCTGGAAGCGCTCATGAACGATACGGGGCACGTGAATGTCGACAGGTGCAAAATACATAAAGAATGGCTTCTCCTGCTTGCGGTCAATAAAATCAACCGCTTTGTCAACAAGGACATCCGCAATATCCTCATCGCGCCAAAGCGCTGACTCACCACCCTTCATATAGCCGATACGACTGATGCCATTGGTAATGGTCTGATCATGCCCGTGGCTATACATCATTTTCAGCATTTCAGGATTGTCATAGCCCGTGGGTCTGTTGCCCACTTTTTCACGAAAGTTCACCTCTATGGGGTCGTCGGGATCGAGATTGACAACCCTGTGGTTTTCCACATATACGGTTGGCACCCTGTCGTTGGTTGAAGGAATAAGCCACGCATAGTCGAAGCCCACTTCCAGGGGACCCGGTTTGAGCTTTCCGTTCCAATTGGTCACATTGTCGTATCCGAAGCCCAGGTGCCATTTGCCAATTACCGATGTGGCGTATCCTGCCCGCTTCATCACCAAAGGCCAGGTTTCCTTTCCCGGCTCAATGAGGGCAGGCATGTCGGCATTGACCACATGACGGCCTGGTGCGCGCCAGGCGTATTCGCCCGTAAGTAAGGAAAAACGTGAAGGGGTGCTGGTAGCCGCAGGGGCATAAGCATTGGCAAACATCAGTCCGTTTTGGGCAAGACGATCAATATTGGGGGTTGGAATTTTCCCGTCGTATATGCCCACATCGCCATAACCCACATCATCGGTATAGATGATGATTACATTGGGCAGATCTTGTTCTTTTTCTATAGTGCTTTTGCAGGCAGGTAAAACACTAACTGCAATAAGGGGATAAAAGATGTTTTTCATTTTGTTTGTGATTTTTCTCACAAGCGAAGATATAAATTATTAAACTTGTATTCATGTTTGTCATCCAGGTCTGATGCAAACTGGAGAAAGCCACCGGTACAGTACTCTGTTTTTAAAGCTTATGCAACGAATCATTTGGTCTGGAGGATATGCACCTGGAAATAGCAAAAATGTTTTGAGATACAGGTAATTGTGATTCATGCCGGCAAGAATATTCCATAAACAAGTAACTTTTTAAAAAACAATGCAATGAACAACATACACACATGGATAGCGCAGACACGCGCCAACTTTTTACTGCTTGCAATTTTTCTCACGGCAACAGGTCTTGCTTTTGCTGCCAAATACGACACCGCAACAAGCTTCAGCTGGCTGCATGCCCTCCTCATTATTGCAGGCACCATATCGGCCCACGTTTCGGTTAACCTGTTCAACGAGTACTCCGATTTTCAAACACGGATCGACTTCAACACCCAACGCACCCCTTTTAGCGGTGGAAGCGGCATGCTTACCCAGGGACGGACCAAACCTGTGCAGGTTAAGATCGCAGCATTTCTTACCCTTCTGTTCGCGGCAGCAATCGGCTTATACTTTGCCATCGTATCACATTATTCCATAATCATCATTGCCCTGATCGGTGCAATAGCCATTACCCTGTATACCCCACTGCTATCGCGACTACTGCTGGGTGAGATCTTCTCTGGACTGGCACTGGGATCGCTGGTGATCATCGGCGCTTACATTGCAATGAATGCAGAGCCCGGCATGTCACTGGTTTCAATATTGCCGCTGGAGGTGCTGCTCGTTTCCATTCCGCCGGGCATTTTAACCGCATTGTTACTCTTATTGAATGAATTTCCAGATGCCGAAGCAGACAAAGCCGGTGGAAGAAAGCACCTGGTGATTGTTTTTGGAAAAAAAAGAGCAGCCTGGTTTTATGCAGCAAACATGGTTGCCATCTTCACCATGATTTTTCTATTGCCGCTGCTTGGAATATCATCTTTCTGGCTTTATCTTGCTTTGCTGCCATTGCCACTTGCAATCAAAGCATCGGCTACGGCCATCAAGCACCACTCTGACTTGCCCAAACTGATCCCCGCTTTGGGTATGAACGTGATGGTCGTACTGGGCACCGACCTGCTAATCGCTATCTCCGTGATCCTCACAATTTGACCACGCCCCCCTCCGGAACTTCCAGCTTGCGAACCGGAACTTCCAGCTTGCGAAGCAACTGGAAGCTTCCGGACGACGGTTCTCCTCCCCCACCTCCCCCCTTGGAAGCTGGAAGT
>PWKN01000229.1 GCA_003559735.1 Bacteroidales bacterium | reverse complement strand
GTTCGATGCACATCCACCCTTCCAGATAGATGGCAACTTTGGATACACCGCCGGTGTGGCAGAGATGCTGTTGCAATCACACGAAAATAATATCATCAGGATACTGCCTGCCTTGCCAGAAGCATGGCATACAGGCTTTGTAACCGGACTGAAAGCAAGGGGTGGTTTTACCATTGATATTTCCTGGAAAAACGGAGTTCCTGAAGAAGTGGTGATCGTTGCTGAAACGTCAGGCAGCATATCGCTTGTGTATAACGACACAACACGCGAAGTAAGTTATTCTGCCGGCAAAAACAAGGTGAGGTTATAAGATGATGCACCGGTGTTTCAAAAATATTTACGGATTGAGTCCTTCGCGGTTTGCCAGGGAGGGAAAGAGCGATAACCTTAAACGATGCGAGTCATGAAAAAAATTTCTCTGATCTTAATCATTATGTTGTATGCACTGCAGGGAGTATCACGTGATTATACAGATTATGTGAACCTGTATATTGGTACAGCCAACGATGGCAACACCAATCCCGGTGCGGTGATGCCCTGGGGCATGGCTTCGGTCTCACCGTTCAACTGCTACGACACCCTCAACCCGGAGGCCTGGTGCCGCAGTCCTTACCTGTATGGCAGGCCATATATTTCGGGGTTCACCCAGCTAAATATCAGTGGGACAGGTTGTCCTGACCTGGGAACCGCTACCTTGATGCCTACATCGGGCCTGTTGTCTTTCATTCCGTCGCATAACACCTCGGCATATTCAGATGCGATTGCCCGACCCGGGTATTATTCGGTGATGCTCGACAAGTTTGGCATCAGGGCCGAGATGACCACCACCATGCGTACAACCATTAGCCGTTACACCTTTCCCGGCGGCGAGTCGAACATCATGCTAAACCTGGGTCTGAACCTCACCACCCGCGATGGCGCCGTCATTGAACGGTTTTCTGACACCGAGATCGGTGGTATGAAGACCATTGGCAACTTTTGCGGGCTGACCGCCACACAGAACGTATATTTCTATGTTGTGGTCAGCAAGGCGCCCAGGGAGGCTGGCATCTTTGATGGCGACAGGAAATACCCTTATTTTAAACGGCCCATGGCTGGTAAAAACATCGGGGCCTATTTTGTCTTTGATACTTACGAAGGGGAGGAGGTCCTTGTGAAAACCGGCTTTTCGTTTGTCAGCGTGGCCAACGCCAAACTGAACCTGGAGGCGGAACAGCCTGGTTTTGATTTCGATGGCACGCGGCAGGCGTCGCACGATGCCTGGAACCGCAAACTGTCAAGAATCCGGGTGGAAGGGGGTACGTACGATGACCGGGTCATGTTCTATAGTGCCTTGTATCATACCCTGCTGCATCCCAATGTGTTTAACGATGTAAATGGTGAATACCAGGGATACGAGCACAACGATGTGTTTACGACATCCGGGAATGACCGTTATTCGCTGTTTTCTTTATGGGATACCTATCGCACCGTGCATCCGCTCCTGTCGCTGGTTTACCCTTCAAAGCAGTCGGCCATGGTGCAGTCATTGCTCTCCATGTACAGGGAGGGTGGCTGGTTGCCCCGGTGGGAGCTGGCCAGCATGGAGACTGGTGTGATGGTGGGCGACCCGTCGTTGCCGGTCATTGTCGACAGCTGGTTCCGGGGCATCCGCGATTTTGATGTGGAGCTTGCCTATGAGGCGATGCACAACAATGCCACGGCCGACCCTGAGACCAACATCCTGCGTCCCGGACTGGAGTACTGGCTGGAATATGGGTACATCCCTGATGATGCACCACCCGTGATGCATCGCTTTCCCAAGGATATGTACGAGAACATGCTCAGACACCGGGTGGTATGGGGCTCTGTCTCTACTTCGCTTGAATACGGCATCGCCGACTGGAACCTGGCACAATTTGCCCTGATGCTTGGGAAACAGGATGACCATGATTATTTCCTGGAACGTTCGTTGTTTTACAGAAACAACTTTGATCCAAAAACAAACTTTTTGCGGCCGCGGCACTCCAATGGTGACTGGATTATGCCATTTGATCCAGAGAGTCATGGACATGAACAGTCAGGCTATGTCGAAGGCAGTGCCTGGACATACACCTTCATGGTGCCGCACGATATTCTCGGTCTGATGGAGCTGATGGGCGGGCCGCAGCCATTTGTACATAAGCTGCAGGCCTGTTTTGATGAGGGCCACTTTGACGTGACCAACGAGCCTGACATTGCCTACCCTTTCCTGTTTAACTATGTGGAAGGGGAGGAGTGGCGTACCCAGCGCCAGGTGAGGCAGATTATTCAAAATGACTTCAGCAATGCACCTGACGGTCTTCCTGGCAACGACGATGTGGGTACGCTTTCGGCCTGGCTGATGTACGCCATGATGGGATTTTATCCCGATTGCCCCGGCGACATGCATTACCAGCTCAGCAGTCCTGTTTTTACAAAGGTCACCATTGAGCTGGACCCGGAGTATTATCCGGGAGAAACATTTGTCATTGAAGCACCTGATGCCTCAGCTGATCACATATACATCAGGTCCATGCATCTGAACGGTGAACCCCTTGAAGGATTCAGGCTTCATCATGACCAGGTCATCAGGGGAGGCAGGTTGGTGTTTGGACTGGCTGAATGATCCCAATAGCTTGGTCAACAACCTATGGCGGTTTAAAGAAGGCTCCTCCTTTTTCATTTCTTCAGCTGCAGCCATCATTTGCTCAATCATTTGGATGTAAGGAGGTTGAGAGAAATAATAACGCTGTTTCCCGAGTTCTGAAGCTGAAATCAGGCCAAAAGGATGTTGCCGATTCTGCGAATGGGCATTCAATATGCCAACAAAAAGGGCACCGAAGCATATTATTTTAAAGGTTGGCTACCGTCCATTTACATCTATTTCTACCTGCACAAAAGCATTATGCCCATCCTTTCCTGCGATGATCAGGGTATCATCCCTGAAAAAGACCGAAGATACATGCATCATCTCCGTTTCGATCTTGAAACAGTACCAGCTTTTTTCCACCACTTCACCCGCATCCATGTATAGGAAGAAGGGTGTAGCAAAAAATCGGTTATTCTCTTCAAAGATCATTTCATGAGCCTCGCCCAACCCGGTTGTTCCAAATTCCAGTCCCCGAACATAGGGTTTTCCTTCTTCTGCATGATGCCAGTAATTGAACCAGGGGTATTCCGCTGTTTTAAAAACATAGGCGAGCAAGAGGTTTTCTGCCGGGTTGATCGCTGCAACCCAACCCAGCGAGTCCGTTTCCGGAAAGATATGAGTTGTAACAAAACCTTCACCGGTTTTGGGGTTTGTAAGATCAATACGATTCCCGGAGGCCAGTAAAGCACGGGGCCAGACAAAAGAAGAATCCTCAAGGAATTGCGGATGGGTGCGTTGATCAAAACCTTTGCCGGCGTTGGTGAATACAAGCATCTCTTCACTTAGAAAGGGGGCATACACGGTTCCATGTTGGACAAAATTTGCAATGCGGCCTACAGGAAGATTATTGGTAAACTTCTCATTCACAAAAAACCAGCCCCCCTTTTCCGGTATTATGATCTCGCGTTCCACATCAAGCCTTTCTATAGGGGCATGACAGCTCATGGTAACCGAGCGCAGCCCATTCGTATCACGCTCATCCCGGGTTATGATCCATTGCGTGGTATGCACTTCACCATTGTGCGGTACGCCGGCTGCTATTTCCCCCTCAGATGGGGCGCCCCACCTGCCGGAACAAAGAAAATGGCCTGCAAAAACATGAGGCTGGTTATTCTCGGGCATTTGCTCTGGCAGCAGATACCAACCAAAGGGATTTACCGGACGGCTCTTCAGGTGAAAATCTGTGAACATGCCTCCAATAGCTGTTACAGTCAACGAAACATCATTGTTCTCTAAGATAAAATCGCTCACGAACGTTTCGGTTTTATGCTGGCCTTTTTCACCTTCCCCCATGCATGCACCCGCAAACAAGGCAATCAGCACTGTAATCAATTTCAATTGTTTTCTGTTTCGGGCCATTTTCAGTTACTTTTCGTTAAACTATCTATTCTCCAATTTTCACTTTTCTCCTCGTTCTTCACTCTTCATTACTCATTCTTCATTTTTCACTTTTGACTACGGTTACCTGTCCGGGCTTGAGTGTCGGCTCTCCCAGCACGATCTGTTGTCCACTTTCCAGTGGTAATTCGTAATCCAAAGATGAATAGTTTACAAACACTCTGTGTCCGTTTCGCCAGCCTGTAAAAACATATGCCGGTAGTTTATAGACACTTGCACCTGCTTTTGTGTAAAGATCATTGAGGATATCCTTTTCCAGTTTACCATCATTGCTCCATACGCCTATGTAGGATACCGACCCTCTGTCCAATTTTCTGTACGTGGCCGTTGCTGTTCCTTCATAAAACTGATCTCCATAGTGTGCCAGCACCTCTGTGCCGGGCTGGGGGTCAAGCCAGTCGCCCCAGCGGTAAAAAGGATATTCATTGCCATTGTAAACAACGGTTCCGGGATATTGTAAGGGCAGATGATCAAATTCAGGGATGCGGGCGCCAATAAGGTCATAAATGGGTTGCTGATTGGGTGCTTCCCACAAATGGCCATTGGTGTCTTTTTTGGCTGTTCTGAGCGAAATGATCAGGTTACCGCCTCTGCGAACATATTCCTTCCACTGGTCAACCATATATGGGTTTACTTGCTGGTAAGCGGGTACAACCCAAAAGGGATGTTCAGAAGGGTCAACCCTGTCGCCGGGTTGAACAATGGTTACAGGTGCTCCCATAGATTTCAGTGCCGCATAATAATCATATACATGCTGCCAGGATTCAAAGTCCTGATGATGCCGATGGTTCTCAATATCATTCATATTATCAAAGCTGAACAGGAAGGCGGTACGACGCCTTTTGTCGTCGCCTGAGAGAAATTCATGTTTTCCTGCAGTTCCCAATTGGGCAATCTCTCCAATGGCCTGCACATACTCTTTCCCGCCGCGGGCCAGAGAAACACCATCAGTATCCACTATGCCTTTGTGGGTTTGCTCACTTCCAAACAGGGGCTGTCTGAATCGGTACGCACACACAAAAGCATCGCCCAAAGCATAGGTGTGCCACACCCACATGCGCACTGCACCCGGCAAAGGCTGCGGGTTGATAGCTCCCCAGTTGATCTGTCCGGGTTGTATCTCCATAATGCCGGTATAGCCATTTACAGATGCTGCCAGATCGGCACTGAAAGCCAGTTCTTTTCCGCTACCCAGGCGAAAGGCCAGTGGCCCTCCTTCATCATTCAGGTAACCGGATGTAAGATACATTGTGTGGGAAACAAAGTCCAGATCATTACGATTGCGAAAGGGATCCGAAAGCGGCAGGAATTTAAAATACGCATAATTGGTAGTTACCCATTGCCCAGATGAAATGTTTTCCCTGAGTATTCCGGCCTGAAAACGAATAGCTGCGGCCAGCCGATCCATCATAAAACGCTGATAGTCTAGAAGATGATGGGGGTTAACCCCTTGTGCTGCACGATTGGCATTGGGCAGGGGTATTTGGTCGAAATGATTGTATATCTGTGACCAGAATGCCGTTCCCCAAGCGAAATTGAGCGAATCAATGGTTTTGTATTTGTGCCGCAACCAAACCGGAAATTGTTTTTCGGCAAATTCAGAGTAGTCCACAATGGGACCAAAATGCGGTTCATTATCAATTTGCCAGCCTGCCACTGCCGGATGGTCTCCATATCGTTGCGCCATTTTTTCAACAATGATCCGGGTGTGGTGCAGATATACAGGATGGTCGTAAATTGTGTGCAGGCGCGATCCATGCTCCTGACGAATGAAATCGCTGTTCACTGAAAGTATCTCCGGGTGCTTTCGGGTTAGCCAGGCCGGCGGGGTAGGCGTGGGGGTACACATGATGATTTTCAGTCCATTGTTATGGGCTATTTCTACAACCTCATCCAGCCAATCAAAGGTAAAAACCCCTTCTTCGGGCTCCAGACTGGCCCAGGCAAATTCGGCAAAATGGGTAAAGGCAAAACCCAGATCGGCTATGTGCTTCAGATCGCGCTCCCATTGGTCGGGGCTCCAGTGCTCCGGATAGTAATATACGCCAATGGGCATGTCTCCCTGCCCCAGCGAATTGGACAAATAAAGGGAGTTAAAGGGCCCTGTGGCATACATGCTGCATTTTGTGGCCAAAAGTAAGACCAATACAAGCGGAATAAGTCGTGCTGTCTTCATAATGGTTATTCTTAAGTTGTTTTTTGATGGATTTTTTGTACAGGGATAATGATCTCTTGCCCTAACCTGGACAAGCCAGAACCAAAAAGGTAAAAATTTGTAAGTTTGGTCTATGGAAACACTTACACAAACATACAGTGGCAAAATTAGCAATAAACTATCATGCTTTGACAGAATAATTTTTCAGGGCATCATGCCTGAAATCAGCTATGCCCAGGGAATGACAAGTCATATGTATAAGAATAATGAGAAAATATTCGACTATCCACGCTATGTAGAGCCACTAAAAGACTTGATCCGTAAAAATGCAGAACAACTAGCTTTTGTCCCCGCTCTATTATGATACCATGTAACGGAAAAGAACACTACCACCCTTCTCTTGGACATTATTAACAGGCTTTTTCAGACCATATAAAATAAGGCATTTCCGGTGGTGGCTGCCGTGACCATATTTGTTTTTTAAACAGTGTGTTCATCTGAATAAAGGATAAGTCTGCCTGTAAGAATGCAAAAAGGTGCAGATCAAAAGATTGCACCTTTATATAAAGTGTCTTTATTGTTTTCAACCACCTATAGCCTGTATTTTCATTCAGAATATTTCATTCATAATTGAAATATTTGATATATTTGTATAAAATTTCAATTATGAATTCAGATCGTATTGGGGTTTTTGACGAATACAAGAAACCCTACATCAAAAGGCCGCACCTGGTTGATAAGCTTAAACCATACATTGGCAAAGACATTATCAAGGTATTTACCGGTCAGCGAAGGGTTGGAAAAAGTTATTTGCTGTTCCAGGCCGGCGATATTATTTTGGAGAAAAACCCGCACGCCAACATTATTTACATCAACATGGAGCTGGCGGAGTTTGATTTCATACGCAACCATGCTGATCTGATCGCATACGTTGAAACCAGGCTTACGGGAAACCATGATTGTCTTTTCGTTGATGAGATTCAGGACATTCAGCACTTCGAAAAGGCATTACGCAGTTTTGTTGCTCGCGGTGGCATTGATATTTATTGCACAGGCAGCAATGCGGAGTTGCTTTCGGGCGACATTGCCGGATACCTGAGTGGCAGATCAATGGAAATCAAGGTTTCTGGCCTGGGTTATTCTGAATTTCTCAAATTTCACGACCTGAAAGAATCGGGCGAGAGTTTTCTGAAACACCTTAGATACGGAGGATTGCCTTACCTGATACACCTCAGCCTCGAGGATCATGTAATTTTCGATTACCTGCGAAACATATATGCAACCATCCTGTATAAGGATGTTGTAAAACGGTATAATGTGAGAAATACCCGTTTTCTTGAACAACTTGTAAGATTCATTGCCGAACATACCGGCAGTTTGTTTTCAGCCAAACGCATCAGCGACTTTCTGAAGTCGCAACGCATCAACATCTCCGTTCAAGTTGTATTGAATTATCTCGACTATTTGGTAAAGAGTTACATGATTTCGCGGGTTGGCAGGAGTGACGTTAAAGGTCGGAAAATTTTCGAAACGGGCGAAAAATTTTATTTAGAAGACATTGGCCTTCGAAATTCCATCATTGGATTCAGGATGGCCGACATATCACAAATACTGGAAAACATCGTGTTCAATCACCTTGTTTTGCTTGGATATACGGTTACAGTGGGCAGTTTTAACGGATATGAGATTGATTTCGTAGCCGAAAAGCAAAACGAAAAACGGTACATCCAGGTTACTTATTTGATGAGGGATGAGAAAACCATTTTCCGTGAAACGGACACGCTTCTCAAAATAAAGGACAACTATCCTAAATACATCATCAGCATGGATGAGCTGCCGGTTTCAAACGTTGAAGGCATCATACAGATGAACATCAGGGAGTTTTTAACGGCTGATGTGTTAAAGCTTTGATATAAATGCAGAACTTTCGCATGTTTTAAGGATCGATAACTTCATGATTTAATGCAATTTCGTCTTGAAGTGATAAATGAGTAAGGTTAGGCATTCCGTCATACACGAGGTATTTTTCAAAGTTTTCACCTTTTAAAATAGAGCTCTCTTTTGAAGGTTCTCATGGATTTAAGGTATGGTTTAACAGGATGCAGATATAGTAAATCATTTTAGATATACCTCCATGTGTGGATGGCGCTTACTGTAGCAACCAGCTGCCAGCATTAGTATTCATAAGGCGGGTAAAAGAGTCCATTACATATCATCTCATCTCAGGTCGATAGTTTTTACCGGGTCCACCTCGCTATCAGTACCTGCCATACCCCATATAAAAGAATAAGAATGTGTGCCCGCTGCAGAATGAATTGACCAATCGGGAGAAAGGACACATTGATCGTTGTGTACCCAGATATGACGGGTTTGCTGAGGCTCGCCCATTATATGGCAGACGGCCTGATCTTCTGGGATTTCAAAATAAAAGTAAGCCTCCATACGCATGGTATGTACGTGACATGGCATGGTGTTCCAGGCGCTACCCTCCCTGATCTCTGTTACCCCCATCATAAGTTGACAGGTTTCAACAATCCAGGGCACTATATACTGGTTCAACACCCTCACATTGATATTGGACTGCGACCCCATGGGATTGGGCTTGGCTTCTGCGCGCGATACTTTTTTAGATGGATATTCTTTATGGGCCAGACAACTGTTTATGTAGAATTTGGCAGGCTTGTTTTTATCTAAACTTTCAAAAAAAATCTCTTTTACCCCTTTCCCAATATAAAGTGCATCTTTATACTCCAGTTCAAATATTTCTCCATCAGCTTTTACCAACCCTTTTTCTCCCACATTAATAATACCGGTTTCGCGCTCTTTATTGAAGAAATCAGTCTTCATATAGTCCGATGGCTCCAGCATTATTTTGCCTGTAACAGGCATTGCACCGGCAACCACCATCCGGTCAAAATGGGTATAAACAAGCCGAATCTTGTCACTTATAAAAAGGTTTTCAATCAGAAATCGTTCACGCAGTGCATCGGTATCATAATAAATAATATCGTGAGGTGCCGGACAATGGCGTACTTCGTTTAATTCGTTCATAGATTGTTCTTTTAACCGTTTATTAATTCATTTGCAGATAGATTGATCAAACATGATAATATGCAAACCTACAACGAACCAAAAAAACCCATAGGCCCTAATCGTATCAAAATAGCACTAATAATGTCCCTCAGCAAAGTTGTGTACCGGGGTCGAATCAAATCGCAATTCATGACCTTTTTATGCAAGCCTTGAACCCAAATCATTGAATGCAGTCTTCAATTGGAGAACAATCTTTATCCCCTTTTTGATATATTATTGTCCAATACCTCATTGATTAATGACCAGGGCGGAGCGTTAAGAAAATCCCCAGTGGGTATTTTTAGCGAACGAGCCAGATTGCAGGGCTGGAGGCGTTCCACAGGGAAGCCCCCTTAGCCCACTGCTGTCCAACATTATGCTTAAT
>PWKN01000146.1 GCA_003559735.1 Bacteroidales bacterium | reverse complement strand
GCTTCATTGGCAGCTACCAGGATGGCATCCAGTTCTTCCTGGGTGGCAACACCGTCTGCTGCTTCCACACCCTCTTTGTAGTAAGGCAGATACTGAATGTCGGGATCGTTCTGTTTCACGTTCTCACCAGTGGCTCCGGCACTGCGGATCAGCGTATAGGTAAGGTCAGATGCATCATTTGCTTTTGCCATAGCATCGATCAGTACAAGATTCACATTGGCATTGGCAGCATTGATCAGTCCCTGTAATGCCGCTTTGTCTTCCACTTCATCGGCAGCGGCAATAATGGATTGGTACACAGCAATATTTGCTTCAAGAACATTGCTGAGTCTGGCAATGAACAGATGATCAATGGTCAGGCCGGAAGCATCATCGGCTTTGGCCATGGCGTCGGTGGCTTCAATAACCTTCGCCTCTTCCTGATCGTTCACGTTGTCGACAAGTTTCATGACTGATTCTACCATTGGCAGGGTAGCTGCAGTTGAATCGGCAACGGCAGCCTGGTAGGCAGCCAGATTTAGGCCGAGTGTTTTTGTGCCTAATTCATCCAGCATGGCAATGGTCAGATCTGATGCATCACCGGCATCGGCATAGCCCTGGATCAACGCCAGCGCACCAGGAGCTTCCACGCTCATGTGGTAAATACCGTCACCTCTTCCGGTTACGTAAACATCATTGCCATCCTTGATGATGCCCCATGCACCGGGTGCATCCGGAACAACAGTGAATACCTCACCTGTATGGTAATCTACCGTCTTTACATTGTTGTTATCGGCAACCCAGAACAAACCGGCCTCTTCATCCAGGTACAGATCGAATGGGTTGTTGAATATGCCGCCCCTGTTCTCAGGGTCAGAAAATACGTAGACCATTTCCGTAACCGGATCCATCTTATAGATCTTTTTTGTTCCGCGTGTGGTAAGCACATATACTTTGTCTTTGGAATCAACCACCACACCCCTGATGTCTCTTAATTGTGCTTCCAGCAGCGGTGTGGGTTCATTGGTCTGATCTCCGCCGCCGGTACCCGCAAATACATCAATGACACCTGTTGCCATATCAACGACACGTACCCTCCTGTTATTCTGGTCAACGATGTACATGAGCGATTCGTCGCTGTTGAGGGCAATACCATGAGGCTGATTGAGTCTTGCCGCAGTTGCTGGACCTCCATTTTCGTCCGCACTGTAACCATTGGATCCGGTACCGGCAACAACAGTGACTTCATCACCGGCGATATCGATTTTATACACGACATGGTGTCTCATATCGGAAGCATAAATAATCCCATCGCTGTCTTCGATCATGTAACGAACCTCGTTGAATTGTACATCAGACAGACTGAGGCTGGTTACCCCATCGGTAAACGCGAAACCGGATTCTCCATTGCCGGCCAGAACAGTAGTTGTTCCATCGTCTTCCAGGGTAATGATTTTCCTGGTGTTTGCATCAAAAAAATGAACCTTCCCGTCTTTTTTATGGATTCCCCAAGCATTCATGACCATATCCGTTGCCTGGGCACCAGGTGTGTCTGCAGTTGGGGGAGGTTCAGGACCTGCTGCATAGCCTGCAACGAGTTCCATCTGATCGGTTTCCACGTCAACCTTGAAGATCAGCGGACTCCTGGTGCCAAGAAGCAGGTTTCCATCGTTGTCGATGGCCACACCAACGGCACGGTCGGTGGGCAATTCAAGCCGGTGTCCGGTACGGGCAGCTGGATCTGTGGCTGCCGCTTCACGAAAGTCTGCCAGGCCGGGAGAGTTCTCCATACCGGTATACCTGTCGATGATACCGGATTTCATGTCAATGCGGCGGATCCCATGGTGGTTGCCCTGGTGGTCGCCAAAATAGACAAAACGGTTCTCAGCATCCACAGCGATGTCGTGCGGCTGCAGCAGGGTGGCTTCAATGGCCAGTCCGCCATCACCGCCCAGAGCCCAGGCTCCTGTTCCCGCAATGGGCTTCACAACCTTTGTCTGCACATTGTAGGCATAGTTGGTCTTCTGCTGGGTGGTGAAATATACCCACTCTTCGCCCGTTGCCGGATCCAGCCTATAGGCCTGGCCAAAAGGTTGCCTGATAAGGGTAGATACACCTGGGCCTGCAGGACTGTAGTCCTGAAACCGCCCGTCAATACCTACAATGATCTCTACCTCATCGGTTACCATGTCTACAGCAACGACGATGTTCCTCCATAGCAAGTTCAGGTAAAGAATGGATTCATCATGGTTCAGGGAAAGTCCCGCGCATCCATCCAGGATGATCTCTTTGCGTGGCAGAGCGAAGTCAGGAGCGCCGCCAGCACCCGAGCCTGCCACATGGTGCAGGGTGCGGTCGCTCATGTCGACCTTAAGCACCTGGCGGGCGGCGGAGAACAGGATGTTGTTTTCCGAGTCGAAGGTGATCCCCATTATACGGTCGCCCGTGGTGGCTTCTGATATGGGACCTCCGATACCGGTATTGGCACTGCCACGAGGGATCAGCATCTCAATCTCATCAGTTTCGGCGTTCCAGTACATCAGGTTGCCGTCCCAGTAATCGGCCCAGGCAATGTCGCCATTGGGTGCGACGAACATTGGGCCAGGGATCCCCACATTGTAGGCTTCGTCTACATGTGCAGGCAATCCCCTTGGAACGGAACCACCCCCGGCGATACGCTCAGGCGTGTACTGCCCGAATGCAAATGTGCTGGCCAGAATGAGGCCGGCAAACAGCATCAGGGACTTCTGAATGGTTAATGGTAGTCTTTTTTTCATAACACTGGTTTTTAGGTTAAACAATCGGATAAAGGTTCATATAATAATGAGCATTATCTTTTATGAAATGATTTGGTAAATAGCGTATCATAAGAGGCGGCACCGAACGAATACTGAATGGACAGTTCTGTTGCCGACTGTGACTGGATGGTCCAGACCAGGCTTCCCATGGTGTTGTGCATGTCATCCGGGTTGTATAACAAAATTGAGCTGACATCCCCCATTTCTTTTTCTGGATTGATGGTACGGAACACACTCCATTGTCCACAGAGCAAAGGCATATTGGGCAAGGCATCGGGCTCGCCCGACTCGATGCCTTCCAGGCTGGCAGAAGCCATGAAGGTTTCCACCCCGCCACTGCTTTCAAATTGGATGAATTCGCTGTACCCCTGTTGTGCAGTGAGGGTAAGGGTGGTGTCTGTCCATATAGTCCTGTTTTTGTCATCTATCATGGCGTTCCCAAACTCATCAAGCACGATTTTGGAAAAATCCTTTCTCACCGAAACCACCTCCCACAAACCGATAAGACCGGTTTCCCCTGCAGGGATGCGCTGATTGAACGGCTGTTCGAAATCATCCGTACAGGCATACAGAAAGATGAGTGCGAAAAGGAATCCCCAACCAAGTCTGAAGTTCCATTTTTTTGTTTTCATATGTATATAATTCATCTGTTTGACTTTACGACTTAAAACTTTATGGATCAATTCAATACATTCGGATTTGGTATCGATTCACCGGTGGGAATGGTGAAGGGCCACAGGTCACTGTTCCACGGAATGGGGTCCGGTCCGGTGTGCTGGGTATCAAAGCCAGGGTTGGAGGCAGGTACGATCAATCTGTCGCCCTGTCCGATGGGTGTGCCATCGATGGCGCCCAGTCGCAGCAGGTCCCATATCCTGTATCGCTCTAAAAACATTTCCCTTGCCCGTTCCCTGATGATGTCCTGGATGAGGTTTCCGGTATCATCGCGCGAACCCTGGTAATTTCCGATCCCAGCCCGGTTTCTGATGGCATCCATATCGGCGATGGCGGCATTGGTGTCGCCCAGTCTGGCATGGCACTCGGCACGCATCATCAGAAGCTGTCCGGAACGGAACCACAAACCATTTGGTCCGTTCGGACTGTTGCTCACCAGCTGGAATTTCAGCGGCCACCAGTAGGTGTTGCCGTCGTTGGACGAGACAATCTCATCGATCAGGTACCTGAACCGGAGGTCGTTCTCCTGGTCAAAATCAACATAATCCCTGAAATACTGGCTCATCCGGAAAATAGACCTCCTGCCGCTGAACTCGAAAATGGCCCTCGACTGGCCCATATCCTGCACCGGAGGAATGAACAGCGCCCAGCGCTGGTTGTTTCTCAATGGAGATGTACCGGCGTCGGAAGCGAAAGAATAGATGACTTCCTGGTTCTTGCTCGGACCATACCATTCATTCTCATACCGGTAATATACGGTAGAAGGGAAGCCCTGTGCAGGATTACCGGGGTTGTATTGATCCAGAGGATAGTGTTCCGGGTTACCGGGGACGGGTCCGAGCAACTCATCAATCAGCTCTTTGCAGCGGGCGAAATCATTCATCTGAAATAAGATTTCTGCTTTGAGGGCCTGGGCAAATCCCCTGTGAAAACGATTCACTCCATAAGTTTCAGGGTGGATGTCTGCATCATACTCCACCGGCAGCAATTCAATTGCCCTTTTGCAATCCTCCAGCATAAATGTGTAGGAGTCTGCGATGGTTTCCCTGCTCTTGTATCCATCCTGTACAGACCTGATGGGATGTTTCCTGTAAAGCCAGGCTTTTTCCTGAAGGGTGGATTCATGGTATTGTTTTCCGAAAAAACGGGTGTATTCCAGATTGATCATGGCCCGCATGGCATAGGCTTCGCCAAGCAGGATCTTTCCCAGTACGTCAAAATTCGGGTCATTATCATAGTCGCCACTTTCAAGTCTTTCAATGATGTGATTGACGATGTTCTCCCCATTGCTGGCATATTGCAGTACCCTGGTATGGTCATCCCAGTTATTGATGGTGTTCTCTCTGCGGTAGATCCTTGATCCAAGTGCCCCCTGGATCTGTCCGTAATAGGGTTCATAGGGAGCAATAAAGTCTCCGAGTGCCGCGGCAATCAGGTGAACCGAGTTGCCAAAGCCATTGCCGGCAAAACCAAGTGTGACGGCATAGGCGCCGTTCATCAGTTTGTCCATTTCGCTTACTGCCACCCAGTACGACTCTGTGGTGGTCTGGCCTTCCAGTTGCGGTTTGGCCAGGTAATCATCGAACAGGTCCTCACAAGCCGTCAGGGTGAAGACCAGCACCACGGTTACGGTCAGGAATTTTATCAATTGTGTTTTCATGTCGTATGTATATGTATTTTTCATAGTGCTATGTGATTAGAATTCCACTTCCAGTCCGAAGACAAAGGTGGTGGCCATTGGTTGGACAAATCCCCGCATACCCGGACTGATATTCTGTCTGGCACCAAAGGTGGCTTCAGGCTCTACTCCAGGCCAGCGTGTCCATAACCAGGCATTCTGTACCTTCAGAAACAGCCGCGTTCGTTCCAGCCGGAGGTTCGTTGCAAACTGTCTGGGGACATCATAGGAGAGGGTGACATCCCTGAGCCTGATATATGATGCATCATGCAGGAAGCGGGAACTGTACCTGCCGTCCATTGGGGAATTTTCGATGAGGGGTATGTTGGTGGGGTTTTCTGCCGTCCAGCCATCAAGCAGAATGGGGGAGGCATTGGAGGTGGAAGAGATGTAGCTCATGCTCTGTTGCATGTTGTCATAATACCAGTTGCCAAACTGGTAGGAGAACAGGAATGAAAAACGAAAGCCTCTGTAAGAAAATGTGTTTGACAGTCCACCATAGAAATCAGGATAAGGTGACTTGTTCGGGTCAATCACCCGGTTTTGATCATAAGCTGCGGTGAGCATGGTATGGGCGTCGATCACATTGCCGGTAAGGTGATGGGTGTAAACAGCTGCCGGGTTCAGCAGGTAGGCCACCGGATCGACTTCGTAAATGGTTTCATGTCCGGTGACCGGGTTCACACCGGCCCATTGCACCAGGTAGTAGGCTCCGAGTGGTTGACCCTCGATCACGATATTTGCTGCATCCACGATGTTGTGGGCGTTGTTTGATAACTGCAGCACTTTGGATGCCTGGGCAGTGAAGTTAAAATTGGTCTCCCATTTCAACCTGTTTCCGTGACCTTCAAGGTTAACCGAGTTGATCGAGAACTCCAGTCCCCTGAAGTACAAACTCCCAATATTTTGGGTGATATCGCTCTCCCAATAACCGTGAAACTGTCCGATACGGTAGGTAAGCAACAGGTCTTCCGACAACTTGTAAAAATAGTCGGTACTTAATTCAATGCGTCCTTGTAAAAAGGCGAGGTCTATCCCGATATTTGTTTGCTTGGTGGTTTCCCATTGCAGGGAGGAGTTGCCAATACGCTGGAATGATTCACCCCTGTAGCCGGCATAGTTGAACCATGTCAGCGAAGTTCCCAGATATTCAAAGTTGCCTCCCGTTTCGGCATTTCCTACTTCACCCCAACTGGCTCTGAAACGGCCAAGCGACAGAAACGGCAGGGCATTGGCAAAAAATGTTTCATCACTGAAGATCCAGCTTCCCGAGACTCCCTTGAATTCGCCCCAGCGCATATCGGGACCGAATACTGAGGATCCGTCTTTTCTGTAGGAAAATTCAAGGTAGTATTTGTTGTCAAATCCATAGTTGACCCTGGCGATCCCGGAAGCAAAGCGTCTCTCTCCCCATCCGGATGCAACCCGTTCCTCACGGTTAATGAACCCGCTTCCGTAGCGCAGGGTGGTATTGGCGATCTGTTCCTGGAATGCGGTACTGCTTCCACCCCGTGTCTGCATGAAGTTGATGCCGGCCAGCACATCAATTTTGTGTTTGCCGATCGGATAGGCATATCTGACGGTATTGTTTGCATTCAGGGTATGGTTTTCGTGTTTGGCATTGGTGATCATTCCGTCACCGCCTCCCAGGCCGGTGCCGAAAGGATTGGCGAATGGATGGGTGAAGTTGCGCGATTGGCCGGTGCGGTAATCGCTTTGCCACTCTGAGCGTACTACCAGGTTTTCAATGGGTTCAGCTTCAAGGTAGGCTGAATTCAAAAAATTATGACTGCGATTGAAACGATGCCGGAAAGAATGTTCGGCTACAAAGTTAGGGGCAACGGCAAAACGGTACCAGTATCTGTCGGGATTTGAGGGTGACATAAGCGGATAGATGGGCAATGCCGATGTTAGTGCGGTGCCATAACCACCCATGCCGCTGGTCGGGTCTACGTCAACAATGTTTCCTGATAAATTGAAGCCTGCCGTGAGCCAGTCTGTGATCTGGTGCGTCAGGTTGAGTCTGAGGTTTCCACGCTGCTGGTTGCTGGCCTGCAGGTAGCCATTGTCATTCCTGTAAAGGAGACTGGCATAAAAGATGGTTCTGTCGGTACCGCCGGAAGCGGTTAAAGATAATCGGTCGAATCCCCCGTTATCGTCCATGATCATTCCGAACCAGTCGGTATCGAAGTTGCTGGCCTGCCTGAGCAGGTTTCCTTCCGAATCGTACTGGTCCCATGCGTAGAAACCATCGTGTCCGTCAGACGGGTTGCTGAAAAGGGCCGCATCACCATAGCGGTTTCTTGCTGCCGTGGTATAGACAGATCGCCACTGATCTGCGTTCATTACCGGGATATCGGTGTTGGAAGGTGTAAGGATGCCGCGCTGGTAGTTTACGTTGATCCTGGTTTCTCCTGTTTCACCTTGCCGGGTGGTGATCAGGATGACCCCGTTGGCTGCCCGTGACCCATACAAAACAGATGCTGCCGCATCTTTCAGGATATCGATCGACAGGATGTCTTCCGGGTTGATGTCTGAAATACCCTGATTGGTAGGCATGCCGTCAACAACGATCAACGGGTTGGAGCCTGACCGGATCGAAGAAACACCCCTTATCCTGATGGATGCACTGCGACCATCGGCCGAAGTAGCTACGTCAAGGCCAGCGCTGCGGCCTGTCAAACCTGAGATGATCGAGGTGTTGGCGTTGCGCTGTATGGCTTCGCTGTCAACCCGGCCAATGGCCCCTGATATCTCTCGTCTGGTCCGGGTACCATAGGCAACCACCTGCACTCCGTCCAGCTGCAGGTAATCTTCCTCCAAAACAACCAGCATGGGCTCTGCCGTGGCCGGAACAACCTTGCGTATCATCCCGACATATGTAAACACAAGCGGGGTACCAACGCTCACTTCAATGGAGAACTCACCATTGATACCTGTGATGGTACCATGCGTGGTCCCTTCTTCAAGTATCGTCACACCGATCAGTGTTTCTCCGCTTCTGTCAACAACGGTGCCGGTTATTTGCCTTTCCTGTGAGAATGAAAGCATTGCAACGCAGGAGAGGAGTAAAATGGATGTGATGAATTTCCTTGTCATTATTCTGTGGTCTTATTATGCGTGTTTTAGTATAATTGCATGACTATTCTGATCAAAACAATTCAGGCATTGGGAAAAGCAGATCCGGACTGTCCCAGGGTGTCGAATCACTTCTGGCGCCAGCTGGAAGCGGATCGCCTGTTAGTGCTCCGAGCCGCAGCAGGTCCCAGTACCGGTTGTTTTCCATGAACATTTCCCTGGCCCTTTCCCTCACAATGT
Source organism: Bacteroidales bacterium (assembly GCA_003559735.1). GTDB lineage: Bacteria > Bacteroidota > Bacteroidia > Bacteroidales > UBA7960 > PUPG01. The sequence continues at coordinate 22,805 of PWKN01000146.1, read as the reverse complement.
CGGCCGGCAAGTCACCGGTATCGTCAGAGGAACCCTCGTAGTCACCGATGCGTGCCCTTTGCCTGATCAGGTTTAAATCGGCAATGGCTGCCGTTCGGTTTCCAAGTCTGGCGTTGCACTCGGCCCTCATCAGGAAAAAATCTGAAGACCTGTACCACAATACGTTCAGGTTATTCAGTGTAAACTTCACCGGCCAGAACCACAGCTCCCAGTCATCGTCTTCCATCTCATCTGCAAAAAAGAACAGCCTGAAATCGTTCCAATCCCAATCAAGATATTCCTCGAATCCGGGCAACATAGAGAACCATCCCAGTCCTTGCGCACCCAGACGGCTTCTTCCCTGGTCGGTGCCAAATGCTGGTGTAAAATAATAAGCCCATGAGTTTCTGTCACGGTTTGGTCCGTAAGCAGAAGAGGTGCCATAAAAGTCGCAGATGATCTCCTGTGCAGGAGAAACTGGTTTAGGATCGCCTGTGGCATCAATTTCCTCGAGGTATGGGCCATAAGGGAACTGTTCCCTTGCCCCGAATACGGCATTCTGAAGATTTTGAAGGCTTGAGATGGGGTATTTGGTTGACGCACCTGGCGTGCTGCCCAGCAATTCGTTGCATGCAGCAAGGGCATTTTCGAAATCGTTCATCTGGAAATACACCTTGGCCAGGAATGCATGGGCTACATCACGGTTGAACCTGCGGCAGTCGATATAGAAGATGGAGGGATACCCAAAATCTTCGCCCCATTGAAGGTAAGCAAGGTCATAACGGACAGGCAGCAATGAAAGGGCTTTCACGGCGTCGTCTATCATCATCTGGTATGCCTGCTCCACGGTGACACGCCCGGAAGGAAAGTCTTCTCTTTCAAATACCGGACTGGTGGGATAGTAACCCGCCAGATCGGAAGCAGATGTGGCGGTGTTGTATTGTCGTCCAACGAGTTTTGTTACCTCAAACATCGCAAATGCCCGCATGAGGTAAGCTTCGCCACGCATTCTTTTCTCGTTGAACAAAAAATCGGGGTCACGTTCAAGAGATTCATTCTCAAGAGCATATATGACCATATTCGCATTGTTGACCGCCCTGTAAGCATACCTTATCATTTCATGTGCAGGTGAGCCCTCCCCGGTTGAAGCATTTTGCCGGTTGTACATCAGCAAGATCTCCGGAGGGATTTTGTCAGCGTTTTCAGGATAAGGCGCCACGAGATCACTGTTTAATGCCCCAATAAGAAAAGGAGATCCGGCCAGCCCCTTACCCTGATACCCCAGCAGCGTGGCATAGGCCCCGTTAAGCAGGCGCTCCAGGTCACGCACACTCGACATGTAACCCTCTGTTGTGATCAGGGATTCAGTGCTGGTCTCATCCAGCCATTTTTCACAAGAGCCAACAAATAACGTTGACAGCAGGATGGGAATTAAAATGGTTTTTCTAATCTTTTTCATAGGTTTCAGACATACATTATTATATTATAAACCCAAAGTAAATCCGACGATGACCATGCGCGGAGCGGGGGGGTCGAACATCAAAAGACCTGCATCCAGGCCTGACATACTGCTGTATGCACTGTAAAGTCCGTTTGGGTCGTACCCGGGAAAATCAGTCCATGTGATGAGGTTTCGACCGGTCAGGCTTATTATTATGTCCCTGTCGTAACTCCAGCCAAACAATGATTTTGGCAGCGTATAGGAAAGACTCAGCTCCTGTAGTCTCACGTATGATGCATCGTGCAAGAACCTGGATGTCATTCGTTGAGACATTTTGGTATCATAGAGCAATGGGGTATTTGTCTGATTGGTGGTGCTCCATCCGTCAACAAGACTTGCCAGGCCTGTACTGGCAGACCCAACATAGCTAAGGGATTGTTCTCCCATATCCAGGAGGTAATGTCCCTGCCTGGATGTGAACAGAACGGAGAGTTCCAATCCCCTGTAGGAGAATTTGTTCCTGATTCCACCGTACCATTTCGGGTAGGGTGTTTTGTCAGGGAAATAGGTGGCTGCAGCCCGGAAAGCCTCTTCATTGAGGGTTTCCGCATCGATAACTTCACCTGTTACCGGGTCTGTGATCAGTTCATGTCCTGTTTCCGGGTCCACACCCGCCCATTCGGCGACAAAATAACCTCCCAGCTGATTTCCGGGGCTTGTCCTGTTGAAATAACCCTCAAGGTAAGGGAGTTCTGCGGGAAGGCTGGATAGCTCAGTGGCGAGTGAGGTAAAACTCAGGTCAAGCTGCCAGGTAAAGTGGTTGGCTGTGTTGACCAATCCCGCCGACAGAAAAAGCTCGAGACCGCTTGTGACCAGTTCACCTCCGTTTTCCCATCTGAATGAATTTTCATAGCCATACAGCATACTGATGGGCATTGGCAACAAAAGATCGTAGCTGCGTATATTGAAGTACTGGATCTCACCGGAAATCCTGTCTTCAAGCAAGCCAAAGCCAAGACCGGCATCGAAACGGGCGGATCTTTCGGGGCCAAGGTATGAGTTGCCCATATTTACCGGAACTACAGCGGGATAGGTTCCATAGCGGTAATATCCGTCAAAGTTTCTCTCTCCCTGGCCGAGTGAGCTCTTGTGAAGGAAATGCCCCATCATTGCATTCCCGGCAATACCGTATTCGGCAAATATCTTCAGCCGGCTGACCAGGGGTACTTCCTGCATAAAATCTTCCTTGTCGATGCTCCATGCGAAACGGCCTCCCGGAAACAGGTGGTTCCGGTTGTTTTTTCCAAATTTGCTTGATGCATCTGACCGGATGTTCAATGCAATGTGGTATTTGTCATTATACTGGTAGGAGACATTGCCATAGGCGGAATAAAAACGGTTGTGCCCGGCTTCTGTCCAGGCAAGCCTCCGCTGGTTTGATTCGCCGTTTGAGTGCACAAACAGAAGCGTCATGCCCGGATTGTATATATTGTTCCCGTCAAAGACATAGTTTTCGAGGGCAAAACCTGCAGTTGCATCTATTTTGTGGGCGTCCATGCTTCTTTCGAAAGAGATAAACTGATCACTGGTCCAGTTCGACCTGTTGATGCGTCCGATGACCAAAAGCCCATTTTCTGCCGGAGCTACGTATGGATGTTTGTAATCTTCTCTCCGAAAATATTGATAGTCAAAACTCCACCTGGATCCTACCGAAAAACCAAGCGGTAATTCATATTGTGCAAAGGCGGTATTGAACGTTCGCATACCTTCTGTAAGATCCCAGCTATGCTGGTTCAGTGCCACAATATTTACAGGGTGGTCCTGGTTGTACCAGAAAAATGCAGGTCTGTCCGGGTGGTTTACCGGGTAAACGGGCAATGCAGTGGTTTGGGCGGTTTCAAACCAGGATTTCGATTTTACATCACGCCGGTTGGCCGACAAGTAAAGGTTAAGACCGATCTTCATACGGTTTGTAACATGGTTGCTGATGTTCAGCCTTATATTGCCCCTGTCGTATGTGCCATCATACAGGTAGCTTTTATCCCGTCTTGCGGAGGCACCAAGAAACAAACTTGCATTTTGATCACTCATCTGGAAGGTGCCGCGGATATAGTGGCTGTTGCCGGTCATGTGCATGTCTTCGTACCAGTTTGTGGCTGTCAGGTTGGGTTGATGTGTGATGCCATCGTTGTCAGTATATTCTTTGGCATAGAAGCCTTCAAAGGTGTGCAGGTTGATGGGGGGCTGATCTGTGGCGCCCGGGTTTGAATTCTGGTAAGCCCTGTTCAGGACGGACATGAATTGGCCGGCATCGAGCAAATCACGTTTTTTTGGTGTATTGGATATACCCTGGCGGTAGGTTAGTTGCAGCGTATTACCGGTATTTTCTCCCCGGTGTGTGGTGATGTATATGACACCATTGGCACCCCTGGATCCGTATTTTGCTGCTGAGGCAGCCCCTTTAAGGATTTGAACCGATTTAATATCGTCAGCCTCAAGCGCTCCCAGTCCGCTGAACCGGTAACCACCAACATCAAGTGTGGCATTATCAAATGGGACCCCGTCGATAACGATCAGGGGATCGCTGCCGGCATTGACCGACGTCCCCCCCCTGATCAGCATCCGGACATAGGAGCCGGGTTCAGCGCCTACGGGAGACACATCAAGGCCGGGAACCAATCCTTCCATACCTGAAGTAAAATCCATGCCGATCTGGCGGCTGATATCTTTCGATCCCAGGTAAAAATCCGGACCAGTTAAATCGGTTTGTGTAATTGTATCCGGCAGGATGACGGACCACTCCCGGGGGGTGATCGTATCAGTTGTCTGGCTTGCCGGATTTTTGGCAAACAGGCCTTCAGAGGAGATTATTATCCATATGGGAAGGACCACGATCAATAAGCGTCTGTTCATTGCAAAGATATTTTTCCAATAGAAAACAACCATTGAATTTGCCAACTAAAGTACAATGACAAGCTTGCATAACCCGGGAATAGAATATCAATAATGATGGAATATCATCTCAGGGAGGATAAATAAAAAAGTTTGCCTGGTATATGGGGAAAGACCTTTTGTGGAACTATTATCAGGCTTTGTCAGCATGCTTTTCAGCATACTGTGAGGGAGGCATTTTGTATGATTTCAGAAAACACTTTCTGAAATACTGGACATCATTGAATCCGACCATATAGGCCACCTCACTGACATAGATCTTGTTCTGGGAAAGGATCTGTGCAGCCCGTTTCATGCGCATGTTCCTTACCAGTATGCTGACTGACATGTTGGTCAGGGCCTTCATTTTTCTGTAAACACCGGCACGGCTTACGCCTATCTCCCTGCTAAGCTGGTTTACATCGAAATCGGGGTTGGAAATGTTCTGTTCTATGATGGTCTTCGCTTTCTTTAAAAAAACCTCATCAGGTGAGCTCACTTCAACTTCCTCAGGTTGCATAAAAAACACATTCCTGTATCTCTTTTGAACAAGTTTCCTGTTTTCAAGCAAACCACTAACGACAGCCAGGAGGTGTTCCAAATGAAATGGCTTGGTTATGTAGGCATCGGCAAACAACTTCAGCCCTTCTATCCTGTCTGAAAAATCGGCCTTGGCGGTGAGCATGATCACAGGTATGTGGCAGGTCTCCATATCAGCCTTTAACTCTTTCAACAGTTCAAGACCATCCATCTCTGGCATGATCACGTCACTGATCACAATGTCAGGATGCTCCTTTTTGATTATTTCCAGTCCCTGACGGCCATTTTCTGCTGTCAGTATAAAGTAATGGTCCTGCAACCATTTTGACAGAAAGCTTTTCAGATCGTGATTGTCTTCAACGAGTACAACAGTATGTCTTTTTTTCTTCTCACAAGGGTTTTTCTGGCTGTCCTCAATGATGTCTGCAGCCACGGGTTTGTCTAATATTATTTTTTTATTATTTGAATCAGGGGTTAAAGACAGCTGTTGGTTTTGTGACGTTCCTTCCCGGATCTGACGCTCGCTTAAATGGGTGTTTCCTTTCGGGAGTCGCACGAAGAATGCAGATCCCTTTCCCGGCTTTGATTCAACGCAGATGTCACCAAAGTGTATACCCACTAGCGACTTTACCAGCGAAAGGCCAATTCCGACACCATTTTCTGTGGCCCTCCTGTCTTTCTGCCTGACCTGGTGGAACCTGTTAAATATGTTGGACAGTTCATTCTTTGGAATGCCAATTCCGTTGTCTCTGACTGTGATCAGTACCGCTCCTTCGGGATATGCTTTTGGGTCATTGCCCGGATCATTCTTTTCCATTTCTTTGATGCATACAGAAACAACACCACCTGTGCCTGTAAATTTTATTGCATTTGCAATCAGATTGGAAATGATCTTCTCAATTTTCTCTTCGTCAAAATGCATGAAGATCTTTTCAGGATCTGAGGTGAAGCGGATTTGAATATTCTTGTGGCTGGCATAATCCCTGAACGTATCAAGGATGTTGTCAATAAAGAGTGATATATTGCCAAGGGTGGTATATAGTCTTAGTGATCCGCTTTCTGCCTTTCTGAAGGTAATGATCTGATCAAAGAGTTTCAATATCCTGCCCGCATTCTGGCGCATGGTCAGCAGCTGGTCAAGGGTATTGTCCTTGCTGTTCATGAACCGCTCAATAAGGTGCTCAAGCGGGCCGATGATCAATGTCAGCGGGGTACGGAGCTCATGTGATATATTGGTAAAAAACCGTAGTTTCATCTGGTCAGCCTCATGCACTTTTTTTGTCATGAACCTGACCCTCTCCCTGCTTTTAATGATCTTCCTGTTTCTGTTGGTCAGTTCCTGTTTTTGTTTGATCAGTGCCCTGTTTTGTTGTTCAAGAGTCAGACTTTGTCGTCTGATCTTTTCTGTGCGCTGTGCCACTTTTTCTTCAAGCAAAAACTGCCTCCTTTTTATTCCACGCATATTGTACCTGTATAGGACGTATAATAAAAGAGACAGCAATGCCGCCAATGAAGCCAGGAAAATGCTTGTTTTATAGAAAGGGGGCAACACCACCAATTGAAAAGACATAATGTTCTCACTCCACAGTCCGTCTGAGTTGGTGGTTTGTAACTCCAATCCGTACTTGCCCGGCGGCAGGTTCATAAAACTAAGTGTCGGATTATTTCCGATATCCAACCATGAATCATTGAACCCCTTCAGCCGGTACCGGTAGGTGTTTTTGTCTGATATAGCGTATTCGACAGCTGCAAACTCCAGTGATATTAACCGGGATGAGGGTTTCAGGCGCAGTTCTCCCGTTTCAATGAGCGGCTTGAGTAGTCCGTCCGGCCCAAAAGTTCTGTCTTCATTATTTATATTTATGGCTGTCAGCAGGATGAAAGGGTTGTAATCTGTCGTTTGGATATTGGCTGGATTGAACCTGGTAAATCCGTTAAAACCCCCAAAATACAGATTGCCTTCATGGTCAATGACAGCACAGTTATTATGGAACCGGTTTGTTGAGAGTCCGTCAATTGTGGTAAACTGGATAAACCGTTCCTGGCCGGCCTTATAAAGAAAAATGCCGCCGCCATTGGTCGACACCCATATTTTGCCTGAATCATCTTCCAGGATCGCCTTGACAGACTGATTCTTTAACCCATGTCTTTCATCATATACGCGGAATGAGTTGTCATTTTTGTCGTGTATGATCAGGCCACCCCCATCCGACCCAATCCATATCCGCCCCTGACGGTCTTCGTGCATGCTGATGATGCTCCTGTCAAGTGCGATGTGCTTGTCATGGATCAGTATCTTGTGTCTTCTGAATGTGTTTGTCCGGGGATCATAACTGTTCAGGCCACCCCCGTCTGTCCCTATCCAGAGAAGGCCGTCTCTGTCATATAAAAGGCTGATTATCTTGGGATGGTTCAGCGCATTTTTTTGTGTTGGCTCCGCATTGAAGGTTTTGAATGTATCTGTTTTGCGGTTATGGTAGATCAGGCCTCCGCCCCAGCTTCCGAGCCATAGGTTGTGTTCATCATCTTCAACAATTGCCCATATTGAGTTGTACCCAATGGAATACTGATCATCCGGGTCGTGGAGATACCTGACCAGGGTATGGTCTGCAGGGTTATAGCGATAAAGCCCCATCTCATTGGTGCCCAGCCATATAAACCCATAACTGTCTAGAAAAAACGAGTATACACTGGGTACATTTGGGTGGCTATAGGCCTCGGCAGGCATAAATCTACCTGTGTTATTCTGCTGTTTGACGGCCAACTCATTTCCCGACGAAAGCCATAGTTTGTCTTCGTTATCATATAACATGGCAATTACAGATGATAGGGGGAGACCGGTAGTGTTTCCTGAGATATTGTCAAACTGGCGTTCTTTATTGTAATGAACAAACAAACCATTTTCGCTGCCTATCCATAAGTTGCCCCATTTGTCAACGTATATTGCCCTGACAACCCCAATCCGCGACTGGTCATGAAAGATGGTTTCTGCCTTATCCCACGACAAAGATGAACCGGGAACCTTCATAATTCTTCCTTCACCGGTACCCAGATATATGTTCCCGCGAGGGTCATTGGAAATTGTTGTTATTTTCCAGGGGACATCCCAAAAGCGGACCTCATCGTTGGTGTTCAGTATAATAAGTTTTTTGTTACGTGATGACATCCATGCCTTACCCTGCTGGTCTACCTCCAGTCCAATCAGGTCATTATCAGGCAGTGAACTCCATGAAGCGGAAGCTGCGTAATAATGATGCCACTGGTTGGTGTTCCGGTCCCTGTAATTCAATCCGCTTCGGCTTGCAACCCACAGATCTCCGTTCCCTTCAATTCTGATCTTTTCAATATCATTACTTATCACAGTATTATAGCTTTCGTCTGCTTTTAAGTGGACAATGGCTCCCGATATCGGGTTTAGCCTGTGCAAGCCTGCTGATTCAGTACCTACCCAGATAAATCCATCTGTATCTTCTGCAATTGAGGTGATGAATCCGCCGTGGAGGTGTTCGTCAGACAGGGGGTCCGGGTGATACCTTTGAAAATCATCATGATCGCGTCTGTACCTGTTCAAGCCATTCCTGGTTCCAACCCACAGTTGGTCTCTGGAGTCAATCAATAAAGACCTGACCGAATTGTCTGTAAGCGAGAGGGAGTCGCGCGGATCATATCTGTATTCATTGATTGTTTTGCTGTTATAGCTTAGGAGTCCCGATTCGGTACCTAACCATAGCACATGGTGGTGATCCATTGTAATGCAAAAGACCGGGGTGTCACTGATGACCTGTTCAATACGCAGACTCTGACCGGATAACGGTATAATAACAGATATCAGGATGATCGTGGATATTGTTTTTATGATGCGATACATGTGAAAGATATGTTGTTTGCAGGTTCTTCAATGTATGGTTGAAACTGATCGGCCGCAATAGTTGAAACAGTGGTATAAAGATAAGAAAAAGTAATCTTGTTAAAAAAGTATTTCTGCCTTTTGGTAACGGATCAATGCTTCAAGGTAATAATAGTCGGCATAAATGGTTGATGCACCTACTTCCGAATCGGCTTGTCTGATGCCAACACTGTTTAAGAGGAAAGCCTGGTTTGTTTTATTTGATCTATAGGTATTCCCCGATAATGATTGCAGAATGTTCTTTCCAGCCTGGAAGAAATACATCCTTTCCTGTTTGTCTAAGATCAGCTGTGACAGTTCAATGAAAGCAGAGGCTGCAATAGCCGCAGCGGAAGCATCTTTTATCAGATCCTCTTGTTGTTCTGCATCAAAATCCCAGTAGGGAACATGATCATCGGGCAGTCGTTCTATAAAATTCCTTGCCAGACCGGCTGCCGCTTCCAGGTACCGGTGTTCCCTTGTCTCTGAATAGACCATGGCAAAACCATATATGCCGAAAGCTTGTCCGCGGGCCCAGGTGGATTGATCGTGCAATCCGTGAAATGTCATTTTTTTTATGGGCTCATGGCTGACCGGGTCAAAGTGAACCACCTGCCAGGTGGAATAGTCCTCCCTGACAAGATGGCTGAGCGTTGCGTCAGCATGGTTGACAGCCATGTGGTAGTATTCGGGTCTGCCGTTCCTGGCGGCCCAGAACAACAGATCCAGGTTTGTCAGACCAGTGATCACCATGTGGTTTGGCCAATCATAAACCTCTTTCATCCAGGGCCATGCCAGCAAAGTACCGGTGTCGTGGTTGTACAAAGCAGCCAGATTATCTGCTGATTTAAGGAGGACTTGCCTGTAATCCGGATCACCGGTTAGCCGGAAACCATGCCCGAAACTCGGATAAGTCATGAATCCAAGGTCATGGGTGACAAATGAAAGATCCTTGATGGGTGCCAGATTGCTGGTGTGGTTGATTGCAGACTCAAGCCAGTAGTCATCGCCATTATATTCATAAAGATACCAAAGGATACCTGGCCAGAACCCCACTGTCCAATTTGTCATTCTTGATCCGTTCCATCTGGTTTCACCAGCGTTGATGTTCCTTGGAAAAAAAACCGCTTCCATCCCGTCATCAAGTGCAGACCGCACTTTATCACTACAGTGCCTGATTTCCTTTTCGGCGTTGAAGCTACTTATGCCACAACCAGGGAGTGTGATTATTGCCAGGAAAGCGATATGTCTGAACCAAACCTTTTTCAAATGCTTATAATTTGGATTGTTTGCGGCCAGATGGACCGGACTTCCGCAAGTCCGTTAAAACAGCAGCCTCTGCACCTGATACAAATGTAAATGTTGTATGCCTGATTGATTAAAAACCAAGTATCAAACATGATGTAAAATTGTCTCAATATTTGTATTTTGACAGAGCGGGTTTATTTTCTTCAGCATTCATTCCTGAGCCATTTGTCATTTAAGGTTGAGATAATAGGAAGGCAACAGAAGGAAGATTTGCATTAATTTTATCAGAGTTATATCTGCCAGCGATCCAGTTTAAAAACCTAATAATAAATCCATGCGATATGAAAACCCGGATATTGATTGCCGCCCTTGCACTGTTTGTGTTTAGTCATAATCACAGTATGGCACGGTTCCATACTTTTATGTACGAAAATTTCGAAACAACCGGACAGTACATTGATTTGTCCACCCTGTTTGTCCGCTATGGCCAGACCGAACCTTCCACAGCATTTGAACTTATTGAGAAAACCGACAGTGAAGGGCTGACATTCCTGGCCGTCAAAATGAATGAAGAGGGGGAACAAGCGGGAGTATGCTGTCATTATGAGGGGGGGAACTTTTTGGCCCACAACTGCATCGATTTCCCCTTTCCGCGAAATATTAAGCGATCTGATGGTGATACGCTCAGGATTGAGTTTGATGCCATCTGGGAAACCAGCAGTGATGGAAAGGGAGAAGGACATAAGTTGATTGCCTACCTTGTTTATGATTATCCTGAAGGGGGTCCTGAATTTAATGTTTTCAATGACCTGACTGAACACCATTATGGGAAGCCGGCCTATCAGTTGTGGATTCTGAATGGTACGAACAGGGCTTTTATGACTTATGGCGGCGGCCTGACAGAGGGAGCCGGCTTCATTGCTTTGCCTGCCAGTGAACCGCAATACTGGCTGCCGGGTTTCACTGACAAACGCGTGGAAGATGGTGAGATCGATCAGCAGGATCCTTATCCGCTGTCGGCATATGCCCGGGTTATGGAGGGGAATACGGTATCCAGTGAGCATTGGATGCATTACACCTGGGAGATAACCAGTAACCGTCTTTCGTTATACTGGCGAAAAACCGGCACCCCGGAAGATGAGAATGTGCGTATCTTTTTTATGGAGACACCTCCCGATGGAAATCTCACGGCCATTAATGAGGCACATGGTTCTGCCATTACTGCTCCGCCGCCATTTTATGAATATCTGGATGATATGAATGCTTTCCGGATGTTTATCAACAAACGGTCGTATTTCACCAATATCAGAATGTCCAAAACAGGCACACCCCTGGGTACCTATGCCGAATTTCAGCATGTATCAGCTGCACGCAGGAGGGTTCTTGCCAATGCAGAAAATTATGAATTACCCTTGTTGCTTTTTAATGGCATAGACGGTGAGTCTACAGCGGTCACCGTGAAACTGGTTGATGGAGACGCGGGCCATATTGACCATTTTACGGAAGACACGCTCGTTTTCCCCGAAATTACAGGTGGCGAAATGACACCGCTGAGTATGGAGCTGACCCTCACCGATTTGTATAAAACGGAAAATGACACCCTGCATTTTGAGATATCGGGAATAGAGGGCGGTCACTATCCTGCCATTGGTCCCCGGCGTACATTCGAACTGGTCATCAGGCCTTCGGGCGCCACCCCGCCAACCAGCATGATTGATCACGATCTGGAAGAGCTGCAGCTATACCCGAACCCGGCCTCATCCGTGGTCACCATTGGCGGCTTTGCTGATCTTGCCGGTCCGGTGCTGGTTGAGGTGATGGATGTGATCGGGAAGGTGGTTGCCAGACACGATGAAATGGTGTCTGACCAGCTGGATGTCAGAAACCTGGACAATGGCCTCTATTTTGTCAGGATCTCCTCCTCAAAGGGCATGGTTATAAGAAAGTTGGTCAAACATTAATTTGGATCTATGATGAGAAAAGTGTGCATGATTCTAACGCTCTGTCTTTATTTTGGTGAAGCAAATGGACAATTCTCAGTGGTGCTGATCGACAGTCTGACCGATGGGATCAGATTTACTGATAACAATTTGTTGTGCGTGCCTGATAAAAAGTTTGGGTATGATGAGCCAATCCCCGCTTTCCATATTATTGAAAAAACCGACGACCATGGTCTGACCTTCCCGGCGATCAGTCTGACCGATTCTGTCGTGAAGAACACCTGGATGACCGGGGCCTTTAACACCATGGATTATTATTTCCCGGAAATTGTCAGAAATCCGGGCGATACGCTGAAAATTGAGTTTGACCTGATTGTGGAGACAATCAGGGGTTCGGGAGAGGCTGGACGAATAAATGTTAGTTTGCTTGCTTCAGCTTCAGGAAGTGGCCCTTTCAATGGAATAACGTTTCCGCTGGCTCCCGGTTTTGAGCAACCTCCTGTACATTTCAACGATTGGAGTGACTATACAGGGGGCATCTGGAAAAACGGTACGGTTGGCAGCACCAACAGCTTTGGTGCCCCAACCTATCACCTGTGGTTGTTTACCGGTAATTACGGGCCGGCACTTTCCTACGGAGGGAGTTATCCACGCTGGCCAGGCTGGAATCCGGGTGCTGGTGGCTATTATTACAACAGGAACGCAGGCGCCCCGGAAACAGCGGTTGATTATAACACCACCGATAATTATCCGCTGGTGCCCTATTCCAAGAAGCAGCCCGGTGTTCCCAACGTTTCAGCCACGCAGTGGAAACATTACACCTGGCTGATCACAGACCAAATGATCCGTCTTTATTGGCGTAACACTGATCAGGGGCCGGAAGATGATGAAGAGATTATTTTCATGGCCATCCCCAGAAATGAGTGGGATGTGTCCTTTATCAACGAGGCACATGGCACCCATGCTTCTGAGATGCCTCCTGAATACAAATGGTATGAGCGAATGAGTGCACTGCGCGTCTACCATACACAGAATAACAGAAATATGTATCTGAGCAATATCAGTTTTACCAAAACTGGGACACCCGTATCAACCTATGCTGAATTTCAGGGTTTGTCTGCCACCCGGAGGAGAATACGGGCTGATGCCGATGGCTATAACCTGCCGGTTTTATTGTATAATGGCACAGATGGGGTGGCAACTACCGTGACACTTGAATTGATAAAAGGTGATGCCGGCCATATAAATGGTTTTACCAACACAACCATTACATTCCCTGAAATTACCGGTGGGGAAATGACCGTTGAGACTGTGCCTCTCACATTAACAGATATGTACCATTCAGAGAATGATACCCTTGTTTTCAAACTTTCTGATATCGAGGGCGGATACCATCCGACCTTTGGCGCTAACCGTACTTTTGAACTGGTCGTCCGCCCTTCGGGGACAACACCTCCTACCGGAATTACCCAGGATTGTTTGCAGGATCTCCGGGTGTTTCCAAACCCTGCCAGCAATTATCTCAGGATTGAAAACATTCCGGTTGGCCAACAAGTGACTGTGGAAATATTTGATCATATAGGCAGACTGGCTTACCAGAATAACTATAGACCTGCTGACCAGCTTGATATTTCAGGCATAAGGAATGGTGTGTATTTTATCAGGATCACATCCAATGATGCCTCGGTTATAATAAATTTTATTAAACATTAAATCCATATGCATGATGAAAAAAATCTACTTGTTTGCCATTGTTTTATTTATGGCTTTTTCCGTAAAAGGCCAGTTTTCTGTCGTGCTGATCGACAGCCTGACAGATGGGATCCAGTTTACCGACAATAATTATTTTTGTGTGCCTTCAGGTTATGATGAGCCAATCCCCGCTTTTCATATTGTTGAAAAAACCGACGACCATGGTCTGACCTTCCCGGCGATCAGTCTGACCGATTCTGTCGTGAAGCACACCTGGATGACCGGAGCTTTCAATGCACTCGATTATTACTTCCCGGAAATTGTCAGAAATCCGGGCGATACCCTGAAGATTGAGTTTGATTTGATAGTGGAGGCAGTATCCGGATCAGGAGAGACGGGAAGGATGAACATGACCCTGTTGACATCTGCCACTGGCAGCGGACCATTTACCGGCATTCAGTTTCCATTGGCACCCAATTTTGAAGAACCACCTGTGCAGTTTCAGGAATGGCACAATTATGCAGAGAACCTGGAAGTTGCTACCGACAAACTGGGTGCCCCAACCTATCACTTATGGTTGTTTTCAGGAAACTATGGTCCTGCTTTGGCTTATGGTGGCGGGTTTCACCGCTGGCCGGGCTGGAACAGCGGGGCCGGTGGATATTACTACAACAGGAACGCCGGCGCACCCGGGACAGCGGTTGATTATAACAACTCTGATAATTATCCCCTGGTACCCTATTCCAAAAAACAACCCGGACCCGGTGTGTCGGCTACCAAATGGAAGCGTTATACCTGGCTGATCACTGACCAGATGATCCATCTCTACTGGAGAGACAGCGACAAAGGGCCGGAGGCTGATGAAGAGATCATTTTTATGGCCATCCCGAAAGATGAGACCGATATCGCTTTTATTAATGAAAAGCACGGTACCAATGCATTCCAGATGCCACCTGAGTACAAATGGTATGAGCGAATGAGTGGTCTGCGCTTCTGGCATTCACAGAACAACAGGAATGTATACCTGAGCAACATTGTCTTTACCAAAACAGGAACGCCCGTATCTACCTTTGCAGAATTCCAGAGCCTGACGGCATCAAGGAGAAGGGTGCGTGCCGATGCAGATGATTATAGCATCCCCGTTGTTTTGTATAATGGTATAGACGGGGTAGTTTCCAGTGTCTCCCTTGAACTGCTGGAAGGAGATGCCGGTCATATCGATGGCTTTGCTGCTGCCAGTGTTAATTTTCCTGAGGACACCGGAGGCGAGATGACCATCGAGTATGTCCGGCTGACACTCACCGATATGTACATGGAAGAAAATGACACGCTAACATTCAGACTCACTGATATTGAGGGAGGCTATTATCCGACGCTTGGACCAAACAGGACATTTGAACTGGTCATCAGGCCTTCCGGAGCCACTCCGCCAACAGGTATTGCAGACAACAGCCTGCAGGAGATACAAATTTATCCGAATCCTGCCACCAGCCAGATCCGTTTCGAAAACATGCCCGCCGGATTGCCTGTGCAAGTCGATATGTATGACATGACCGGCAGACTGGTTTACGGCGACCTGCACGTAAGGGATGCTATGCTTGAACTATCCGGACTAAAAAGGGGTGTGTATTTCATCAGGTTAGCTGCTGCTGACGGACTGGTAACCAGGAAAATCGTCATTCAATAACCGGATAGAGTTATGACCGTTTCATTTGGCTGGAAGTTTTGTTTTTTCAGGTTTCTTCGTTTGCTGTTTTGTGCTGTTTTCTTAATGCAGTCGGCCAGTTACCTGCTGGCGGAAGCACCCATAGATAACCCCGTAGCCAATTATGGGGTTGAATGGACGGATGCCTTCAGGTGGGATCAAGTAGTGTCTATCGATGAAGCTGCAGGTGAAACCCTGGAAGAGCGACTCGCCAATGCACAGGAGGAATTATCTCTCCAGGGTGGGGGGGTCGTCTATTTCCCGGAGGGGACTTATGTCTTTTCCGATCATGTCTATCTGAAAAAGGGAATCGTGATCCGTGGAACTTATCCGCTGAATTCAGAGAGGCATAATCCGATCGTACCCCATGAGTTTCCCCAGGCCTTTATTGATGCCCGGGAGCCCAGGTACACACTGGGCACCCACTTTATTTTTCCCCGTTATGTTCCATCGTTTATTGGAGATGGCACGCCAGTGGGAACAGCCTTCAAGGGAATCCGCCTGGAGAAACCTGATAAGGCTGATTTTTGCGGTGTGGTGAACATCCACATCCATTACGGCCACATCGCATTGGGAACCCGGGATGCTTTGCAGCAAAACTATGCAGCGGGTCATATGCCGGGACATATGCTTGTGTTCGGGAATATTTTGGAAAACACGGCAGTTGCGTCACCTGATGTCCCGGCTGCCTTTCAGCATGCCTGGCAGCGGTTTCCTGACAGGGAATACGGTGCCATTACAGTGTATGCCGCACAAAATATCCTGGTGGCCAACAACCGCATCCCCGAAAATGATGATGGCAGCTTCCTGATGAGGGGTTACCGGCTGTACCCGACCCAGGCAGACCTTAAAGATGGTACGAACCTGGCCGAGCAGGACGTATGGTTCGATTACATGAACCGCACCGGCATCCGGGTGAATTATATGCCCATGATGCATCAGCTCGACATCTGGACAAAATACGAGGAGCTAGAGTCCGCTGTGCAGAGCGGCACCCATGAGGAGATGGTCACTCCCGGCACCCTTGCCAAAGGCATTGTGATCCGGAACAATTACATTTACACTACCGGTGGCGGCGGGATCAAAACGACGGGCGACGGTGCATGGGTGGCCTTCAATATCATCAGATGCAGGCCCAGCGTGGTGCTGCCAACCGCTACCGGTTTTCATAAAGACACCCATGTGAATGATGTCCGCGCGGTTGAAGTCAGGGGTTGGCGCTGGACCATCGAAGGCAACGACTTCGATGTACACAGCAATTATACCATCGATGGCATTAAATACAACGATGGCGAAGGCCTCATGCATGAATCGTGGCAGAATGTGGATGTACGCGACAGCCGCATCATTAACAACGTGGGCAACCGCTACATCTGCCTGTGGCGTGTTCCTGTTTACGGGCTGGAGATCAGTGGCAACCGCTTACGTATAAAACCCAACTGGCACGCAATCTTTATCAACAGTCAGTCGCGCTTCAGTCCCACCAACCTGGTCGACCTTCCCTGCGAAAGGGTAGTCATCAAAAACAACATTACCGAGGGTGGTGGCATCAAAACGCTTGGCGGGAAAGGTCCCGGCAACATCATCATGAACAACCGCCACACCATGCTTCATGAAGGGAAAATAGAAAACTTCACCAACAGCCTCATGAAAGGCAACAAGAATTATATCTATGTGCTGCCTGAGGAGTAAACCCAATGGTTGCATGCATTGCGTTTATAAATTATAACCCTGTTATCAACCTGATCATGAACATAAAAAAAATGCTCTTTCTTTTTATGGGATTGTTTGTATGTATACCCTCAATCTCTCAAAAACCCTGGGAGGGCTCGACATATACAGACGAAACAGGGTTCAAAGTACGAATGGCACCGATGTTGCAGCGAATCGCTGACAAAGGCTTTGCCAAGAGGTCTTTGTCGCGGTCAACCTGTCCGGATACCGGACTTCCTGTTGCAAGCTGGGCATTGGAAGGAGAAACAGTATACTCACCCTATACCGGCAGGGCTTATCTGCAAGGGCCTGTCGGGTATTTCGGTGCGCTGGAGCGAAACGAGGCGGGTGACATCATCCGGTTCGGCGGCGATCCTTTGAAGGAGGAGCTGACACCGGCAACAGCCACCTTGCTGCTCGATCAGGAAAATATTCTGGCCAGATCATTCCTGTCAATTCCGGGTAACATGCGACAGCAATACCATTTTGCCTGCAAAAACTGGTGCCGGTTCTATCCCATGCTTGGCCATATTATGGGCACTGACTGGAACAGCAACTTTTTTCATTGGGTAGGGGTCTACCAGGAAACAAGACGCCCATCAGACGGAGGCAATCAGCATGTTCCGTTTGATCCACCCCATCACCTGGTGGGACAAACAGGCCATTTGCTTGGTGGCAATATGATCAATGGCGGAACAGAAAACCACAAGATCATGTGGCGCACCAGTGGGTTGCTCTACAGCCAGTTGTTTCCTGATACGGCCATGGTGTCAGGGTTTCCTGTCGGGGAGGCAGAAGCACTTACAAAAGAAATGATTCGCGACTATCTGCAGCGGATCATGTATACAGGCAATGGGGAGTATGATTCACAGGTTTATTACCCACACAGCATCGAGGCATTTATGAACCTGTATGATTTCACGCCTGATCCCAGGTCGAAAGCCCTGGCGAAGCTGGCGTTGGATTATTACTTTGTCACCTACGGACTGAAAGTAATTGATGGGGCCATAGCTGGGGCACAGAAAAGAGGCTATCTGCCACGGGAAAATCCCTCTGAGATGGAAACCATGTTGTGGGGCTTTTTTGATGGCCTGTCCAGAGATATGTCCAATGCCGTCGCCTCCCTGCACCAGGTAACTGGTACATACAGACCCAATCGCATCATCGGTGACATCGTTAACAAAAACATTGATCTCCCTTTTGAGGCCAGGATGGCCAGGCCGTTCTACCATATGAACCATCCGTTCTCTTTCGCTGAATATTTTTATTGTTCAGAAAATTTCGCTATGGGAAGTGTTCAGATGACCATTTTGGACAATCCCAACCAGCAGATGATCTGGTCGCTGATCGCAAGGGGCGACAACGGTCCGCTTTCATTCAGTGGCGGACATCCGATGCGGCAAAGCACCTCCGGACACAGCCCTTATACCCAGGTGGCCCAGTCGAAAGGGACCATGATTGTCATGACCGCCCCGACCCGTGTTGTTGAAAACCGGGAAGCTTTTATTGGTGACGAACACCAACGGAGGATGAAGTTACGTCAGGATTATGCCCCGGAGCAACGACCAGGACTGGCCAATGAGGTGCAGCACCGGCAGCGGCATGGTGCTGCAGAGCTTCAATCATTTGCAGCACCCGAAAGCAATACCCCGCAGGCATATGAAGATTTTTGGGAGCACAGCCGCGACATGGCCGCTACCTGGTTCTTCTATCCCGCTACCCTGCAGCCCCGGCAACAAAATGGTTATTATTTATTTGAAGCGAACGAAACATATATAGCGGTTATTCCGCTTTCAGAACCAGCTGTGGTTATTGCACCCGACACCCCTGTCGTGGAGCAGATAAATGGCAGCGCGCAGGGGTTCTTTGCCAACCATCATGTGCTTGCTTTTCCGGGCGAGGTTTCTGGCTTTATCCTGGAGGCAGGCGAACGTGCAAACTATAAATCGCTAAACGAATTTGCTGAGGCTTTGGCACAAAACACCCAGACGACATACAGCGATCTGGTCGTTGATCACCAAAGTCTGGCAGGCGACCACATCGTGATGCAGTACGTTCCTGAAGGACTGAGAAGCCTGGTCACCATTAATGATGACTGGATCGACTGGGATGATTACACCAATGGTGCTGCATACATCAGCCCTTACATCAATATAAAAGAAGGGATCATGACCGTGAGCAACGGCAGCGAATCATATACGGTTGATTTTACAGGGGACTGGCCAGAATACCGGTAGGAGATCAACGGTCGAAGGTCTGAGGTTGAAAAATTGGAGGTGGTCTTTGATGATTCCATAAAACACAAATCATTATGAAAACAAAAATCTTGTTATCTTCTATTATTGCAGCCTTTGGGTTTGTTCTGGTCTTTAACGGCTGCAAAAAGGAGGAAGAGCCGTTACCTGAGGCTCCAACTGTCACAACTGCTGCCATCACAGACATTACGCCCTTTGCTGCCAAAAGTGGCGGAGAGGTGACAGACGATGGTGGCGCTGAGGTGACACAAAGAGGTGTTGTGTGGGGTTTGGAACAAAACCCGGACATGAATGATTACCTTGGAAAAACGTCTGATGGTGCCGGTAGCGGAGCATTTGAAAGCCTGCTTGCTGAGCTGGAGCGTGGAATCACCTATTATGTCAGGGCATATGCTGTGAACAGCGAAGGCGTAGCTTACGGCAATGAACGTTCATTCGCCACCTTGGCTGAGCTGGCAACGGTCTCCACGGCCGAGGCAGGTGAGATCACCCATGAGTCGGCCGTTTCTGGTGGTAAGGTCGTTGATGATGGAGGCACCGAAGTTACTGGCAGGGGTGTGGTGTGGAGTCGGCAAACCCATCCCTCAACAGAAGAAAACGATGGTATGACAGAAGATGGTGAAGGGCCAGGCAGTTTTACGAGTGTGCTTGACGGACTGAAACCGGAAACGACCTATTATGTCAGGGCTTTTGCTGTCAACAGTGAAGGGACGGCTTATGGCGACCAGGTATCCTTTGTCACCCTTGCAGACGTCAAACCGCCAACGGTGTTGACCAACCCGGTTACAAACATTACCCATAACAGTGCCATAGCTGGCGGGAACGTTACCGAATCAGGCGGAGCCAGTGTGTCAGAAAGGGGTGTGGTTTATGCCACCAGTGCCGGACCTGCACTCGATGACCATGTCGTTACGGTCAGACGCGGAACAGGTACATTCATAGCCCCGCTGACAGGACTTCAGCCGCAAACATCCTATTACCTGAGGGCATATGCCACCAATGCGGCAGGTACTTCCTACGGTGAGGAGGTCGTCTTTACCACGGAAAAGTTTACCGGCGAACCCTGTCCGGGAGCACCCACGGTCACTGACATTGACGGTAATGTGTATCAGACGGTGCTGATCGGCAACCAATGCTGGTTTAAAGAGAACCTTCGAACGACTCATTACAGTGATGGCACACCGATTCCTCATGTCCCCGAAGATGATGCATGGGCTGAACTGACCGGTGACGGCTACACCTGGTATCAAGATCGTACTGATTATGCGAATGCATATGGTGCCATATATAACTGGCATGCAGTAAACACTACTTTGCTATGTCCCCCGGGGTGGCGCGTGCCTGCTGATGACGATTGGCTGGAGCTGGCCGATTATTTGATCAGCCACTATGGTGAGATTGACGAAAACAATGTGGGCAACAAACTGAAATCGTGCAGGCAGTCAGGATCACCACTGGGGAACGATTGTGACACATCTGAACATCCTTTCTGGCAGGCCCATGATCTCCATTATGGTACAGACGACTTTGGCTTCTCTGCCCTGCCGGCGGGGAGTCGTAACGGTTTCCTGGGGTATTTCTACGGGCTGGAGATCATTGCGTACTTCTGGTCCGCTACATCTTACAGCCAGGAAGAAGCCTATTACCGTCGTATCTATAATGACAGCGGAGCGCTGCACAGGATGACATACTTCAAGGAAAACGGCTACAGCGTGCGCTGCTTCCGGCCGAAGTAACGGATGTGATGTTACATGTAAGTAAGCAGGTTGCCTAAGAACCTGAAGAGGGAGTGATGTCTGTTCAGCAATTGCATCAAAATTTCAAAGACTCTTGCTTAATATTGTCTGTATTTTACTAATTTTGGTCAATTACTCATGATGAAAGATTCATATCTTACTGTTTTATAATGCATTTGCTGAATTTGGCGCTCATACAATGCTCCTATTCGTTTATTTATTTTTGAGAATAGCGTTGAAATTAGTTGATTTGTTTGGTTAAAAATGGCAATGTATGATTACTGAAGACCTCATATCATATCTTAAAAACAGCCTGGTAACAATTGATCGTATACAGGCAGAGACTCGTGATGAAAACAATGCTCCCATGCCGGGCAGAAATTTGCTTGTAAAATTCAGACAATTTGCCAATGGCTTTTTTACGGCAGGCAAACAACCAAGAATGATTGCCATTTCCGGATTGCGTGGTGTAGGCAAGACTACCTTGATGTGGCAAGTAGCAGATCATATTTTTACGCAACATTCAAGCAAAGTTATTTTTCTTAATGCCGACGTATTATCAAAAATGGGTTGCTCGCTTTTTGAGGCCTTTACGGCACTTGAAAACCACGTTTTAAAGGAGCCATTCAAAACAATGCAAGAATGGACAACCATCATGATCGACGAGGTACACGAAGCTGAAGGTTGGGATAAAGACCTGAAAATAATCTATGACAGCACCAAGCGAAGTTTTATCATGTGTACTGGAAGCTCTGCTTTGCTACTCCACAAAAGCCCTGATTTGGCCACCAGATGGAATATATTCCGGTTATTCCCTTTTCGGTTTTGTGAGTTTCTTCTGGCAAAAAGCTGGGCCGACAACCCGAAAAAACAAATATTTCCCGAAAAGGGGCTGGGAAGCAATCTTAGAAACGCACTGCTCTTTTCAGATAGCATCCAATCCTTAAGCAGAGAATTAAATGAGCTCCAACCAATCATGACAAAATATCTGCAAAAGATTGAAAAACGATTTCCTGTGGATATGCTTTCGCTCATTCATGAATATATCAGCTATCATAATATAGCACGCTTCCTTCAGACTGAAAACAAATCATTGATAACAGAACGAATTATCGGACTTTTTGAACGCATCTTGTATAAAGATATTCCAAGGTATTCTCCTGTTAAAGACATTGAAAAAATGTTCCGGCTTTTAATGCGTCTGGCTATGAGTGATGAGATTAATTTTCAAAAATTAGCCAAAGAATTGCGGTGTTCGGAAGGCGAGGTGGAGCAATTTATTGATACCCTGGATAAGGCAGAAATATTGAATGTGTTGCACCCTTATGGTGGCGTAAAATCCAAAACCGGTCAGTCACGTAAAGCATTTTTTATGTCTCCCTCTCTTCGCAGAGCACTTTATAGCAGAATTTTCGGACCCGAATTGGATCATGATTTACGTGCAAAGCTTTATGAGGACATTGTAGCCATGTATTTAAGAAAATCGGTGGATGCGGGGCTGTTAAGTTTTGGCCTTTCTGACGGATCCGTAACACCGGATTTCATTATTGAAACAAGAGATAGTCCTGTGGTTGTAGAAGTTGGTAGCTATAAAAAAAGTGCCCGGCAGGTTACAAAAATGGTACCCTTCAATGCTGCCTAAATCGAACAATGGCAGCAACAGTTTGTCAGGATCAAACATGATATTGCACAGCCGCAGGGCATTGACATGTACAAAGCCATGCGATACATTGCCCCTG
>PWKN01000172.1 GCA_003559735.1 Bacteroidales bacterium | reverse complement strand
CTCCCGCAGGGACTTCCAGCTTCCGCGGAAAAGGGTTACCGGTCGGAAGCTTCCAGCTTCCGCGGAAAACGGTTACCTTTCGGAAGCTTCCAGCTTCCGCGGAAAACGGTTACCTTTCGGAAGCTTCCAGTTGCTGACGCAAGCTGGAAGTTCCTTGGCGCAAGCTGGAAGTTCCTTGGCGAGGAACTGGAAGCTCCCGCAGGGACTTCCAGCTTCCGCGGAAAAGGGTTACCGGTCGGAAGCTTCCAGCTTCCGAGGAAAAGGGTTACCGGTCGGAAGCTTCCAGTTGCTGACGCAAGCTGGAAGTTCCTTGGCGCAAGCTGGAAGTTCCGAAAGGTAAAAGCGTTAGGTAATTGACATTATTATTGATATTTTTGCCTTCGCAGGAATATGTTCTCCTGTTTAAGTTCACGGATCACCATAACCATAAATAGAACCAAAACCAAAACCAGAACCAGAACCAGAACCAAAACCAGAACCAGAACCAGAACCAGAACCAGAACCAGAACCAGAACCAAAACCATAACCATAACCATAACCATAACCATAACCGTCTGTTTGCCTATTGACCACACCTTTTTGGCCGGTCTGCGGTTCCGGGATTTGGTCAGACATAATTAAGATTGACACCATGAAGCAGATAAATGAATCAGAACTGATAATAAATAATGACGGCAGTGTATATCACCTGCGCCTGCGTCCGGATCAAATCGCCGGCACAGTCCTCATAGTGGGTGATCCGGCCAGGGTAACCATGGTATCCCGTTACTTTGATGCGATCGAACACGAGGTTCGCAACAGGGAATTCTTTACCCATACCGGGTTTTTTAAAAACAAGCGGATCACTGTGTTGTCGACGGGTATCGGAACCGATAACATCGATATTGTGCTCAATGAGCTCGATGCAGCGGTAAACATTGACCTTGACAGGCGAATTCCCAGGGAGGATCATACAGCCCTGAATATTATCCGCTTGGGGACCTCAGGTGCTTTGCATGCAGATATTCCGGTCGGCACTTTTGTAGCCTGCCGTTTCGGATTGGGTTTTGACGGATTGCTCCATTTTTACACACACGATGAGTCGCTCACCGAAGAGGAGATGACAGATGCTTTTATCAGGCACACATCATGGAGTGATAAACTGGCCCGCCCCTATATTGTGGCTGCGTCAGACATGTTATTGGATAAGGTAGCAACCGGTATGGTTCAGGGCATTACCCTCACGGCCAATGGCTTTTACGGTCCGCAGGGAAGGCAATTGCGCATTCCGCTGGCATTCCCTGATTTAAACATACAGTTTGAGCGCTTTCGTTATAAGGGGTACTCTATTTTGAATTATGAGATGGAGTCATCGGCTTTGTATGCATTGGGAAAAATTCTGGGCCACCAAACACTTACGGTTTGTGACATCATAGCCAACAGGAAGCGAAATGAGTACAACAGCGCATATGAACAATCATTGGATAAGATGATACGCCTGGTTCTTGACCGGGTTGCGGACATTGAATAACCGCCTGTCGGGAGGATAAGACATAAAACATGATACGCCTGGTTCTTGACCGGGTTGCGGACATTGAATAACCGTCAGTCGGGAGGATAAGACATAAAACACAGGATTGATGCAGAAACCAGATACAAGGAGGGAAATACTTGCACTGGTAAGCATGATGGATGAGCCTGATCCGAAAATTTTCAGTGACATATCGGGCAAGATCCTTCATCATGGCCAGGAAGCGCTCCCTTATCTCGAGCTGGAATTTGAATCTGTGACAGATGATTTTCTCCGGAGCCGTATTGAGGCACTGATGAATGACATCCGTCATGATACTGTTTTTCGTGTTTTACAGTCGGCAATCGGCGGACATGGACAGGATGATCTGTTAAAGGCCTGGTTAGGGATCAGTAAATACCATTATCCGGGTATTGCCGAGGAAGAGATATTGGAAAAAGTCGACGCAATCCGCAAAGATGTCTGGCTGGAGGTCAACGACAACCTCACAGCACTGGAGCAGGTAAAGGTGTTTAACCATGTCTTTTACGGATTGCATGGATTCAGAGGGAATATTGAAAACTATCATAGTCCGGATAACATATTTATTAACCGGGTGTTAATGACAATGAAAGGCAATCCCTTGAGTATCGGATTGTTGTATATGCTGGTGGCACACCGTGCAGACATACCCGTGATGGGGATCAACCTGCCCGAGCATTTTGTGCTGGCATATATGGGAGAAACGATTGACACGGAAAGTCTGAGGATCCGCGATGACCAGCCCTTGTTCTATATCGATGCCTTTAGCAACGGGAATGTGTTTTCGGCTCGTGAGATCAACGACTTTCTTGATAAGCTGGGACATGAGCCCTTGCCCGGTTTTTTTTCGCCCTGCAGCAACAAAGAGATCATCATACGGATGTTGAATAATCTTGTTGTTGCATATGACCATACCGGTGAATATGGAAAAAAGGATGAAATACAATCGCTTATCGACAGATTGAATCAGGTTCGCTGAAGTGGGCCATGGTCCTTTGAGCAAATAATATTTCTCTGCACATACAGGTTTAGGGAATCTCAATCTATTCAATTAACTTTGCAAGGCACGAAGGTTTATAATGGTTTTATTCATCAACAAACTGTATAACAAATAAATATAGAATATAATGGCGCACACAAGCACATTCAAACCATCGGTTGATACCACTGATGCAGGGAAGTCACATGACAAAAAAACCGAAATCAGCCAGGAAGATATCCTGAAAATAATGGATCGGTATCAGTATGCCGATGATGTCAGGGAAGTGATCCTGAAAGAGCATTTGTTGCCTGCTGGTTTGTTATCCAGGCTGCAATCGTGTTATCCCCTCTATTCGGGTATTACGGAGTCTGCAGAGTTCCTCTTTACCGGTAAGGAGCGGTATGGCGGACTGCAGGGATTCAGGGAGATCGTTGCTGTATTGAAACAAAAAGGGATTGATATCGGATACATCAGGGAGCGCGAATTGTTTATTGAGGTATACCGTTTTCTGGCAACCAGGCATGTGTTGAATAAGATCAACTGGAAAGATTTCTCAAAAGACTCACTGTTTCAGCTGGTATTTCCCCAGCCCGGAATGATCAGGGAAGATATAGTGAAAAAGTACCTGGCAGCAGGCAGTGATGAAGAGAGAAAAAGCATTGTTAAGGCATATCAGCGTGAAACCAATCCCCATGACGGGAAACAACTGCTGAACAAGCCCTGGTTTGTGAATGAAGACGGCGAACTGCAGATCCTAAAGGGTAGCCAGCACAAATATCCCCAGTGTCAGCTGGTTTTTGACAAGACGACACAAAATTGTTTCACCTTTTGCACCTATTGTTTTCGTCACGCTCAGGTGAGGGGTGATGAAGACATGTTTGTACAGGAAGATGTACAGCAGCTGACCGACTATCTGAAAAGGCACAAGGAGGTGAGCGATGTGCTGATCACCGGGGGTGATGCGGCTTATATGCCGTATGACCGGCTGGAAAAGTATGTGTTGCCATTCATTGAAGAGGACGGTCTGCTCCACATCAAGACGTTGCGCCTGGGTACCAGGGTCCTTACGTACCACCCGGAAATGATCTTAAGCAGGGCATATGACCCGTTTCTCAATCTTTACAGGAAACTAACCGATCATGGTATCCAGGTGGTTATGATGTCCCATTTTTCCACTCCCCGGGAAGTATTGAATCCAAGCACAATAGCGGCAATTCGCCGTTTGAGGAATTTTGGGGTTGTGGTCAAGAGCCAGAGTCCGGTTATGCATCACATCAGTCTGTTCAGTGATGAAACCGGCAAGATCGATGTTGACCGGTCGGCCCGGAACTGGATTGACCTGGGAAACATACTGGCCATGCTGTCGGTAGGCTTCCATTCTATGTATTGTGCACGACCCACGGGAGAACACCATTATTTCACAGCACCCCTTGCAGACATCAACAAGGTGTTCAGTAAGGTATACCGTTCACTGGCCTCAATAAACCGTCCGTCGAGGTATATCACCATGACTTCATCTGCAGGAAAGGTCTCTCTGTTGGGGACCCTTGAGGTGAAAGGCGAGAAGGTGTTTGCCTTGAAGTTCAATGAGGGCCGCAATATGGAATGGATGGATGAAGTCTACCTTGCCAGGTATGATGAAAAAGAGAACACCATTGAAAAGCTGAAACCTTTTGAAGGAGAAAAATATTTTTATGAGGATGAGCTTGCCAGGATTGAACAGGTATTGTCTGACAACCTGGAAAAACAAATGGATATTGATGGATCGGGCAGGGAATGACCTTTCTTTACCCTGTATCAGCATATATACCTAAACTTTTAAGGCATACAAATGATAAACAAGATCGTTCGGACACCGGCAGAGGCGGTTGCCGGCATTTTTGATGGTGCTGTGGTGATGATTGGCGGATTCGGTGAAGCGGGCAGTCCTATAGAACTCATCCACGCCCTGATTGATCAGGGTGCAAAGGATCTTTGTGTGGTAAGCAACAATACAGGGAGCGGTCATGTGGGACTGGCAGCATTGATAGAGAACAGGCAGGTCAGAAAGATGGTATGTTCTTTTCCAAGGTCAGCCAATTCAAAAGTCTTTCCCGAACTGTATCAGCGCGGCGAGATAGAGCTGGAACTGGTTCCACAGGGAACACTGGCAGAGCGGATCCGTGCCGGCGGGGCAGGCATTCCTGCTTTTTACACACCCACATCTGTGGGGACCCCGTTGGCTGAAGGAAAGGAGATCAGGGTGTTTGGCGGACAGTCATACGTGCTGGAGTACGCCATAAAAGCAGATTTTTCACTGGTGAAATGCAGGGCAGCCGACCGGTACGGAAATCTTACCTACAACAAGACGGCCAGGAACTTTGGTCCGGTGATGTGTACCGCTGCCGCCACCACCATAGTACAGGCAAAACAAATTGTTGAGCCGGGGGGTATTGACCCCGAAGTGGTCGTTACTCCGGGAATATTCGTATCGAAGGTCACAGAGGTAGGGAGTCCGGCCGACGAATCCACACTCGTTGCAGAAGACAGGAGGTATCCATGGTAGGCAATGACAAAAAAACGGGATGGAACATACATGAAATGGCACAGAAGGTTGCCCATGACATTCCGGATGGCGCATATGTAAACCTGGGCATAGGCATTCCCGAGCTTGTAGCCGGAGAGGTGCCTGAGGGCCGTGAGGTGATCTACCATACCGAGAATGGCTTGCTGGGTATGGGACCAGTACCGGATTCGGGACAGGAAGATCCTGAGTTGATCAATGCCGGGAAAAAATGTGTGACAGCCATACCTGGCGCTTGTTATTTTCATCATGCCGACAGTTTTACCATGATCAGGGGAAGGCATATAGACATATGTGTGCTTGGAGCACTCCAGGTTTCTGAACGGGGCGATCTTGCCAACTGGTCGACTGGTGAAGAAGGTGCCATTCCTGCTGTGGGTGGGGCGATGGACCTGGTGGCCGGCGTAAAGACCATTTATGTGATCAGCAAGCATGTTACCAAATCGGGCGACCCAAAGATCGTTGAACAGTGCAGTTTCCCGCTCACAGGCAAGGGTGTCGTGAACAGGATATACACCGACCTGGCGGTGCTTGATGTGACAGGCGACGGACTGTTGGTCAGGGAAATGGCACCTGGTGTTTCTTTTGATCATTTGCAGCAGAAAACCGGTGCCCGTTTAAATCAATATTAACCATCTCCAGCCAGGGCGATCCCGGTTGTTGTGTATACACTGCATTCAAACAGAGTAATTTATCATTGAGCTATTTTATGGAAACGCAAGCAACAGAACCAAAAGCGCACAAACGAAGCGGGGCCGACATATACAGGGAGGCTTGTGAGGTCATTACCGGCGGTGTAAGCCGCAATACGGTATTCAGGCGGCCGCACCCGTTTTATGCAGCTGGTGCGTCGGGGTGTTATGTTACCGATGTTGATGGGGTCAAACGCCTTGATTTTGCAAACAACATGGCTTCGCTGATTCACGGACATGCACGTCCGGAGATCGTAGAAGCAGTGATCGCGCAACTGCACAGGGGAACAGCCTATACAATGGCTACTGAGGCTGAGGTATCGTTTGCCCGGCTTCTTTGTGACCGTGTCGCATCCATTGAAAAGGTGCGATTCGTAAACTCAGGCACAGAGGCGGTCATGACCATGATCAAGGCATCACGTGCCTATACCGGCAGACCAAAAATTGCCAAAGCAGAGGGGGCTTATCATGGTACCTATGATTTTGCTGAGGTCAGTCAGACATCACCCCCTTCGCAATGGGGCGATATCAACCGGCCCAACTCTGTACCCCTTGCCCACGGCACACCTCAGGGAGTGCTTGATAATGTGGTGATTTTCCCTTTTAACGATATTGAAAAGACCATCGCCATCCTTGATGAACAGGCTGAACATATTGCCTGTGTGATGATCGATCCGGTACCGCATCGTGTCGGACTGGTTCCGGGAACCAATGCGTTTGTGGAGGCATTGTACCAGTGGACCCGTAAGAATGGTGCTTTGCTGGTCTTTGATGAGGTGGTCACCCTTCGGGTGAATTACGGGGGAGCACAGGAAAAATATGCTGTGCAACCTGATATGACAGCCCTCGGCAAGATCATTGGCGGGGGGTTTCCCGTTGGTGCGCTCGCCGGACGAACAGATGTAATGCGTGTACTTGATCCCCGTGAGCAGAGGCTGCTGTTCCCGCACTCAGGTACTTTTTCAGCCAACCCCATAACTACCACAGCGGGACGGGTGGCGATGGAGCTGTTTGACAGGGAAGCGGTAACCCGGCTGAATGCACTTACGGAAAAAGCCATCAGCCAGATAGAAGAGTCCATCAGGGTGGCCGACGTACCGGTGTCGCTCACCGGTGCCGGATCAATGTTCAGGGTGCACCTCAGGGCCACACCGCCGCAAACCTATCGCGATGCCTACCAGCCCAGGGAAGTCGTGGCACTGATCAATGAATTGCTCGACTATATGTATATTAAGGAACATATTATGATGATCAATACCTGTGCCTGTATGTTCTCTACGGCTATTACACAGAAAGAAGTGGATATCCTGTCAGAGGCAATGCTTAACGGTTTCAGGTTTATAAAGCCACAGCTTGATCGGATCCATCAAGAAATCTATCAATAGTAATGAGAGACGTATACATTTGCGATGCTGTCCGCACACCAGTCGGACGCTACGGCGGCAGTTTGTCGCAGGTCAGGACCGATGATCTGGCAGCAATACCCATCAAGGCATTGATGCAAAGAAATCCGGCGATCGACTGGCTAAGGGTTGATGATGTGGTACTGGGGTGTGCCAACCAGGCAGGCGAAGACAACCGGAATATCGGGAGGATGGCAGCATTACTGGCAGGCTTGCCCCCGGTTGTTCCCGGGATGACCATCAACAGACTTTGTGGTTCAGGGATGGATGCTGCAGGTACTGCAGCACGGATGATCAGAACGGGTGAGGCAGACATTGTCATTGCCGGCGGGGTTGAAAGCATGTCGCGGTCACCTTTTGTGGTCGGCAAAGCCGATAAGCCGTTTTCAAGGTCTGTTGGCATGTATGATACCACGATCGGCTGGCGTTTTGTGAACAAAAAAATGGAAGAAAAGTACGGTACGGAGTCGATGATCGAAACAGCCGAAAATATTGCTGATGAATACAATATCAGCCGGGAGGATCAGGACCGCTTCGCCCACCGGAGTCAGCAAAAAGCTCTTGATGCACAGTCTGGCGGACTCCTGGCTGATGAGATCGTTCCCGTACATATTCCCCAGCGCAAGGGTGAACCTGTTGTTGTTGACCTGGATGAACACCCCCGGAAAATATCTCCTGAAAAGCTGGCGTCGCTTAAACCGTTGGTGCGCAGTAACGGTACCATCACGGCGGGCAATGCGTCGGGGGTGAATGACGGTGCTGCTGCGCTGATCCTTGCCTCTGATGATGCAATTAAGGAATATGCACTCGATCCTGTGGTGAGGTTGATGGGTATGTCAACGGCAGGGGTCCCCCCACGCATCATGGGTATGGGTCCGGTACCGGCAACACAGGCGCTGCTGAAACGGCTGGGGCTCCGGCTGGACGAGGCAGACATCATTGAACTCAATGAAGCCTTTGCCGCACAGGCACTGGGATGTATTCGCGGACTTGACCTTGATGATAAGGATCCGCGTATCAATCCGCTTGGCGGGGCAATCGCACTTGGCCACCCCCTCGGAATGAGCGGTGCAAGGATCATTACCACAGCATTTTATCAGCTGAAGCGGTCTGGATTGAAAAAGGCTCTTTGTACCATGTGTATCGGTGTGGGTCAGGGCATTGCCATGTTCATCGAAAAGGTGTGACATTTTTTTCTTACGGCAGCCGCAGGCTGGTATACCGGCGGACAAGTTTGAGGCTGGTTTTCAGGCGGGATAAAATCCGGTGATCATAAATGCGGGAGCAAGTCTTCCATCCTGATGCCGCGCGATCCCTTCACCAGTATCTTGTAGCCCCGCAAAGGATTTTCTGAGAGCCAGCGGGAGGCAGACACAGTATCGGGGAAAACAAGGATGTTTTTTTCCGGCTTGCAGATTGACATAAAATGGCTCCCAACAAACATATTCAGGCTGAAGCCTCTCTTTTTAACCATTGCAACGATCTGCCTGTGCTCTGCTTCTGCTTCCGTGCCCAGTTCCAGCATGTCTCCCAGCATAACCGCCTTTTTATTCCCTTCAAAGCGGCTGAAATTGTCCAAAGCGACATTCATGCTGGTGGGATTGGCGTTGTAGGCATCCATCAACACCATGTTGAATCGTGTGTTTATGATCTGTGACCGGTGGTTTCCCGGAGTGTACGACGCTATTGCATCACAGATCCTGGCCGGCTGCACGCCAAAATACAAGCCTGCCGTCACCGCGGCCATAATGTTTCCAAAGTTATACTTCCCTGTCAGCTGACTTTGGATGTGTCCTTCGACACCCCTGAGCGCTTTTCCGAAATCTTTATTGGTTTTAAAACGGACAGCCAGACAGGGGTGGGTCTTTGTGATGGTGCCGGCACAGTGATTGTCGCTGCCACTCCCGTATCCGATATAGCCGGCTTCCCTGGTCATTTCTGAGAGTCTTGTGTCATCCTTGTTGACAAACAGTGTACCGGGGGGGGCGTGTTGCCGGTTGATGTATTGATACAGCTCCCCTTTTGCCCTGGCAACACTGTCAATGTCTCCAAAGCCTTCAAGATGAGCCTTCCCGATATTGGTTATGAGTCCGTGGGTAGGCATGGCAATCTGGCACAGATCATCAATTTCTCCCACATGATTGGCACCCATTTCAACAATGGCGATATCGAGGTGTTCCGGAAAGGAGAGCAGCGTCAAAGGAACGCCAATGTGGTTGTTCAGGTTCCCCTCTGTCGCTCCTGTCTGCAAGGTGGTAGCGAGCACCGCGTGCATAAGTTCCTTTGTAGTGGTTTTTCCATTGCTGCCAGTGATCCCGATCAATGGAATATTGAACCGTTTTCTGTGGTAATGGCTTATTTTCTGAAGCGCATCAAGCACATTGTCTGCCAGGATATATCTGCTCCCGGTTGCAACACGGGGATCATCAACGACAGCGAGTGCACATCCTGCCTTCAGTGCCTCTTCTGCATACTGGTTCGCGTCGAATCGTTCCCCCCTCAGGGCAAAAAAGACATCTCCTTTATTTGCTTTCCGGCTGTCGGTGCACGGCCTCCCTCCCTTGTCGATCAGGGTGATGATTTGATCAATGCATTCCTGTTGCATCTTTATTGTTTTTAATCGTTTGCCGTTGGTTACAAACAGACAATGTGACCAATTGTGACCGCAACCTGGTATTTCATAAATCCCCTGATCCCATTGGGGCGGTTATGTGCCGGTTTTTCAGTAAAAAACCCCATTTACATTCAGCAAACGGGGTTTTCGTTTCCAAAGAGACGAAACAGCCGGTTTCTACACCGGTTTATCAGAATACCTTATCAGGTTTTTACCGGTCTGGTTGGGTTCCGATCAGATCCATTGCACAGCGAAAACCTATATCATTGGTTGCTTCATTTTGGTCGAGAAATCTTCTTGTTCCCGGTGAAAGCCAATAAACACGGTCTCTCCAGCTACCCCCCTTAAATACTCTTGAAGCGTCATCGATCAGTGTTATTCTTTCCGGGTACACATCCATCCCTTCGGCAATGGCAGACTGGGCATCACCGTCCCTGTAACCGATCAGGTCGGCTTCCTGGAAATTTATTCTTCCCTGGTTATTGTTGTTGTCTTCCAGTGGTTGCATCATCATTGATCCGTCATCGGGGTCAAACATGATGTTTCCGTCAGCATCCCTTTGTGGCACCTGGAACACGTTTCCACGGAAAGGACGGAAGTCGGCCACTTCTTCAAACGACAAAGGCCGGTATACGTCTTTTACCCATTCATTGACATTCCCTGCCATATCATAGAGTCCGAAGTCATTAGGCCAGAATGATTTAACAGGCATGGTAATGTCGCCACCCGGGTTTGGATAACCTGCAAGACCGGTAAGGTCGCCCGGACCACGCTGGAAGTTCGCCCGGAACTGTCCCATTGTTCTGCGCGCACTGCTCCTGACATGGCGTGTTTCCCATGGGTAGATCCTTCTGTCAAGCACCCGCTCATCGTATGTGCTTCCGATCAGACCAAGTGCTGCATATTCCCATTCTGCTTCGGTGGGGAGCCTGTAACGGGGCAGCAGGATTCCATCTTCCCAGCGCACACGGCGTTCGCCGTCACCCCTTGGGTCAAGGTCCTCAAGATTTCTGCGTACCAGTCCCTCGTACTCGCCTGCAAGATAGGCTTGTGTCCGGAAATGATCAGCACCTTCCTGATCAGCCAGGTTCCATTCCAGTATGCCCTCCCTGACCAGGAGCATTTCATTCACCCGGTCGGTACGCCATCTTGCATAGTCAGACGCCTGGAGCCAGCTTACCCCCACTACCGGGTAATCTCTGTAGGCAGGATGCCTCAGGTAATTTTCAACGAAGGGTTCGTTGTATGCCAGCGGGTCGCGCCAGACCAGTGTGTCGGGCAAGGCATCACGATATTTTTGCGGATTGGTATCCCTGAAAATTAAGTTGGTCCAGTGCAGATATTCGAGATAGTCGAGGTTCCTGATCTCTGTTTCATCCATATAGAAAGAAGAAACGGTAACGCGGCGGGGTATGTTGTTCCAGTCGAACATCACATCCTGATCTGTACGGCCCATAACAAAGGTGCCGCCTTCAATAAACACAAGTCCGGGGCCCCTTTCCTGCTTTTTGAAGTCGCGAACCTCAAAACCGCCAGACTCCGGATCATTGTAAGTCCAGCCCGTGGTATTTGATGTTTCTCTGCTGCATGAAGAAAACAAAATACCCAGCACCACTATGGCGGATACTATTGCAAGCTTGCTTCCAGCGTTCTTTTTCATATACATATGTTATTGATGATAATAATCAGCCACAAAAATAACTAAAAACTTGGACAATTTATTATACGGCCATAGATATTTCTTTGCGGACAATTAAAACGGAATGCCAGACTGAGCTCATGGCGGGCATGCATTACGTCTGAAAAGCCCGATAAAGAATAATCATAACTATAACCAATCCTGTACTGTCCCATGTTCATGCCCACTAAAAAAACGAGGGTATGGTTTGCCTTACCCGGACTTCTTAACCAGTGCCGGTACCAAATGCCCGTCATCAGAGGTTTGACCCCTGTGTATACACCCAGGTTGATATGCGAGTGGTATCCCTGGTGCTGGTATATCAGGTTTGGCGACACGTAATAGTCGAACCCTTCGCGGCCGGCCCCTCTTGTATGTCCGGCTTGCAAATAGGCCCCCAGGTGCGCCGTATACTTCAGCGGCAGCTTTGATTCATCCGCGTCATAAAGGCTCATGTTGGGTTCGTTCATGTGGTGCATGGCAAATCCGCCATACAATACATCGGAAAACAACAGCACCCCTGCTGCCAGGTCTATGGTATGATTCCAGTTATTCGGCGGTGGGTCCTCAGGAACAGAAAACTCAAACCTGTCCCACCGTGAGTCATTGCGAATATAGCCTGCCTGGACGCCGAAATGGACATCATACTGTTGGCTAAGCTTCAGGTGGTATGCATACAATGCCCCAATGGCATTTCTCATCATCGTTGTATTGCTTACGTCACTGGTTACCAGCAGACCGAATCCACCCTGCAGGGCTTCTGAAAACCTGTCGTACGAAAAACTGAGGGTGTGGAAGTTTTCGGGACCCCTGAACTGCTGGTAGCTCAATGCAATGCGTGAACATTTGGTTGATCCGGCAAAAGCCGGGTTCATGTAGATCGGGGCAGCATAAAACTGTGAAAATACAGGATCCTGCCCATATACAGTCATGGTTGCCGGTGTCGTCATCACCAGTAAACAAACCACAATAATTATAGTCCCTCTCTTCATTTTTAAAAAAACCAAACTGTACTATTCATCCTTATTCATTCGGGTCAGATGCATGGTGTTGCCTGCTGCCGCCCATGGCATTCAGTCAGATACACTTCTATGCTTGCTTTGCAGTTCAGGCTGTACATCTGCCAACATACATGGTATAACGCATGGTTGATTGAAACAGGTATACAACAGGGGATGTTTTTTTAATCCGGTTCCCGTCAACTTGTGTTTTTGCAAAATAACACAAGGGGTTTTCACGTTTTTTTGAAAATCGAACCATATCGTTTGCTTGTTGTTGTTATTTTTGTTGTTTGAAATTACGGACCATTCTTCTTTTTAACATATGAACACCTGCCCCCGAACCTTTATCTTTTATGTTTTGCTTTTAACGATGCCTTATTCCTGGCCGGCATCGGCATCGGCAGCAACAGCATCATCGGCATCATCGGCATCGGCATCATCTGCAGTATCAGCAGCATCGGCATCATCGGCATCGGCATCATCTGCAGTATCGGCAGCAACAGCATCATCGGCATCGGCATCATCAGCATCATCGTCATCATCATCATCGGCAGAAGACCGTTTAACCATCCAATGGGACCAGCCCCGCTACATACACCTGAATGAAGAAGAATCAATCAAGGTGTTGTATTTTGAAGATGCGATCTATACAGACACCCTTCCTTCCATTCCGGTGCAAAGACACCAGCTCAGCAGCGAGGTTCCCCTTTTCTCCAGGCGTATAGTTCCCGACAGTACAGAGTTTGTACCTGTCACTGCCGCCGAAGATTCAGTGTTGCGC
Organism: Bacteroidales bacterium; assembly: GCA_003559735.1. Lineage (GTDB taxonomy): Bacteria > Bacteroidota > Bacteroidia > Bacteroidales > UBA7960 > PUPG01. The sequence continues at coordinate 18,164 of PWKN01000172.1, read as the reverse complement.
AGCGCCGGATTCCGCCAGGACAGCATCAGGGTATACCACACCTTACAAAGTGTACGTAAAGAGTATTACGATGTTGCGTTTTTTTATCCTTTTCGTTATGATCAGCACACAGACAGCTACGAAAAACTGACGTCGTACAGGTTGGTCAGCGACCATGTGTACAATCCGGCACGGCAATACAAAAGCGTGGCAAAGTATGCCGGCAACTCTGTGCTTTCTGCCGGCTCGTGGCATAAGGTGTGTGTCGGTGAGACGGGCATTTACAGGCTCGGCCATGATGATCTTGCCGAACTGGGGATCGATCCTTCTTCTGTCCAGAAACAGAATATCAGGTTGTTTGGCAATGGCAGTGGCATGCTGCCTGAAGCCAATGATGCTCCTGCAGACGATGACCTGCTGGAAAATGCCATTTACGTATCGGGTAGTGCTACGGGGAGTTTTGGACAGGATGATTATATTTTGTTTTACGGACGGTCGCCCGACACGTGGTATCTCGACAGTGTTGACGGTGCCAGGGTGTTTCGTCACCAGGTACATCTCTATTCAGACAGATCGTGTTATTACATAACTACTGACCAGGGTCAGGGCAGGCGCATCGGGAGCCGGCCCAACCTGACCGGTGAAGCGTCACACCAGGTTACCACGTTTCATGATTACGCTTACCATCAGCGCGACCTGGACAATTTGCTGGGGTCTGGACGCATTTGGTTTGGAGAGGTGTTTGACGCCACCACCAGCCGGCAGTTCAGCTTTGATTTTCCTGGTATTGACAAGAGCCAGACGGCGACCGTTGAAGCATACCTGGCAGCCAGGTCGTCGGTGCCGAGCATGTTTACGATCCGCGCCGGTGATAAACAGAAACAGCTGCCCATTACAGTGATCAACCCGAACGATTATAACGGATTCTTTGTAAGGACTGTCAATGAATTTGTGCAGTTTACCCCCGGCAACGACAACCAGGTAAGGGTGGATCTAACTTATAACCGTCCCGCTGCAGGTTCGAGGGCTTGGTTAAATTATCTGGTTGTGAATGTTTTCAGGCAATTGCGGTTTGGCGGTGGTCAGATGGCCTTCAGGCAGACAAAGCATGCCGGAGGGGACAAAATTCTCGAATATGTTTTGCGGGATGCCGGAAACAATGTGAGGGTATGGGATGTGTCTGACCGTTTTAATGTTGTCGGACAGGAATATGTGGAGGAAGGCGAAAACCTTCTTTTCCGTGTACCTGCCGACAGTTTGAGGGAGTTTGTGGCTTTTGACGGAACTGACTTTCTCACACCATCGCTCGTGGGAAAAATTCCCAATCAGAACCTGCATGCCATGGGGTCAAAAGACCTGATCATTGTTGTACCCGAAAAGATGTTGCAACAGGCTGAACGCTTGGCACAATTCAGGAGGGAGGTCGACGGACTTTCGGTTGGCGTGGTGACGACCCAACAGGTGTATAACGAGTTCTCATCGGGTATGACCGATATCTCCGCCATCAGGAACTTCATGAAAATGTTTTATGACCGGGCAAACACCCCTGATGAAATGCCCCGCTATTTATTGTTGTTTGGGAATGGGACCTATGACAATAAGGATCTGCTTGGATACGGTGGCAACCTCATCCCCACCTACCAGAGCTATGCGTCACTTGCCCCGAGGAACTCCTATATGACTGACGATTATTACGGACTGCTTGCTGACCATGAAGGAGAGAATGCCTTTGGGGTGCTTGACCTGGGCATTGGTCGTCTCCCGGTGCGTACAAAGGAAGAGGCAGAGATCCTTGTTGATAAGATAATCAGGTATGAGCAGCGGGTTCCCGGCATGGCACCGGGTGAGGATGCGCTGAAGTATACCGGGGTGATCTCCAATTATGCCGACTGGCGCAACAGGATCATATTTATTGCCGACGACGGAGATAGCAACAGGCACTTCATCGATACCGAGATCATCGCGAACAACCTGCAGGATCGTCATCCCCAATACAATCTGCAGAAGATCTACCTGGATGCCTACCAGCAGGTGACCCTTGCGGGAGGGGCCCGGTATCCTGAGGTGAACAGGGCCATCAACGAAGGGGTGAACCAGGGCGCATTGATGATCAATTATATCGGACATGGAGGGGTTCGCGGACTGGCGCATCAGCGGGTATTGACCTTTGAGGACATTGCCACCTGGAACAATACATACAACATGCCCATTATCATGACCGCCACCTGTGAGTTCAGCAGTTTTGACCAGCCCAACCCGGAAGAGCTGTCGGCGGGCGTCCGTATTGTCTTAAGACCACGCGGGGGCACTGTCGGACTGTTTACCACCACAAGGCTGGCATGGTCTGGAAACAATATGACCCTGAACAGTAATTTCATGAATACTGTTTTTGAGCGGGACGAACACGGCAGGCAACTACGTCTTGGAGACCTGATACGGATTGCGAAGAAGAGAAGCAGCGGAGAGACCATTCCCATGCAACTGAGAAACTTTGTGTTGCTTGGCGATCCGTCGATGCAGATGGCCTATCCCGAATACAGGGTACATACGGAAAGCATGCCCGATACGCTGCGTGCTTTTCAAAAGGTAACGGTGAGCGGTTATGTTACTGATGCAGAGGGAAACATACTTGACGATTATGATGGGATCATTTATCCTACCATATATGACAAAGAAAAGCAATACCGAACCCTGGGCAACAATACGGGCAGCATCCCGGCCAATTTTTCGATGCGCAACTCGGTGCTCTATAAAGGGAAAGCCAGTGTCTCAGGCGGACGGTTTTCCTTCACTTTTACCGTGCCGCGCGACATAGCCTACAGTTATGGGCAGGGAAAGATCAGTTATTACCTTGACGATGGGAACACGGACGGACAGGGGTATTTTAAGGATTTTGTGATTGGAGGTACGCTTGATGTTTTTACACCCGATACGGAAGGACCTGTTATTGACCTGTATATGAATGACACCACGTTTGTGTCAGGTGATCATACCAACGAAAATCCGGTTTTGCTTGCGTTTTTGTATGACAAGAGCGGCATAAACATGACAGGGAGCATCGGACGGAATATTGTGGCCTATCTCAACGACAGCCATGATCCGATACGTCTGACTAATTATTATGAAGCCGGTCTGGATACTTACCAGAGCGGCAGGGTGGTATACCCCTTCCGGGGATTGGAAGATGGTCCGCATACATTGTCTTTAAGGGCCTGGGATACACACAATAACCCTTCAACTGCCTCACTCTCTTTTGTCGTGAGCAGTACAGGAAGTGTTGTGCTGAAAGACCTGATGAATTATCCCAACCCGTTTTCCTATGATACGTGGTTTACGTTCAAACATAACCAGGCTTTTGGTGATTTGGATGTCCGCATTGATATTTATGACCTGCAGGGACGTTTGGTGAACACCATATCGGAAATGCTTTCTCCTCATGGATACCGGTCAGAGCCCATTCACTGGGATGGTATGAGCAATGACGGGCGACCCTTGGGTAACGGCATCTACCTGTACCGCGTTACATTGAGGATGCCAGGTGGCAAGACGGTTCGCCAGACAGAAAAACTGGTGATATTCCGTTAGCGGTTGACCTGTATGTGCAAATATGCACAAAGCATCAGGTTGGAGCAATAGATTTGAGAAAAACACGTTTGAAAACAATATGCTTTTTACAAAAATCGTTATATTTGCGGTCTTTCATAATAATGCTAAAAGTCTGTCTGTAAAGTCAGGTGCCTGAACGTTAATGTTCGGGTTCAAGGCTTTCGCAGTTTTGGTAACCGAGGAGTTTACTCTTGTAAAAACCTGTTGTCAAAACAAGCATAACGCAGAAACCGGATAGCAGAGACAGACACGACTTAATCAGTGAATTAACAAATGCAATAAAAAAAATCCATCAATGAGATCATTTATTACAACAATTGTTGCCTTGATATGCCTGATGCACTTCCCGGTAACAGGTTTTGCGCAGGACTATGGTGATGTGTTGGGTCAGACCAGGGTAAATACCATTACCACGGCGGTCCCGTTCCTGATGATTGCACCGGACGCCCGTGCAGGCGCATTGGGTGATGCGGGGGTTTCCTCCACGCCCGATATCAACTCCATGCACTGGAATCCGGCTAAATATGCCTTCATGGACCAGGATATGGGTATTGCGGTAAGTTATACGCCATGGCTGCGTACACTGGTACCGGATATTAACCTCTCGTACCTTTCAGGATACCGTAAACTGGATGACCTGCAGACCATTGCCTTTTCCCTGAAGTATTTCACATTGGGTGACGTGAACTTTACCGATGAGGTTGGTAATTACATGGGGACTGTAAGGCCCAATGAGTTTGCGCTTGATGTGGCCTATGCACGTTTGCTGGGAGATCATATTTCAGGTGCCATTGCGGCACGCTTTATTTACAGCGACCTTACCCAGGGCCAGATGGCAGGCGGGATGGAGACACAGGCTGGTATATCCATGGCTGCCGACGTGTCGGCCTATTATACACGTGAACTGGAATGGGATACCCGCACCCATTTTGCAGCAGGCGTCAACATCTCCAATATGGGCAACAAGATAACGTACACTGATGATATCAATGCCGATTTTATCCCGATCAATCTGCGCATCGGTCCCTCGCTTACCTTTGAGATCGACGACTTCAATCAAATATCGTTGATGGTGGACTTCAACAAGTTGCTTGTTCCCACGCCACCCATCTATGCCAGAGATCCTGAAACGGGCAGTGTAATGTTTGATGAGAACGGTGATTTCATGATTGAGAGTGGCCGTGACCCGAATCGTTCGGTGGTAGCGGGCATGCTTGGTTCATTCAATGATGCTCCGGGTGGTTTCAGTGAAGAGTTGAATGAGATCACCATCTCGGCAGGTGCGGAGTACTGGTATGACAAGCAGTTTGCATTGCGTGCCGGTTATTTCCATGAGCACGAAAGCAAGGGAAACAGAAAATATTTCACGTTGGGTGTGGGACTGAAGTACAATATCTTTGGTCTTGATTTTGCTTACCTCGTGCCTGTCGCACAACGCAGTCCGCTGGAAAACGTATTGCGTTTCTCACTCACTTTCGACTTTGATGCATTGCGTGCAGAACGGTAACAAGCTATGCGTGTTGGTTTTGGATATGATGCACACGCTCTTTCAGCCGGACATCCACTGATTATTGGAGGTGTAACCATCCCATTTGACCGGGGGCCAGTCGGACATTCGGATGCTGATGTGCTGATCCACGCCATCATTGATGCCCTGCTGGGGGCTGCTGACATGCGTGATATTGGTCATCATTTTCCTGGTGATGATATGCGTTACCGTGACATTGACAGTGGATTGCTGCTGGCTACGGTTACCGGCAAGCTTCGTGAGACCGGGTATTCCATTGGTAATGTTGATGCAACTGTGTGTCTGCAGCGACCCGAAATTGCTCATTACATACCCGAAATGAAAAAGCACCTGTCTGGTTTGATGGGTGTTGACACGGATTGTGTCTCAGTGAAAGCAACCACCACTGAGGGACTTGGTTTTACCGGACGTGAAGAAGGGATTTCGGCCTATGCGGTGGCATTGATCGGGCAATCAGCGCCTTAGCTGAAAGCGCTCACCCAGGTATAGTTTTCTTACCTCCTTATCACTGGCCAGTTCGTCGGATGTTCCTGCCTTTAGTATTGAGCCTTCAAACAACAAATATGCCCTGTCGGTGATGCTCAGGGTCTCATGCACATTATGATCGGTGATCAGCACCCCGATGTTCTTCATTTTAAGCTGTGAGACAATGTTTTGTATGTCTTCAACTGCAATGGGGTCAACACCGGCGAAAGGTTCATCGAGGAGGATGAATTTAGGGTCGACGGCCAGGGATCGCGCAATTTCAGTACGGCGCCGTTCGCCTCCCGACAGGGTAACCCCTTTGCTTTTGCGTATATATTGAAGGCCAAACTCATCGAGCAGGCTTTCCAGTCTTTCTTTTTGTTCTTCCTTGCTTTTGTCAGTAAACTCCAGTACTGCCTTAATGTTGTCTTCCACACTCAGGTTGCGAAAAACACTGGCTTCCTGTGCCAGGTAGCCTATGCCACGTTTCGCCCGTTTGTACATCGGTTCACTGGTTATGTTCTCTGTTTCAAGATGTATGGTACCCTTATTTGGCTTGATCAGTCCGACGATCATATAGAAAGTGGTTGTTTTGCCGGCACCGTTGGGACCTAGCAATCCGACGATCTCTCCCTGGCTGACCTCTACCGATACATGATTTACAACCACACGTTTTTTATACTTCTTTACCAGGTCTTTTGTATATAGCTTCATCTGTCAGTGTTCAATATAATTCAACCATTTCGTGTCCGTTCAGCCCCTGTTTGTGAAAAATGGGTCAGATGATGCCCTCTTTCAGAATATCATGCAAATGAACAACGCCTTTGTATTCGTTGTCATCCACAACGAGCAACTGGGTGATATTATTTTGCCGCATTACCTGGAGCGCATCTACGGCGAGGGTTTTTCCAGTTATGGTTTTGGGGTTGTGTGTCATGATGTCTTTGGCTTTCAGGGCCTGGATATCGGTTCCTTTCTCCAGCATTCGCCTCAGGTCGCCGTCGGTAACAATGCCCACCACTTTATTGTTGTCTACCACTGCGGTTGCCCCCAGTCGTTTCCCGGAAATTTCAACGATGACAGACTGAATGTCGTCATTGGGTAAGACCATGGGTATGTCATTGGCCGGATAGAGGTTTTCGGCTTTCAGGTATAGTTGTTTTCCCAGTGAACCACCAGGGTGGTAACGGGCAAAGTCTTGTTCGGTAAAGCCACGGCAGTGCAGGATGGCCATGGCCAGTGCGTCGCCCATAACCAGTTGTGCGGTGGTGCTGCAGGTAGGCGCGGGGTTTCCCGGACTGGCTTCGTTTTCAACGGTGGTATCGATCACAATGTCTGACTGGCTTGCGAGGTACGAGCCCTTGTTTCCTACCATGGCGATCAGTAAGGCACCCAGTGATTTGAGCATGGGTGTGAGCACCTTTATTTCAGGTGAGCTGCCGCTGTTGCTGATGCATATCACAATATCATCCTGCTGAATGATGCCCAGATCGCCATGGATGGCATCGGCGGCATGCATAAAAACGGAAGGTGTTCCGGTTGAGTTAAGTGTTGCAACGATTTTTCCGGCGATAATCGCGCTTTTGCCAATGCCGGTAATCACAATGCGTCCCCTGCAGTGCAGCATCTGTTTTACTGCTGACACAAAAGAATTGTCAATAGACTGTTTGAGCCGTTTGATCGCAAGGTATTCATTCTCTATGGTCGAGAGGGCAGCTTGTTTGATGCTGGTTTCAGTGTTCACGAAATATTATTATTGAAAAAGTGTTGTTCAAATAGGTTTTTAATAGTAAATTTACAGTACAAACCTACGTGATTTTTCTGAATAACAGAAAAGTCATTTTTTTAAATGTCTTGGACAAAGGGTTGGTCAATAACGAAAAAGATAAATAAAACCCAGAATATCAACTGATTTTGTCATGGAGGTAAATAGCAGTGTTTCTCTTCGTGAGCTGCTGAAGCAGATTTTTGGTTACGGAAATTTTAAGGGTGAACAGGAAGCGATTGTCCAGAGCTTGATCAATGGAGATGATACTTTCGTGATCATGCCAACGGGTGGTGGCAAGTCTATGTGTTACCAGTTACCCGCTTTGATCGGGGAGGGGACCGCCATAGTGGTGTCGCCGCTGATCGCGCTGATGAAGAACCAGGTGGATGCCATCCGGAACTTTGCAACATATGACGGGATCGCCCATGTGTTGAATTCCTCTTTATCCCGGGCTGAGGTTAACCAGGTAAAAAACGACCTGACCAATGGTCTTACCAAATTGCTGTACGTAGCCCCTGAGTCTCTGACCAAGGAAGAAAATGCCGAATTTTTAAAAAGCTTGCCGATATCTTTTTTTGCAGTAGATGAGGCCCATTGCATTTCTGAGTGGGGGCATGATTTCAGGCCAGAATACAGGCGTCTGCGTCCCATTATTGATGCCCTTAACAAGCGCGTGCCGGTTATTGCCCTCACTGCAACGGCCACCCCAAAGGTTCAGCAGGATATTCAAAAGAACCTTGGGATGGTGGCAGCAAAGCGGTTTATCTCCTCCTTTAACCGTCCGAACCTCTATTACGAGATCCGTCCGAAAACAAACAACATTACCCGCGATATTATCCGTTATGTAAAGGCACAGGAGGGCAAGTCGGGCATCATTTACTGTCTGAGCAGGAAGAAGGTTGAAGAACTTGCGGCAACCATGCAGGTCAATGGGATCAAGGCCCTTCCATATCATGCCGGTCTCGAGTCGGCCGTAAGGGTTTCCAACCAGGATCAGTTCCTTATGGAAGATGCTGATGTTATCGTAGCCACCATTGCCTTTGGTATGGGTATTGACAAGCCCGATGTGCGTTATGTGATCCATCACGATATTCCAAAGAGCCTGGAGGCATACTACCAGGAAACAGGCCGTTCGGGGCGGGATGAGGGTGAGGGAAACTGTATTGCCTTTTATTCTTACGAGGACATCCAGAAAATGGAGAAGTTTTTAAAGGGCAAGCCCGTAGCGGAACAAGAGATCGGGATGCAACTCCTGATGGAAACGGTGGCCTATGCCGAATCATCGATATGCCGCAGGAAAACCCTGTTGAACTATTTTGGGGAGATCTATAAAAAAGAAAATTGCGGATCTTGTGATAATTGTTTGAATCCAAAAGAAAAATTTGAAGGAAAAGAATATATTTGCCAATTATTGGAAGCCGTTTTGGCGGTGAAGGAATTGTTTAAACCAATACATGTAATCAATGTTCTTATGGGAAAAAGTACCACAGCTGTAAAATCCTGCAGGCATAACCAGCTGGAGGTTTTTGGGCAGGGTGCCGACAAAGACCAGAAATTCTGGTTCGCCGTTCTGAGGCAAGCCCTTATTGAACGACTGCTTGAGAAGGATATTGAAGACTATGGCACATTGAAGCTCACCGATGGTGGTAAGGCTTACCTGGAGGACCCGAAATCTGTCATGATGAGCAAGGACCACGATTATGACAATCCGGCTGAAGCAGACCATTTGTCGGGCATGGCCCAAAAGACAAGTGCTACCGACAAGGTCCTTTTTTCATTGTTGAAGGACCTGCGGAAGCAGATTGCAAGGAAGCACAACCTGCCACCATTTGTCATTTTCCAGGATCCCTCACTGGAAGACATGGCCATACAGTATCCGGTAAAGCTGGATGAGCTGAAGCATATTACCGGGGTAGGATCGGGGAAGGCAGAGCGGTTTGGCAAACCTTTTATCGAACTGATCAGCCGGTATGTAAATGAAAATGAGATTGAACGGCCAATGGACATGGTGGTCAAGTCGGTGGTAAACAAGTCGGGATTAAAGGTTTACCTCATCAAGAACATTGACCGTAAGGTGTCGCTTGAGGATTTGGCAGAGGCAAAGGGGCTGGATTTTGAGGACTTGCTGCACGAACTGGAAAGCATTGTGGCATCGGGGACCAAGATCGACATCCGTTATTATATCAATGAAGCTGTTGATATCGATAAGCAAGAGGAGATATTTGATTATTTCTCAACAGCAGAAACAGATTCTTACCAGGAAGCACTTGCCGAATTGGGTGAGGACGATTTCACAGAGGAGGAAGTACGTTTGATGCGCATACGGTTTATGTCGGAAATGGGGAACTGAGAATGCTGGTTTGCCGTTATATGTTCCGGTTGTCTGGTGTGAAATCGTAAAAGTCCGGCAACCCATCCGTTTATTTACAAAACATAATTATAACCATAATACATATTAATACATGACAGAAGAAAAAAAAGCACCCGGAAAGGGTGAAACGGCAGAGGCTACACCCCGGCAAAAGGGTGTTAACAAGGGGATGATCATTAATATCGTTCTGTTTGCCGGACTGATTGCATTGTATGCGTTGCATTTTCTGGGAGATCCTGGCAGGGATGCTGTTGCTGATGAACGTCAGATACAGGATGTTGAGCGCAAGATTGATGATGCCTTCAATGCCATTGCGTATGTGAACAGTGATCTGTTGATGGAAGATTATATGCTGGCCATACAGATGATGGCCGATTTTGAGGCTGAGCAGCGCAGGCTGGAGAATGACCTCGACCGCCGGCAGCGGAATTTTCAGCTGGAAGTAGAGCGGTTCCAGCGCAACATACAGGAAGGGATCATCAGCATGGAGCAGGCACAGATTAAGGAGCAGGAGCTCATGCAGCAGCAGCAGGACCTGATGCAACTGAGTGAATCTTACCGCGAGCGTTTGTCGCGAAAAGAGTTTGAGATGAATACGGAGTTGCTCGAAAAGATCAGCGACTTTCTTGAGCGGTATAACCAGGAGAAGGACTACGATTTTATTCTTGGTTATGCCAGGGGAGGGGGGATCCTGTATGCCCGTGAGGCGCATGATATTACCAGTGAAGTGTTGCGGCGGCTGAATGAAGAATATGATGCAGCCAACTGATCCGTCATGGTTGTCAGCGCGCGTAACCGGGCAATGATATCTGCTACAGGGTGTTTTTTTTAGCCGGGAGTCCGGATAAGGTTACTGATTTCTGTACGACAGCACTTCATCGGTAAAATATTCGAGCAATACACCTGCATCGGCGAAGAGTTTTTCAGATTCGCTCCCTGCGTGGTATTTCTTTTCGCACACCACCCTTTTGATCCCACAGTTAATGATCATCATGGCGCATACCCTGCAGGGTGTCATGCGGCAATACAGGGTAGCTCCGGTAATGCTGATACCCAGCCGTGCTGCCTGTGCAATGGCATTTTGTTCGGCGTGCACGGTACGAACACAGTGCATGGTGGTGTGCCCGTCTTCATGCAGCATTTTCTTCATCTGGTGGCCCACATCATCACAGTGGGGGAGTCCGACAGGCGACCCAACATAGCCTGTCACGAGGATCTGCCGCTCACGGGCAATCACACAGCCACTGCGGCCACGGTCGCATGTTGCCCGTTTACTGACTGTATGGGCTATCTCCATAAAATACTCATCCCACGAGGGTCTCTGGTAAGCATCTTTTGTCATCAGTTTCAATTTATATCATACGATTACAGGAATATGGCGTCCGCCATGGCGGCGATCATCCGGTCAGGTTTCTGTTGCCTTTCATTGCCCGGTTCAGGGGGCATGCACTTTTTGTTCATGGTTTTTTTATTTTGATGCAGATGCAAAGCCGATATGGTTAAGAAACTCATCTGTTGCCATGTGAAGGTCTGCGATGGTCCCGTTATTGCAGACCACAAAGTCTGCCCTGTCGATGCATACCGACAGGTTTTGTTTCATCGGATCCGATGAGTGCATTTCCCGCTCTTCGTTATTGATAAATGTTTCATAAGAGATCTGGTCTGTTTCAGAATTTCTTTGCCTGATGCGTTTATAGCGAATTTCGCGGTCGGCATCGACGGCCAGCAGGTAGAAATTGCCGCTTTGCCTGAGGGTGTCAATTTCTCCCGGTGTGCGAATGCTTTCGATCACGCTGTGCGCAGCAGTTTTTTGGGCCTTGATGAACAGCTGTTTTACGATATGGTCGGCTCCATGTTTGGTTCTCAGCGTATTGGCTATTGCGGTAAGGGAGTCCCGGTTAACAGGCAAATGTCTGCGATCCAGTTCCTCCCTGAGAAACGCCCGTACAGAATAATGTGCGAAACCTTTTTTTGTTACAAGGTAATCGACAACAGTGCCTTTGCCGGCGCCTAATGTTCCGGTAATCCCAATAACCAACATATGTTCCTGTCTGGTTGTCTGTTTAACACAAAGATAAAGAGAAAGCCTGCTGTTATGAACGTGCGCATAAAGATACGCTTTTTAAAAAGAAAAGCCCCGTTTTGGGTAACGGAGCCTCTGTGTGGCAGCAATCATTGCAGGGCAATCATTCTTTTTTAACATTTACGGCCTTCTTCCCCCTTTCATCTTCGGTAATCTCAAAAGACACACGGTCGTCGTTGTTGATGGGCTCTAAAAGTCCCGTGTGGTGTACAAAAACATCTTTCTCTGTTTTGTCGTCGATGATAAATCCATACCCTTTTTTTTCATTAAAGAATTTAACAGTACCGGTTTCCATAACAAGCAGGTTTAGTGGTAAAAATTGGTGAACAATCAAAAATACGACTTTTTTCTGCACTTGCAATATTTTTTCTATAAAAAATGCAAGTAATGGCGTAAATTTTTATCGGGAAGGGTTCAAATGAAACCGGAAAAAACCGGCAGTCCACCGTTTGTGTGATCTTGTGCAAGCAGAGAGGTTCAGGTCAAACGAAGGAACTGCCGGATAGACAAAGATAGAAAAATATTTTGGTTTTGTTATTTGCTCAACAGCTGTTTTGTTTTTCGTCTTGTACTGAGTATGATCTGGTACATACACGGAACGATGACCAAAGTAAGGAATGTCGCAATGGTCAGTCCGAATATGACGGTCCACGACATCGGTCCCCAGAATCTTGCGTTATCGCCTCCAAAGTATATATGCGGATTGAATTCAGTGACCAGCGAAACGAAGTCGATATTCAGGCCAATTGCCAGCGGAAACAGACCGAGCACCGTAGTGATGGCTGTCAGGATCACCGGTCGGAAACGGGTGTTCCCTGCTTTTTCGATAAGTGACAGACTGATATCGGGAGCGATAAACTCCTGTTCGCCGGTATTCAGTTCTGACCGTTTCCTGTTATGCAGGTAGTCGGTATAGTCTACCAGCACAATGGCATTGTTTACCACAACACCGGCAAGGCTTACGATGCCCACCCCCATCATAATGATGATGAAATCCATATTGAACAGGGCAAGTCCGAAAAACACCCCTGCTGTGCTGAACACGACGCTTCCGATGATAATGAATGGTTTGAAAACAGAGTTGAATTGTGTTACCAGGATCAGTGCGATGAGTGATATGGCGATGAGCAGCGCACGGATCAGGAAATCCATTGACTCTTCCTGTTCCTGTTGTTCGCCGGTAAATGCGTAATTGTAGCCTTCAGGCATATCGAGGTTATTCATAACCTGCATCATTTGCTGGTTGATCCTGTTGGCATTGTATCCCGGCAGCACGTTTGAGCTGAGTGTCACCACCCGGTTCCTGTCGATCCGGTTGATGGCACCGTAGGTTTTGCTGTATTCAACGCCGGCCACTGCCGATACCGGTACCTGCATGATCTGGCCGGTACTCTGGCTACGGAACGTGATGCGCTGGTTCATTAGTGACTGGATGTTGTGCCGGTACTCTTCCATCAGTCTGAGTTGGATTGGGTATTCTTCTTCACCCACCTTAAATGCAGAAACTTCCAGTCCGAACAAAGCTGTACGGATGGTATTGGCGATGGCCGATGTAGAGATTCCATACCGCCTGGCTGCTTCTCTGTTGATATGGATCAGTATTTCCGGATTATCGTTATCCAGGTCGCTCTGCAGCCCTTCTATTCCTTCGATGCCAGCGCCTGACACACGGTTTTTAATGGTATCGGCGATCATCATGAGGCGCTCCAGGTCCGGACCGCTGACTTCAAGATTTATTGGGCGTCCGGATGGGGGTCCCGCCATATTCTTTTCGATCATAAACTCAACGCCCGGGTAGTTCCCAACCAGTGCCCGGCTAAGTTCAGCCATCACCTTATTGGTGTTGATCCCCATCCTGTCTTCAAATTCAACAAATGTCACCGTGATCAGTCCGCGGTTGGGGGTTTCTCCGGCACCCATCTCCATCTCGCCAACCGCGCCCCTCCCCACTGTTGTGAGGACAGATTTTACAATGGGCCGGTAGGGATCAAGTACCTGATCCACTTTTGTTTCGATCGCTCTTACCCGCCTGTCGGTTTCATCGATATCGGTCCCTTTGGGCAGCTCGGCCAGGATATTGATAAACTGGGGTTCGTTATCGGGGAAGAACAGCACATTCGGATTTCTCCATCCAAAGAACATTATGGCGATGATGAGGAAGAGCAAAGTACCCGACACGAATGTGTACGGATTTCGTCCCCGGAGCGCATATGTGAGGGTGCCCATATACAGTTTTTCGAGGAACGGCAACAGGATCTGCTGAAACCACCGTGCCAGTCTGTTCAGCAAAAAGTGGCCCAATCCAAACAGAAAGGCTGCGAAAATCAGAATGTTGCCTGCAACGGACAGACTGGTCAGGTGGAATAATCCGCTGATCAGCAGCAAAGAACCTATTACAATCAGCTTTGTCCTGGTACGGACCGATTTTTTGTTTCCGGCCGGTCTGTTTTTCGTGCTTTTATTCCGGAAGAAGGTATATGAAAACACCGGGATGATCACCAGGGCAACGAAAAGGGAGGAAGAGAGCACGATGATCAGGGTCAGGGGAAGGTATTTCATAAACTCACCGGTTATGCCTGTCCAGAACGCCAGTGGCAGGAAGGCCGACAGTGTGGTGGCCGTTGAGGTGATGATGGGCATTGCGATCTCACCGATTGCCCGTTTGGCCGCTTCCAGTATGCCGTAGTCTCTCTCAACGAAACGGAAGATGTTATCGACAGCAACGATGGCATTATCAACAAGGAGTCCGAGTGCAAGGATGAGTGAGAACAGCACGATCATATTGATCTGCATGGATGCGATCCCGAAGATCATGAAAGAAAGCAGCATTGACAGGGGGATGGCGATACCCACAAACAATGCATTTTTCAGTCCGAGGAACAGATAGAGTATCAGGACAACCAGGATCACAGCCATAATAACGCTGTTTTCGAGGTTTGCCAGCTGGGTGCGTATTTCCTCTGACTGGTCGTTGGTGATCGTGATGGACAGCTCGGGGGGTATGTGTCCGTTTTCCCTTGCCCTGTCCAATAAATGAAAGATATTTTCTGTTGCAGACAACAGGTTGTCGCCTGAGTTCTTTATCACTTGCAGCGACACCACGGGAAGGTCATCAAGGCGCGCATAGCTGGTCGGGTCGGCATAAGCATCTTTTACGGTGGCCACGTCGCGCAGATAGACGATCTGTTGGTTTTCATACTGCACGATGATGTCTTCGATCTGGCGCACGTCGGTGAACTCTCCTATGGTACGCACCGCCCACCGGGTATTGTCTGCAAAGCGGACTGAGCCCCCCGCAATGGAGACATTTTCAGCGTTGACGGCATTGGCGATGTCATCGAAGCTAAGCTGGTAGAGTTCCATTTTGATGGGGTCGGCATTGATCTGAATTTCACGTTCTTCGATGCCCGTAATTTCCACTTTTGATATTTCTGGAATATCTTCGATGCCATCCTGCAGAAAGTCGGCGAAACGCTTCAGCTCATTCATGCTGAAATCGCCCGAGAGGTTAAGGTTGATGATTGGAAATTCAGAGAAGTCGATATCCATCACCACCGGATCGGAGGGCAGGTCGCCGGGAAGGTCGCCTTTCACCCTGTCAACGGCATCTTTCACGTCTTGCAGCGCATCTTTGATATTCACACCCGTTTCAAATTCCACAAATATATCCGAATTATCCTGTGATGAGGAAGAGCGCAGTTCCCTGATCCCGCTTATGGTATTGATCTCATTCTCGAGTGGCCGGGTAACCAGGTTTTCCATATCGGCAGGGGGATTGCCCGGATATACTGTTTTAACGAGTACTGTAGGTATTTCCACCTCCGGGAACAGCTCTTTTGGCAGTGTGCGGTAGGAAAGGACGCCAAATAATGCCACCACGAAAGTAAGCAGGAAGATCGTGTTTTTGTTCTTCAGTGCAATGGTGGTGGGCTTAAACTCCCTGGCAGGCTGATTATTCTGGTTCTGATCGGTCATTTGGTCTGGTTATTTTCTACACGGATGATTTCTCCATTGGTAATGCGGTGGTATCCCTGTGTGATCAGCAGCGTACCCTCCGGCAGACCAGCGTTTACCATCGTTTTCCCTTCGCTGTCGGGACCCCTCTCGATATAGGTTTTGTTTGCGATCATGAGTCCGCCGTCTTCTTTGGCTGTAAACACATAATGCCCCTGTGCATCGTATCCGATCAGTATGGAGGGCACTACGATGGCATTTTCGACACTGAAGGTGCCGATGGATATTTTGGCCATCATGTTGGGTTTAAAGCGGTTATCAGGATTGTCGATACGCAGCTGCATTCTGAAAGAGCGGTTTTCAGGATTGATCACATGTCCGGTTCGGTGCACCGGCACCTCCAGTTCGGTACCGGGCCATGCCGGGAAGCGCACAATGACTGATTGGCCTTCCGTTACGTATGGCAGGTAGGCCTCAGAGATGTCGGCGTTTATATACAGCTCATCCAGGCTGATCACATCCATCATTGGCGTTCCTGGCATGGCAAGCTCTCCCTCCTTGATGAATATCTCATCGACGAAGCCAGTGATTGGGGCGCGCAATACAGACAGGTCTTTTTGCGACTCCAGGGTTTTTAGTCTGCCCTGCAGCGACTCCAGGTTGTTTTTCGCTTCCAGGTATTGTATTTCGCTTCCAATCTGCTGGTCCCACAAGCGTTTTTGTCGCTCATATACTGTTTCGGCAAGGCGCAGACTTGTTTTTATCTCATCGATGTTGCTTTCAATTACGCTTGCAGACAGCCGGGCAACGATCTGACCCCTGGATACTGCATCCCCTTTGCTGACATATACACGTCTGATGTGGCCATTGGTTTCCGGACTGATGGTTGCGGTATTGACGGCTTCAACCGTACCGCTGGTCTTGAAAAAATTCTGAAAAGGCTGATTAGTAATTCTTTCTAAACTAACCAGCGTTTGGGCATTCCTCCCGGTTTGCACCCCCCTTGCGATCAGCTCTCTTTCCAGGTCATTCACTTTAACTGTGAGCGTATTGATCTGGTTGCGGTATCCGGATATTTGCCGTTTGATGGCTTCGGTACTGTTTTGCTCTTCGGCCGTGCCTTGCTGGCACGACTGTATTAGCAGGGGCACTATAAATAAAAGCAATCCGATTGATACAGAGGATCGCTTAAGGAAGGGTTTCATTATATTCATTGTTGTTGTTCTCATTGATATATTTTTTTCAACTTTGTATAGTGGTTATCTGCCCAGGGCTTTTTCCAGGTTATTCCGGGCATTCAGCAAGTCAAACAAGGCATTGTAGTAACCGGACTGTGTTGAGAGAAGCTGATCATTTGCCTGTGTGAGTTCCAGGCTCGAAGCCATACCCTCTCTGAACATGATGCTGGTTCTGTCGAAGATCCGTTTGGCCAGTGCCAGGTTACCGGTTTCATTTTGGTATTGTTCCCGTGCAGTGGTCATATCAGCCAATGCTTCTTCGAGTTGCAGCTCCAGGACTTTTTTGGTTTCTTCCCGTGCGAGTCGCGATTTTTCGAGTTCCAGTCGCGCCTGCTGCACTCTGGATGTCCGCATACCACTCGAAAATATTGGAATATTCAGGTTTACGGCAAAATAGGTACTCGGAAACCAAGATTGTCCGGATTCAAGAAAGTTAAACTCATTGCGCATCGCCATCTCTTGTCTGACGAACGAGGCCGACAGGGAGGGAAGCCAGGCAGATTGTTCACGGCGCAGAACCATGGTGCTCATTAGTTCCTGTGACTCCATGATTTTGTTATCGATATGATGTTCAAGGTCATGCAGCGGCACCCCCGATATATTGTTCAGCAGTTCGGCGTGCAGCCCTTCCAGGTTGTCGGTCAGTTCTATTTCCTGTGCAAGGTCAATGCCCGTCTGAAACTTCAGGAGGTTCTCAGTCAGGATTGTCTGGCGTTCCAGCACCGATATCCTGTTCTCCATGTTTGCCGCCGTAAGTTGCAGTTGGTCAACATTGATGGGATCGGTAAATCCCTCCCTGAGCAGCATCTTGGTTTCATCCAGCATAAGGTTGATGTTTTCGAGGTTTTGCCTGACAATATGGAGGTTCCTCGACGCCAATATGGCCAGCAGATAAGTTTCGGTGACCATGTTCTGTATTTCCAGATGAGACCTATGGAGGTTTTGGCTGGCAAGGTTCCTGTATATTCTCGAGGCCCTCAGTCCGACAATATATTGTCCGTCAAAGATCAGTTGATCTAAAGTTGCTGTGGCTGTGAGGTTGTGTTGGGTCCCGAACTGTATCTCTTCGAAGGTGCCCGGTTCACCCCCGAAAAACTCAGCAGGGATCAAAGAAGTAGGGATATCAACAAAGTAGTTGTATCCAACGGATGCATTTATTTGTGGCAAACCGG
>PWKN01000038.1 GCA_003559735.1 Bacteroidales bacterium | reverse complement strand
TGTGCTTGCCGCATTGTCAAGATAAACCAATTGCCGCTCCATAAATATATATACATGAATTATGAGTCTGTTGAAACAGGATACAAACAAATGTACATATAATTTTTTCAAGCGAAATTACACACAGACGCATAAAAAAAATATTGGGTTTTAAACCACCCATTTTAAACAAAAAATGTACTTTTGGGGTGCCGGTATCCCAATGAACATTCCGTATGATGTTCATTATCCGGCAAAAAACCTGAAAAAGCGGAATACTATTGTGGCTGATGCACTGGTGATCATTCCGAGCTATAATGAGCGGAAGAACATAGAAAAAGTAATACGGCAGGTGTTGTCCCTGTCGCACCCTTTTCATGTGCTGGTGGTTGACGACAACTCCCCCGATGGCACGGCAGATATTGTGCGCAGTATGATGCCGTCATATCCCGACGCACTTTTTCTTGAAACACGTAAGGGCAAACTGGGATTGGGGACTGCGTATATTCACGGATTCCGCTGGGCTCTTGACCGTAAGTACGCCTATGTTTTTGAAATGGATGCCGATTTGTCGCACAACCCCAGCGACCTGGTCCGCCTCTACCATGCCTGTGCCACGGAAGGGTATGATGTTGCGATCGGGTCAAGGTATATTGACGGGGTCAATGTGGTAAACTGGCCTTTGGGAAGGGTTTTGTTGTCTTACCTGGCTTCCATATACGTCAGGATGATCACCCGGATGCCTGTCCGCGACACAACAGCCGGGTATAAGTGTTATAAGCGTAAAGTGCTTGAAACGATCAACCTGGATGAGATCAGGTTTACAGGTTATGCGTTCCAGATTGAGATGAAGTTCGCATCCTGGAAGTTGGGGTTTAAACTGAAAGAGGTATCGATTGTGTTCACCGACCGTACCGAGGGAGAGTCAAAAATGAGTACCGGGATCTTCAGGGAAGCTGTATTGGG
This sequence comes from Bacteroidales bacterium, assembly GCA_003559735.1. Taxonomy (GTDB): domain Bacteria; phylum Bacteroidota; class Bacteroidia; order Bacteroidales; family UBA7960; genus PUPG01. Next base: position 8,856 of record PWKN01000038.1, on the reverse strand, counting down.
CGTCATTAAGTTGAAGTGGAAGAGCATGGTTCACCCTGACAAGTATAAAAAACCAACGCATTGACAAAACGTTTCCTTTCCAAAAAAACAAATTGACCTGGCAAGATGTCACATACACCGTACCTGCTTAAAAATGGGAGCATTGTCAACGAGGGATCTGTTTTTCAGGGTGATATAACTGTGCGCGGCGGACTGATCGAAAAGGTCTTTCCAAATGGCTGTCCGGATGACCTGCCACAGGAACAATTCCGGGTAATTGACTTGACAGGACTTTTTCTGCTTCCCGGGGTGATTGACGACCAGGTACATTTTCGGGAACCGGGGTTCCCCGGCAAAGCAAATATTGCCAGTGAATCACGGGCTGCCGTTGCGGGGGGCGTGACCAGTTTTATGGAAATGCCCAATACATTGCCGCAGACCGTTACCCAAGACCTGCTGGAAGCAAAGTTTCGTCTGGCACAGGAAAAAAGCCTGGCCAACTACTCATTTTACATGGGTGCAACCAACGATAACCTGGCAGAGCTCAGGGTGAGCGACCCTTCATTGGTCTGCGGGATCAAGGTATTCATGGGTTCATCCACAGGCAATATGCTTGTTGACAATCGCGCTGCCCTTGAAGCCATTTTCAGGGAGATCAGGCTACCCATCGCCGTGCATTGTGAAGATGAGCATACCGTCCGCTCAAACCTGGACGCTGCCGTAAAGATGTTTGGCAATGACATCCCCATTCATATGCATGCATTGATCAGGAGTCACGAGGCTTGTGAACGTTCTTCGCGCCTGGCCGTTAGCCTTGCTGAAAAATATGATGCGCGGCTTCACCTGTTGCATATCAGCACATTGAACGAAACAAGGTTTCTTCGCAACGACCAGCCCCTGGCAGATAAACGCATCACCGCCGAAGTGTGCATACATCATTTGTGGTTCGATATGGATGATTACCAGGAAAAAGGGACACGCATCAAATGGAACCCGTCAATTAAGTTCGGCAGCGACAGAATTGGACTGATCAACGGGATAAAAGACGGGTACATTGATGTGCTGGCTACCGATCATGCACCCCATACACTGGAAGAAAAAGACCGTCCGTATAACAACTGCCCTTCGGGAGGGCCAATGGTACAACACGGACTGCAGGCTATGGTAACACTCGCAGGGAAACACAACATTGGCATGGAAAAGGTAGTTGAACTCATGTGTCATAACCCTGCAATATGCTTTGGCATCAGGAACCGGGGCTTTATCCGTGAGGGGTATGCCGCCGATCTTGTTGTAATTGACCCTGGCAAACCCCATACTGTCAGCGCAAAAAACATTCATTACCACTGTGGCTGGTCGCCACTCGAAAATTCCACCCTGGATGCCACCATAATGTATACTTTTGTTAACGGGTTCATCGTTTACCATGAAGGGGACTTTGCTGAAGATGTCAGGGGACAAGCCCTGGACTTCGACAGGTAATCAGAGTCCGCATATATAGAGTCTGGCCATAAAGTCAAACCAAAACAAATGAGAACCTTTACTGTCCATATGGTCTTATTGTCATTGCTGGTGCTGGGTGCATGTACCTTTTTCCGGGCACCGGGCAGGGATGATTGTGACAAGATACTGTCGAGAGACCAAATGGCCGAAATACTTACCGAGATATACCTTCTGGAGACATTTATCAGCGAATACCAACACATTGAAAGGAAAATCAGGGATTCTGCAAAGTATTATTATGCCGGGATCTTTGACCACCACGTGATTGATCCGGCTGATTTTGATGAGGCACTCGACTGTTACCTCCTAGATACGAGGGAGATGGACCGCATCCACGAAAAGATCTTAAGCCGGCTGAGTGTCATGGAAAGTGAAGCAGCAGATGAAATGCCGGCTTATACGCCTCCTGAAGGGAGGTCGCTCCAGGTGCCTGAATAAATAAGTTCCTGTCCATAAAGTCAGGTGTCTGTCTATGTTTTCAACTGGTCAAGCAGTTCATCATCGACCATGCTGGGCAGGGTGACAATAAGGCGTGGCTCTGACTTCATGGCCTGTGTTATGGCGAAAACCGCTTCTTTGTTCCGCGCCCAGCTTCTTCGGGCAATGCCATTGTTCACATCCCAGAACAGCATGCTTTCCAGCCGGCGGCCGGCTTCGGCAGACCCGTCCAGTACCAGTCCGAATCCCCCATTGATCACTTCGCCCCAGCCCACGCCTCCGCCGTTATGCAGCGACACCCACGTGGCACCGCGGAAGCTGTCTCCGATCACATTCTGGACAGCCATGTCGGCTGTAAACTGTGAGCCATCGTAAATGTTTGATGTTTCCCTGTAGGGACTGTCCGTGCCACTCACATCGTGATGGTCGCGCCCGATGACAATGGGTGCTTTGATCTGCTTTTCCCTGATGGCCTGGTTAAAGGCACGGGCAATATTTATTCGTCCCTCACTGTCGGCATACAAAATGCGTGCCTGGGAACCCACAACCAGGTTATTCTTTTCTGCCTGCTCGATCCACCGAAGATTATCCTGTAATTGCTGTCTTGTTTCAGCAGGCGCTTTCTTCAGCAGGTCCCGGATGACCCTGGCAGCAATCTGATCGGTTGCATGCAGCTCTTCCGGATCGTTGGATGTGCAGACCCACCGGAAGGGTCCAAAGCCATAGTCAAAGCACATGGGACCCATAATGTCTTGAACGTAAGAGGGGTACCTGTATGTTTGAGGGTCGAGAAAAACGTCTGCTCCCGCACGCCCTGCTTCAAGCAAAAAGGCATTGCCATAATCCCAGAAGTACATCCCCCTGTCAGACAACCTGTTCACTGCATTTACGTGGCGGATGAGCGATTCCTTCACTTTCTGTCGAAAACCCGACGGATCTGATACCATCATCTCGTTGGCCTCCTCAAAACCCAGTCCGGCAGGATAATACCCACCGGCATAAGGGTTGTGCAAAGAGGTCTGGTCAGATCCCAGCGCCACATCTATCTCCCGTTCAGCCAGTGCTTCCCATAAGTCGACAACATTTCCCTGGTATGCCAGCGAAACAGCCTCTTTGTTTTTTTTGGCCTGCAAAACACGGCTGGTTAGCGCATCGATGGTATCATACACTTCATCAACCCATCCCTGGACATGCCTGGTTTGGACAGCCTTGGGATTTACCTCGGCAATAACCGCAACGGCACCTGCAATGACTGCCGCTTTTGGTTGTGCTCCTGACATGCCACCCAATCCGCTCGAAACAAACAATTTTCCCGCCAATCCGTCGTCTCCCCTTCCTTTCAGCATACGGCCAGCATTCAGCACGGTAATGGTGGTGCCGTGGACAATTCCCTGCGGACCGATGTACATGAATGAGCCGGCCGTCATCTGTCCGTACTGGGTTACGCCAAGTGCATTGAACCGTTCATAATCATCTGCTGAAGAATAATTGGGTATCATCATCCCATTGGTAACGACTACGCGGGGTGCATCCCGGTGTGAAGGGAAAAGACCCAGCGGATGACCGCTGTACAATACAAGTGTCTGTTCATCGGTCATCCGGGCAAGGTATTGCATGCTCAGCAGGTATTGTGCCCAGTTCTGGAACACAGCGCCGTTACCTCCGTAAGTGATCAGTTCGTGCGGGTGCTGGGCCACCGAATGATCAAGATTGTTGCTCAGCATCAACATAATGGCAGCTGCCTGTGCAGAACGGTGCGGAAAGGCATCGATACTACGGGCGGTTATGGGGTAATCCGGACGAAACCTGTACATGTATATGCGTCCATAAGTTTCCAGTTCCCCGGCAAACTCTTGTGCAAGAACAGCATGGAAGCGTTCAGGGAAATAACGCAGCGCATTTTTTACCGCAAGCTTCTTTTCTTCTGCCGACAAGATCTCCTTACGCCTTGGCGCATGATTTGCCTTTTTATCATAAGGCTTTTCGGGTGGCAGCCTGTCAGGAATGCCCTCTAATATGGATTTTTGAAATGCATTAAGCGACATATGGTTTACCTCATAAAATGTTGGTTTTTACATTCCCGGCAAGATGAGCCGGACTCATTCACCCTGGTCATGGTAAGCCGGACCGGCCAGGAGATCATCAAGCACCCCTGTTTCTATTCACAATGCACAACAGGCGTTACCTCAATAAATGGAATATCCCAGGAAAACCACTCTTCTTCAATGGTGTCCATCTTGATGTTCTCTGCCTTGAAACGCAGCCCTGCCCGGCCGCCTCTCTGGCTCTCCCCAGATGCCAGACAAATACGCTGTTCTTCGCTTTCAAAGAAAAGCTGATGGTCCTTGTAAAAACCGGCTGTGAAAACAACTTCAAGGGTTTCGTCCGACAAATTGGTCATTTTCAGGTTCAAAATCGCATCGGGATTGCGCCCCAGGAAGCTCCCACGCTGCCACCGGTATTCAATCAGGATGTCGTCTGTGGTATCGTATTCGTGGTATTCAACCTGTGCAACACTGACTGTTGAAGCAAACATCAACATGCCAAAGATCAAAATGATAAGATTGTGTGTTTTCATCTGTTTATTGTTTTTGATTTAAACTGTTTACATCCGTTCTTTCATATTTTTCAGCGAACGATAGAGAAATTCCCTCGCCCGGAATAGTTGTGCCTTTACGGTGCCCATAGGAAGATCAAGTTCTTCGGCAATCTCCTCATAAGACCGTTCATCAAAATAGCGCATGGCGATCAGCCGGCGGTATTGCGGCTTGAGTGTTTCAACAACCTGCCGTACCATCTCCAGTTTCTGTCCCCTGATATAATTCTCTTCAGGATTCATCATTTCGGCTACAAAAAGAAATTTGTCTTCCGGCTCATTCAGATCTTCATTGGCTTCCTTGCTGAGTACATTTTTTTTCTGTTTCCTCATAAAATCAATGCAATGATTGGTGGCTATTTTAAACAACCATGTGCTGAAGGCATATTTTTCATTGTACTGATGAATACTGGTAAACGCCTTACCAAACGTTTCAATGCACAGGTCTTCCGCATCGTTGGGATTGCCGGTCATTTTAAGGAGCATATAAAATATGGTGTCTTTATAGAGTTTCATCAGCTCTGCAAAAGCTTGCTGATTCCCTTTCCCTACCGCTTCGCGCAACAAGGAAATATCCCGTCTGGCTTTATCAGTGTGTCTGGCTTTCGCTACCATGAGGACAAAATTACCATAATCTAATATAATACTTTCTATCTTTGATAAATTTAATGCAATTCGGGCATACGATACCGGAATTAAATGACTGCCATATGCAATTTACATTGACTGCCAGGGATCAGCAGAGCAAAGCCAGGACGGGTTTGATAACAACTGACCACGGCACGATAAGAACACCGGTATTTATGCCGGTTGGCACCGCGGCCACGGTAAAGGCCATCCATTATAAGGACCTGGAAGAGGTAGTGGATCCGGATATCATCCTTGCCAACACCTACCACCTCTATCTTCGTCCGGGGACCGGCATAATCGTTGAATCCGGTGGCATACACCGGTATATGTCGTGGGAGCGTCCGGTACTTACCGACAGTGGCGGCTACCAGGTGTACTCCCTCTCTGACCGGCGTAAGCTCAATGATGAAGGGGTCACTTTTCGTTCACACATTGACGGTTCAGCCCATTTCTTTTCACCGGAGCATGTAACGGACATTCAACGGATGATCGGTGCTGATATCATCATGGCCTTTGATGAATGTACCCCCTATCCGTGCGATTACCAATACGCAAAAAAATCGCTGGCACTGACCCACAAATGGCTGGAGCGTTGTTGCATACAGTTCAGCAATACCCATGATGTGTATCCCTACCGGCAATCGCTGTTCCCGATTGTACAGGGCAGCATCTACAGGGATCTTCGGGAGGCTTCGGCCCATTTTGTCAGTGAACAGGACCTGGAGGGGAATGCGATTGGCGGACTGTCGGTTGGGGAGCCCGCCGACACTTTATACGAGATCACGGAACTCGTTTGTTCCATCCTCCCGGAACAGAAACCCCGTTACCTGATGGGTGTGGGAACGCCGGCAAACATACTGGAATGCATTGCACTGGGTGTTGACATGTTCGATTGCGTGATGCCAACCAGGAATGCACGCAATGGCATGTTGTTCACCATGGAAGGCATCATCAACATCAAAAACAAAAAATGGGCGTCAGATCGCTCCCCGATCGATCCCGATGGCGACGCCTTTGTTGACCAACGCTACAGCCGTGCTTACCTTCGCCACCTGTTTACGGCAGGAGAAATGCTTGGTCCCATGATCGCTACGATACACAACCTCAGATTTTATACCAGGCTGATGGAAGAAGCCAGAAAGCACATTGCCGGACAAACTTATGTCTCCTGGAAGGAACAGATGTGTGCCAAACTTCAGAGGCGATTATAAAATAAGCGTATCTTTGCCCCGTTTCACTAAAAAACAATATCTTTTCCGGCTGAAGATCATACCAACTGATGCTTAAGAAGATCGACATATATATCATTCGGAAATTTCTGGGGACATTTGTGTATGCCATATCCCTTATCATACTGATCGTAGTGATCTTTGACCTTTCCGAAAAGATCGACAACTTCATTGAACACAAGGCACCACTCAGAGACATCCTACTTGTATACTATCTGAACTTCATCCCCTATTTCATCAACCTGTTCAGTCCGCTGTTCACTTTTATTGCGGTTGTCTTTTTTACCTCACGCATGGCGTTTAACACCGAGATCATTGCCATCCTGAGTTCAGGCGTCAGTTTCAAACGACTGATGGTACCCTACCTGCTCTCTGCGATCCTGTTGTCGATCGTGTCGATATACCTGTCCAATGTTATGATCCCTTCGGCCAACGAGAAAAGGCTGGAGTTTGAGAGCCGGTACGTAAGAAAACCAGAGACATTCAGGGGGCGAAACATACATATGCAGGTTCGTCCGGGAATTTTCATTTACCTGGAATCGTTCAGCGAAAGGAACCAGACAGGCTACCGTTTCAGTCTGGAGAGAATTGAGGATGGCCAGCTCACCTACAAAATGATGGCCAACCAGGCAAATTATGATGAAGAAACAGGCCAGTGGAACATCTGGAACTACAACATCAGGGAAATAAACGGACAAAATGAGACATTGCGTTTCGGACGACAACTGGATACGTTACTCCCTTTTAGTCCGTATGATTTCATCCAGAACCTGAAGGACATGGAAACGATGAACTACAGGGAGCTGAATGAATTTATTGCAAATGAGAGACTGAAAGGATCGGAAGCGGTACGTTTTTATGAAGTTGAAAAACACCGCCGCATCGCATTTCCCTTTAGCACACTGGTACTGACCTTTATTGGAATGGCCCTGTCGAGTCAAAAGGTCAGGGGCGGCATTGGCCTGCACCTTGGTGCGGGAATTGCCCTGAGCTTTGCCTTTATCCTGTTCATGCAAGTTACCACCACCTTTGCCACCAACGGAAACCTGCATCCAATGCTGGCGGTCTGGATCCCGAACATCTTGTTTGGCATGCTGTGCGCATACCTGCTTAAGATCACACCCAAGTAAAGATGATCAGGACAAGCCGGTAACCGCCAATTTGCTTTTTTTAACATCAATAATTTTTTTATCAATACATATATCTATATATTTGCATCAATAGCAATCATCAAACATTTTCTCCGTATTGTTGTTTGAGTATAAAACCCGAACGAAAAACCTGTACAATACAGGATAACAAAAAGAACCGTTCATAAAAAACATTGTCCTATGAAACATCAAAAGAAAACAGGCGTACTACCAGTCGTCATCGTAATTGCCGTGATTGGTGCAGCATTTGCCATACACTCCATGGTCAAAGGCTTCGGCGATCCGTCAGTGGTTGCTTCCGAACCAAACAAACATACATACAGCTATGTTATTGATCTGAACGAAACAATTTTTGATGAATCGATCTCGGAAGGAGTTGTATTGGTAGACTTCTGGGCCACATGGTGTCCGCCGTGCCGCATACAAAACCCAATCCTTGAAGAGCTTGCCGAAGAGATCCATCACCTGGCCGACATCACCAAGGTGGATGTAGACGACTATGGCAGCATCGCCGCACGCTACCAGGTCCGCAGTATCCCCACGCTCCTGCTGTTTAAGGATGGAGAAGTTGTTGAGCGTTTTGTAGGTGTACAGCAAAAAGAAATATTAAGGGCAGCGATTGAAAAGCATTTGTAAACTGAAATGATCAAAAAATAATGGAAAATTTATCAAAAGAACTGTTTAAGGATAAAGTATTTGATTTTGAAAAAGATAAAGAGTGGAATTTCATTGGTGACAAACCGTGTATCATCGACTTTTATGCCGACTGGTGTGCTCCTTGCCGTGCCCTCACCCCGGTAATGGAGGAGTTATCAGAAGAGTATAAGGACAAGGTTGATATCTACAAGATCGACACGGAAAAGGAACAGGAACTCGCAGCCATGTTTGGTATCCGAAGCATCCCCTCCATATTGTTTGTCCCGAAAGAAGGTCAGCCACAGATGGCAACCGGTGCATTGCCAAAAGATGCAATGAAAAAAGCCATCGCAGAAGTTTTGGGTGTGGCGGAATAACCTTCCATAGTCCGGCAGACAAAAACACATAACCCCTGCACAGGAACGCACCTGCATAAGAGCCAGGTTTGCATCGCGCAGCAACCGAAATAATCCGTTTTAACCCAACGATCAAATGAATTCTCAACAAACAGAACAACAAGACAAACCACCTGCAACCAGCAGGTGGCTTACACCCCGCCAGGTAACACGGCAACAGTACCTATGGCTGGTTGCCCTTTTCACCCTGCTGGGGGTCATTGGCGGATATGCATATTATGCATTGGTCGGTTGCAACACAGGAACGTGTGCCATTACCTCCAATCCGTATATCAGCA
>PWKN01000178.1 GCA_003559735.1 Bacteroidales bacterium | reverse complement strand
TGGTACTGGGGTAACCCGGGAGCGTATGTCGTCGCCACCTTTTATAAAGCCCCGCCCGCATCAAGCCGGCGGGGCTTTTTTGATATACAGCAGCCAACAGCCTGCAGCCTAAAGCCTGCTGTCAACGGCCAAATACCAATGGCCAACGGCAAAACCCAACGGCCAATAGCCAAATCAAAAGGCCCATCCAAGGTTCAGGTATGCACTAAGTTTGCCTGTTTGCGGACTATGGGAGAAGGTAATTTCAAATGGACCGAGTAATCCGTCATATCCCAGGGATAATCCTGCACCGAAAACAAGTTGATCGCGTGACAGCTTTTCGGGCTCGCTGAACCGGAAATCGAAAAGTGCCAGGTTGGCCATTGCCGATAAATAGATACCCCTGTCCAGATGATACCGGTAGCCGTGTGCTGCAGCAACGACAGACTGACAGATCAGCTCGTATTCATTCAGTCCGATGAACGTAACCTGTCGCTCCAGGAATGGATGTGTTCCGCCAACATTAAAACTGTTAATGAATCCCTGCTCATAAAGGAAGTTATACCCAAACTGTACTTGTGAAAACTGGGTCAGCCGCTCCCTGATCCGGAAGAAATGTTTGTAATTGATCTGTGTTTGAAAAAAATTGCGGATGTGGATGCCCAGGTCTTCAAGCTCAATTTCTTCGCCGTTAACAGATATTTTCGAAAACGACGGACTCTGATTAAAGATGAATGCGGCTTCCATATTGAACTTTTTTCCGCTAACGGGAAATGCATTGTTATCCAAGCTGTTAAACACCCACTTTAGTCTGGTTTCCAGTGCGCTGGTGCTTCCGTCAATAATTACAGGCGACCGCATGTTGGGAGCAAGACTTTGATAATAATAGCCCAGGCCGAGTGAATAATACCCGTTTTCTCCGGCAAGCTGGTTATAGGAAATGCCGGTGCGGAAGTAGCTTTGTTTGTATTCAGAAATGGCTTCAAAATTTTCAAACAAAGGGAAGGTCAGGTATCGTCCGTGGGCAGTCCACTGCAACCAGGTGTTTCTGCTGTCGCTGATAAAATAGGTCAGATTGGTCTTAAAAGCAGGTTTTTCACCCAGCAGGACAGAAGCCGAAGCATGGCTGTTGTACTCAAAAAATTTATTTGTCCTTGCACCTGCTATCAGTCCGACTCCGGTAAATGAGCTGAAATGGAGCGAACCTGATAAGCTGGCAAAAGGTTTTTCAGTTACATCCAGCTGTAGTATGGTCTTGTCAGTTGTTTCGCAGGCATGCAGGCTGTAGTGAACACGGTCAAAGTAATTTGTGGCATACAGCCTGTTTACCGCACTGGTTAGAATTGAAGCACTGATGGAGTCGCCTGGAGAAATTTTCATTGTACTTTTGGCAAACCAGGTACGTACATTTTCCAGACCCCTGATCTGAATGGAATCGATAACAAGCCTGATCTCTTCTCTCCGCGAACCACCGATTGACTCCGGTTTCTTCTGTCCCGCTGTTTTCAGGGCCACAAACTCATCAACATGTTTTCTTGCCGCGATCTTCCCTTGTTCAATAATTTGATATGTGCTGGCAAAACTGGCTGCAGTATATCCTTCAAGGTCGGGTTCTATGAACAGGTCCGTTGCTTCCCTGTTCTTGCCAAAGCTTCTTGCGTCGCTGTAAAATCCCATTTGATATATGATATCGATGGGTGTTCTTAAATCCTCAGCCGGACGAAGTCCCTGGGATACATTTACACCAATCACATAACCGGCCCCCATCTCCTTAGCCACCATAACGGGAAAATTGTTGACTACGCCGCCATCGATCAACCTGTGACCTTCGCGGTCAACAACAGTGAATACTGATGGGATGGCCATAGAAGCCCTGATGGCCGATACCAGGTTCCCGCCTTTCATCACCACAGGTTCTCCGTTTTCAACATCTGTAGCTACACAGGCAAAAGGAATGCCCAGCTGGTTAAAGTCAACGATGTCATGCACGTGAAAAAACACCTCATTCAGTGTATTCCATAACTGCTGACCTTCAATGGCACCTGTTGGCAAACGGAGTCTGCCGTATTCTATGGGCAATTCTATAATGTTTTTGTTATGGTCGTTTCTCCATACCGGGTGAATATAACTAAGATCGTTATTGCGGGTAAACATGGCCTCCCAGTTCATCCCCAATGCAAAATCCTCTATTTCCCTGGCTGAATAACCTGCTGCGTACATGCCACCTACAATGCTGCCCATACTGGTTCCGGAAATATAATCTATTTTGATACCCAGGCTGTCGATAACATGCAGCACACCAATGTGTGCCAGTCCGCGGGCACCTCCTCCGCTTAATGTAAGACCGATCGTTAGATCTTTATTGCCGTGTGACTGCCGGTCGCCGGCATCACCTGTTGCTGTCATATGCAACACAATGAACAGAAAGGCCATTACAATGCATGTCTTTTTTTGCATGTTGTATATTTATTATAGTGAATGTTCCGGTCATGTGAACCAGATCCCTCTTCGTTAACCGAATGAAAAAACGGTCCGGACGATCATGATTTCCCCTCATGTCCATTGCTTGTCATGTTCTCTGTATTATTACGGCTGACCGGCAATAGCATAAGCTGTCTTTCGTTTTCTTGCATGCGGCGGGGAATATAAAAATGAAAACCTGTACCTTTACAAACTTTTAGCCTGTATTGTTACAATATATATAGCATGTTACGTATTTGTTTTCTTTTTATTATATCTGGCTGTTGTTTTTTTAACAACAGCGTCCATGCGGAGCATAGTGATCATGATGCCGGCACCCATACGGATGAGCACGATGAAGATCCGGTATCTGTGGTGCCCTATTTTACAGAAAGATCATTGTTTGACCCGGCCATTTTTGAACAGCGCATGCTCGATACCACCCATGCAAATTTTCACCACTACGATTTTTACAAGCAAGATAATCTTTTTTATGCAACCAAAGGGAATGTCGGGCATCCTGTTCGCAATTTGCGTTTTGAACCCTTGTTGAAGCCGGGGTTTATATACGGCGGACCTTCAGTTTACCCGCGACATTTGTTGTCACTCGACAGCGTCAGGTATTACCGGCCAAAGCATGTTTTATCCGAGCTTTTTTATGTGATGGGCTCTGAGAACGAGCAACTGTTTTATGCAAAACACAATCAGCGCTTCTCTGAGAATATCTGTGGCGGGATAAAATACCAAACCGTAAATTCACCCGGAATGTACAGCCGTCTTGGAACAAGGAATGCAAGCTTCATTGCCTATGCTGAAGGTGAGCCCGTTGAAAGGTACCGGGTGGCTGCCAGCTTTGTAATTAACCGCATATTCAATAAAGAAAGTGGCGGACTAAGGGATCATGTCAGCTTTGAAGAGGATGAAGTACGCGACAGTGTGTTTCTTTATAATGCTGAGTCGCGGATCCGTGATCTGGGTTTCAGGATACATCAGAGCTATCACCCCGGTTTTTACCGGGGTGCCGACACCCTGGAAGAGAGGCCTTTTACCGGTTTCGGACAGTTCAGGCACACCTTTGCTTATAAGCGCCATTCAATGGTGTTCCATGAAACAACATCGCCTTCACCATTCTTTTATGAACATCAGGAGCCGTTTGACCCCCAGCTTACCTATGACTCAACCGTAGTGCATACCACAATGAATCAGCTGACCTGGACAAATGCTACATTCCCCACCAGTAAAGGGTCTTTGCCATTGCATGTAAAACTGTTCATCCGCCACCAGTTATCAGATATTCGTCAGCCTGCACTTACAGCCGCTGATGAAGAAACGGGAGAACGTCCGTTGTTGCGCAATCGCTATTCGCATTTAGAGCCCGGGGCCAGGATCGTTTCAGACCCTGAACGCTTTTTTTCGTTTGATGCTTATGCTCAGTATATTGCAGGTGGATATAATGATCAGGATTACGGACTCGGGGGAGGGGTGAATATTGGAAGGGGGGATCATCAGATGCGGCTAAGATTGCATACTGCTTATGCCGAACAGGAAGCACCTTATTTGTATAACCATTATCGAAGCAATTATGTCAGCTGGGAGAATACATTCCGAAAGTCAAGAACATTTAAACTGGGTGCCAGATTCACCCATCCGCTGTTTGCGCTGGAAACCAACCACTATTTGCTGAACAGGGCGGTTTTCCTGAATCCCGAAGCGTACCCGGAACAAATTGACGGGTCATTTTCCGTGATCAATGCTGCGATTTCTGCAAAACTGAGTGCAGGTTTCCTGCGCTCACAACATAAGGTGTTGTATCAATATACAGGCAACAACCAATATGAGCGGTTTCCGGAGTGGATAAGCCATCATTCGCTCTATGCCGACTTTGACCTGTTTGATAAAGCCCTGTATGTGCATATTGGTGTCGACCTGCGCCATCATGCTCCTTATCAGCCGATGGCTTATATGCCTGTTCATCAAATGTTTTACATTCAAAACGACTACACCAGCGATCACGAGCTGTTACTTGATGCATTTCTCAATGCACGGATCAGCCGTGCCCGTTTGTTTGTGATGTTCCGTAATTTGCTTGGCCTTGTTAACGATCAAACACCCGTATACGATATCCCTTTCTACCCCTTGCCGGAAACCATGTTCAATTTTGGTGTGTCATGGCTGTTTTTTGACTAGTGACAACCAGACCCCAGCACCCTGTTGTCAGGATCTTTTGATATAAGAAACTGATATGCTGAACACCGTATGATGTTTTGTGCAAAAAATAACAACTCAACATTCTTCCTTGCGTATAATCGTTATAAATAGGCGTTTTCCCTATAGATAATCAATTATATTTGTTAATTTTGTATCTGATGTTTTCGAGCTAAGTATCTTAAAATAAGACATTTCAGATAATATTTAAACAACAATTATTATGGCTAAAGAAAAAAAGTTCATTACATGTGATGGAAACCATGCGGCTTCACATGTCGCTTATATGTTTAGTGAGGTGGCAGCAATTTACCCGATCACACCCTCATCAAACATGGCAGAAAATGTGGATGAGTGGGCTGCATATGGAAGGAAAAATATGTTTGGAGAGGAAGTGAAGCTGGTCGAGATGCAGTCGGAGGCCGGTGCTGCCGGTGCCATGCACGGAGCATTGCAGTCGGGTGCCCTTGTCAGCACATATACTGCTTCACAGGGGTTGCTGCTGATGATCCCGAATATGTATAAGATGTCGGGCGAATTGTTGCCTGGCGTACTTCATGTTTCGGCGAGGAGTCTGGCAGCACAGGCATTGTCAATATTTGGCGATCATTCGGATGTGATGAGTACAAGGCATACCGGATTTGCCATGCTGGCAACAGGGAGTGTGCAGGAAATAATGGACATCGGTCCAATTGCCCATCTGGCAGCCATTAAATCGCGGATCCCTTTCCTTCACTTTTTCGACGGATTCCGTACTTCTCACGAAGTGCAGAAAGTAGAAGAAGCCAGCCAGGAGGAACTGGCAAAGCTGGTTGACATGAAGGCGTTGCTTGACTTTCGCAAACGTGCACTGAACCCGGAAACACCAGTTACCAGGGGTACGGCGCAAAATCCTGACATATACTTCCAGTCAAGGGAAGCGGCCAATCCGTTTTACCTTGCCCTGCCCGATATTGTGGCAGACTATATGAAAAAGATCTCTGAGATATGTGGCCGCACATACAAACCGTTCACATATTATGGCGCCCCTGACGCAGAAGACATTATCATTGCAATGGGTTCGGTGACCGAAACCATCAAAGAGACCATCGACTACAAAATGGCTCAGGGGGAGAAAGTCGGACTGATCAGTGTGCACCTGTACCGTCCATTTTCGGAGAAATACTTTTTTGACGTACTGCCCGATAGCGTTAAGCGTATCGCAGTACTCGACCGTACGAAAGAACCAGGTGCGCATGGTGAGCCACTTTATCTTGATGTTTGCGAACTGTTTAAAGGGAAAAAAGATGCGCCGTTTATTGTGGGCGGTCGTTATGGCCTGAGCTCTAAAGATACCGTTCCTGGTCATATCATATCGGTATTTGACAACCTGAAGTTGTCCGAACCCAAAAACCAGTTTACTGTCGGGATCGTTGATGATGTCACGTTTACATCCCTTCCCCTGGGAGACAATGTAGATGTTTCACCAAAAGGCAATTACGCTGCCAAGTTTTATGGTATAGGGGCTGATGGTACCGTGGGAGCCAATAAAAACTCCATTAAGATCATTGGTGATACCACCGATAAATTTGCGCAGGGTTATTTCTCTTACGACAGCAAGAAATCGGGGGGCATCACAGTGTCGCACCTGCGTTTCGGCGACAGTCCCATCCGCTCACCTTACCTGATCAATGCTGCCGACTTTGTGGCCTGCCATGTGCCTGCCTATCTCGAAAAGTACGATATGCTGAAAGGGCTTAAAAAAGGTGGTATTTTCCTTCTGAACTCAATATGGGATGAGGAAGAGACAAAGAAACGGCTGCCTGATCATATGAAGAGATACATGGCCGACAACGACATTGGCTTTTATATCATCAATGCAACGGAAATTGCCGAGCGCATCGGACTCGGTGGCCGGACCAACACCATTATGCAAAGCGCCTTCTTTAAGCTTGCTGAGGTGATCCCTTATGATAAAGCTGTAAAAGAGATGAAAGATGCCATTTATAAGACATATGGCAGAAAGGGTGAAGAAATTGTCAACATGAATAACAAAGCGGTGGATGAAGGGGGCAATGTGGTGAAGGTTGATATTCCGGACAGCTGGAAGAGTGCGGGTGAACAATTGGTACTTAGTACAAGGGAGAATGTCCCCGGGTTCATTCGCGACATTGTTTATCCGATCAACAGCCAGAAAGGAGATGACCTTCCGGTGAGTGCGTTTCTGAACCGGGAAGACGGCACATTTCCGCCGGGCACCACTGCCTATGAAAAACGGGGTATTGCTGTCCACGTTCCCATGTGGCTCAAGGACAATTGTATTCAATGCAACCAGTGCGCCTACGTTTGTCCGCATTCAGTGATCCGCCCCTTCCTCCTGGATGATGATGAGATGAAAAAAGCACCGGAGTCACTGGAGGTTGTTGAGGCCAAAGGGAAGTCTCTCGCCGGATTAAAATACAGGGTGCAGATCAGTCCGCTCGACTGTACCGGCTGTGGCAACTGTGTTGATGTGTGTCCCTCACCCCAAAAGGCCCTTGATATGAAGTTGCTCGATGAGCAGATGCATGAGGACAAACACTGGGATTGGGTCTCTGGCAATGTGTCCTATAAAGATACGCTGCTCAACAAATACCAGTCTGTAAAAAACAGCCAGTTTGCACAACCTTTATTTGAATTCAGCGGGGCATGTGCCGGCTGTGGGGAAACACCCTACATCAAACTGATCACACAGCTGTTTGGTGACCGTATGATGATTGCCAATGCTACCGGCTGTTCTTCCATATATGGAGGTTCTGCGCCTGCAACGCCTTATACCGTGAATAAGAACGGACACGGACCTGCATGGGCAAACTCATTGTTTGAAGACAACGCAGAATATGGCTTTGGTATGGCCACAGGTGTAAATAAACTGCGTCAGCGTATCGCGCGCCTTATGGGGTCGGCGCTGGACGGTGAACTGAAGGAAGATACCAGGGAATCGTTCAAAGCCTGGCTCGATGCAAAGGATGATGGCGAAAAATCGGCAGAGGCATCAGCCAAAGTTGTAAAAGCCCTGGAAAATGAAAAAAACCCCATTGCCAAAGAGATCCTTGAGCTCAGGCAATACCTTGTGAAAAAGTCGGTTTGGAGCTTTGGTGGCGATGGATGGGCATATGACATAGGCTTTGGCGGACTGGATCACGTGATTGCTTCGGGCGAGGATGTCAACCTGCTGGTAATGGATACAGAAGTATATTCCAATACAGGCGGACAAGCATCTAAGTCCACACCTGTAGGAGCCATTGCCAAATTTGCTGCCGCAGGTAAGCGCATCAGGAAAAAGGACCTTGGACTGATGGCGATGACATATGGGTATGTTTATGTGGCGCAGGTAGGTATGGGAGCCAATCAGAACCAGTTCCTCAAAGCTGTCAGGGAAGCGGAAGCATATCCTGGACCCAGCGTGATCATTGCATACTCTCCGTGTATTAACCACGGACTGAGAAAGGGGATGGGCAGTACCCAGCAGCAGACAAAAGATGCTGTGGAAGCAGGGTACTGGCAATTGTACCGTTATAACCCACTGCTGGAAGCTGAAGGGAAAAACCCGTTTCAGCTTGACAGTAAGGAGCCGGACTGGAATAAGTTCCAGGATTTTCTGGACTCTGAGGTGCGCTTCAGTTCATTGAGAAAAGCATTTCCAAAAGATGCGGAAGGCTTGTTTAAAGCGGCTGAGGAAAATGCAAGGTGGCGCTACGATATGTATAAACGTCACGCTGCTATGGAGTACGCCAAATAACTCAGCACGCGCACGGGAATTCATTAACCTGTATTGTTCATCCGGGTATATGCAGGTTGGGTTTCGGTGCGGTCGACCGGACCCCGGTAAACCTGCCGGGGTCAGACCCGGCCAGTCGTTGATCAGCCGTTTGATTGTCCGCCAAAGGCAGTGACACCGGTTCATGTGCGGATAATATCATAACCGCGGATTATAGGCTGCGCTAAAATCTGATCCGAACGTATAACTCAGTCCGATGGTGCCGGTCAGGCTGTAATCGGTAGACTGCTGACTCTGTTCCAGCAGGATCTCTTCAAGGGTAAGGTCCCCGGCCGGTATGGCGATCAGGTCGTTGATCAGGTCTATGTTGGTGCGGATATTCAATGCAAAACCCTGGAAAATCCGTATGTTTACATTGGCAAACAACCTGGCGCGGTTTATGGCCAGGTCATGAAAAAAATGTGACCCTGTCATGCCGGCCCTGAAGTTTCCCCAGGGCTGCCGAAACCGGGCTGAGGCCTCCAGCGACTGTGCCCACAAGAATTCGCTGTCTTTGGCAAATATGGTTGTTTCAATATAATTCTGATATCCGTACCCCATCCGGTATGTCAGGGTTACGGATCTCCTGGTGGCTTCATCATAGGGAAAAAGACTATATTCGATGGCTGGCGTAAGATCGATATTAAAACGGATGTTGTGAAAGGTACTCGACATAGAGGTGTTGAAGACGCCCACAGACCAATGGTCGTTTATGCTTTTTACCACATATGCCTGGTGGCCGTGACGGTGTGAGGAACTGACAATGGTATCCTGGTCAGTAATGTATGTTCTCTTGCTAAAGTTAAAAAAGGGCCTGACCCTGATCTTCCAATCGGTTGTTATACGGTCGGCATAGAAACCAAAACGGGATGAATATGCACTTCGTAATTCTTCTTTGCTCAGGTTCCCGCCACCGTATAACTCAAAAATCCAGCTGTTCCATGGATCTGTCTCCGGCTCCAGTGCATTTTCCCTGATGATCGCCTGCTCGTCAAAGTCATATTCTACCATGATTCTGTTAACCAGTGGGGTGGCGGCAATATACGGTACAAGTCCGATCTTCAGTTTGTTTGTATATCCCCTGCGTGTGTCATCGCTCGAGTTGGATGATGGCGCCCAATAGGTCATGTCATGGTGTTCGCCCAGGAACCTGCGATTGCCTATGAAGGATATGGCGTAGTTGGCACCGGCAGAACCTGCGCCATGACGGGACATCATAATGTGCACGTCGGCGAGCTCTTTATCCCGTACATATGTGACAATGGGGATCTGTTCCCGCACAAAATGTTCATCAAGCCACCAGGGCGCATCCAGAAAAACAGAGATCCGGTTATTGTTGCCTGAAAGGGCGGTATCGGTAGATGAACCAAACACCGGGATCATGATGACGGAGCACAGAACATACAGAATGAGGCGATAGGGGTTGGCATTGAAGTATTCAGATAAAAACATGTTTGCAGTAATTTAATACGGACACTGACAGTTATACAAAATAAGGGTCAAAATTACATAAAATTTTTTCATGCGAAGGTACGCACAGACGGAGCTTTAACCTGGTCTGCACAAATCAGTTTTGCCTTTATTAAATTGCAGTTTAAACCGGCAGTTTCCGGTTAATTTAAATCGTGTACCTTTGCATAACCTGTTATACATGAATCATACAGGTAAGATGACAACCTTTTAAAATGTATATCCTATGAAGATGTTCCTGGTATTGTTTTTCGGTGTTTTTTTATTAGGGTCATGCGCGTATGGAGAGAACAGGGAGCAAAATGATGATCCGCTGGTCTCTTTTATCAGTTCGAGGGCGCATCCTCTGGCAGATGCAAATGACCTGGAGTCAATCATTGCACAGGCTGGCGACTGCAGGCTTGTTTTGCTCGGGGAAGCCAGTCACGGCACACGTGAATATTATGCCTGGCGCGACAGCATCAGTCGCAGGCTGATAACCGAACATGGTTTTCGTTTTATTGCCGTAGAGGGCGACTGGGCAAGCCTGTATGAGCTGAACAGGTATGTAAAGGGCATGTCCGGTGCCGCTGGCAGTGCGAGGGAAGTGCTTGGGCAGCTTAGCCGCTGGCCCCTTTGGATGTGGGGAAATGAAGAGGTGGTGGCATTGGCAGAATGGCTGCGCAGCCATAATGACGCCCTGCCCCCTGAAGAAAGGGTTGGCTTTTATGGAAAGGATGTTTATGACGAATGGAACTCGTTAAACAAGGTGGTCAGTTTTTTGGCTGAGCATGACCAGGAACTGCTGGAAGCGGTAAAAACCCAATATGCCTGCCTGGAGTCCTACCGGCCTGATAGCTGGAGTTATGCACAAAGTGTTGCAAGGGGAGCCCCTGATTGTGTTACCCCCCTCGAAGCAGTAGTTGAACTGATCAGGGGGGAAGCCCGACGGTTCAGTGATCTGCCTGATGATGATTATTTTTATTTGTTGCAGAATGCATTGGTGGTAAAGCATGCCGAGAAGTTTTACCGCAAGTCGGTAACACGTCAGGATGCCAGTTCCTGGAACAGCCGTGTACGCTATATGAATATGACCGTAAACAGGTTGCTCGATTTTTACGGCTCCGGGTCAAAGGGGATCGTGTGGGCGCATAATACCCATATCGGCGATGCCCGGTTTACCGAGATGCAACAGCGCCGACAGGAAAATATCGGCCACCTTGCCAGGGTCGAACACGGTCCGGAGCATGTCTTTCTTGTGGGCTTTGCCACCTATAAAGGGACAGTCAAAGCAGGATCGTCGTGGGGAGAGGGAATGCAAAAGATGAATGTGCCAGCGGCCCGTTCAAACAGCATCGAAGATGTCCTGGAGCGAACCGGTATGGATCGTTTTTTTCTGGTTTTTGATGATATTGACAGAACCCACGAAGAATTTATGACACCAATGGGGAACCGGGCCATCGGGGTAGTATACAATCCACGGCAGGATCCTCATCAATTCGTCCAAACCATCGTACCCCTTCGCTACGATGCCCTTTTGTTTTTCAGGGAAACAGAGGCGCTGAACCCGCTTGTACGGTAAGTGTGTAAGTATGGGGAAATGCTGATGCTGGGCAAACAATTGGAACAGGAATTATTTTTTTTCTGCACTTAAAGGTTGGGCAAACTGCCGGACATCTTCGCCGGTGATCTTTTTGTCGCAGAGGATTGCCAGCCGCTCCACCACATTTCTTAATTCGCGGATGTTGCCTGTCCACCGAATCTCTTTCAGCCGGTCAAAGGCGTCATTTGTAAACTCTTTGGGTGGCATGTTTTGCTCACCGAGCACTTCGGTCAAAAAATGGTTGGCGAGCAACGGGATATCTTCTTTTCGTTCATTCAGCGTCGGGACATGGATGAGTATGACACTGAGCCGGTGGTACAGGTCTTCCCTGAAGGTCCCCCTGGCAATCTCTTCATGGATGTTTTTGTTTGTGGCTGCAACTATGCGGACATCCACACTGATCTCTTTTTCACCTCCAACCCTTGTGATCTTGTTTTCCTGTAAAGTGCGGAGTACTTTGGCCTGGGCTGCCAGACTCATATCGCCAATTTCGTCGAGGAAGATGGTTCCCCCGCTGGCAAGCTCAAAGTTTCCTTTTTTTTGCTTTACAGCACTTGTAAAAGATCCTTTTTCATGTCCGAAGAGTTCACTTTCTATCAGCTCCGATGGGATGGCAGCACAATTAACTTCAATGAACGGACCTTTGGCGCGGTTGCTGAGTTCGTGCAGCCACCTTGCTACCAGCTCTTTTCCCGTTCCGTTCGCTCCGGTAATAAAGACCCGTGCATCGGTGGCAGCTACACGCTCTATCATTGCCTTGATATGTTTTATTGCCTTCGATTCGCCAATCATGTCATAGGTCTTGTTTACCCTGCGTTTAAGCTCTCTGGTCTCCGACATCAGGCGGTTTTTGTCTGTCGCATTGCGAATGGTGATCAGCAAGCGATTAAGGTCGAGTGGTTTGGATATAAAGTCGAAGGCACCTTTTTTAATGGCCTCTACTGCCGTATCAATAGTACCATGTCCGGAGATCATCACCACCGTTGAATCGACTCCTTCCGTTTTGATCTTTTCGAGCAACTCAATGCCATCCATCTTTGGCATCTTGATATCGCATAATATCACATCAAAAGTACCTTCTTTGATCTTTTCGAGGGCTTCAAACGCATCTTCTGCAAGGGTCACTTCAAATTTTTCGTATTCAAGAATATCCTTCAGCGTATTCCTGATGCTTTTTTCATCGTCTACTACCAGGATTCTGGACATTTGTCGGTTTTTTATTTGCAAAGATAAAAGATTGAAGGCAATGGTTCTTTTTTGCCCGGGTCACTCTTGAAGATGAAGATACCGCATGAGACGCAAAAGAAAGGGGCCCTCCTGTATCCGGCATACAGGATGTTGGGGTCTAATGGTGCCTGATCCATTTCCACAACTCTTTATAGCCAGGTTTTTTGCCATACATCAGGATGCCCGTACGGTATATCCTGGCAGCCAGATAAGTGGTTAAAATAAAGCCACCGATCAACAATCCGGCAGACAGTGCAAGGTCGGCATAGGGGACACCAAATGGTATCCTTACCATCATGATCACAGGCGATGTCAGCGGTATGACCGACAACCAAAATGCTACTGGACCGGATGGATTGAGCATAACCATCTGTGCCATGATGATAGACAGAAGCAAGGGTACGGTAACGGGCAACATGAACTGCTGGGTATCTGCCTCATTGTCAACCGCAGAGCCAATGGCAGCAAATAGGGCTGCATAGAGCAGATAGCCTCCTATAAAAAAGAAAATAAAGGAAAAGATCATCACAGGGAAATTGATGGCCATTAACCCCTCCATCAACTGTCCGGCTACAGTATCATATTGCTGAATGATCTCTTTTTGTTTTTCCATCTCCTCCACACTGAGTACCTGTGAACCAGTAATATATACCTGTTCGTCGGGTGTAAAACGGAACATGTCGGGCATGGCCAGCTGAAACGTACCCACTATTGCGAATGTCAGCACCACCCAGATCAAAAACTGTGTCAGTCCGACCAAACCAACCCCGATCACTTTCCCCATCATGAGCTGGAAGGGTTTTACTGACGAAACGATGATCTCAACAATGCGGCTGGTTTTTTCTTCCAGAACGCCCCTGAGCACCTGTGATCCAAAAAGGAAAATAAAAATATAGATCAGGAGTCCGCTTACGATCCCCAGTCCCATACTTATTTCCGGATAGTCGGTGATCAGCTCACCATCATCCTTTATGCGGATGGCCTGGATATTGACGGGCGTCTCTATACTGCGAAGCACCTCTTCATCGATGCCGGCGTGACTGAGTTTGAGGCTCTCAAATTCGAGTTTAAGAATATTTTCGATACGCAGTTTCGCGCTGATGTTAACCGATCTTTCTGAAAACAGGCGCAGTGTTGAGGGAGCCTGAAAAGCCATTTCCGGGATGTGCAGCACTGCATCGAAACGGCCATCGTGCATCAGTTGCAATGAATGCTCAATGCTTGATGCCAATGGTGTGAATGTTATGTTGTCGGTGTCTTCAAAACTGTCACTGAACAGAGTAGTGTCATCCACTATTGCTACGGCATAATCGCTGTCTGACAGTTGGGTGACCACCACCGGGACAATAATGATCGCAGCCATAAGGAGGGGTCCCAATATGGTCATGACCAAAAACGACTTTTTCCTGACACGGCTGATAAATTCACGCCTGATTATAACGGTGGTCTTGCTCATGGTATGGGCTCTCCATTTTTCTGATTTGTTTCAAGGGGAAATTTTCCGGTTACCTTCTTGATGAAGATGTCATTCATGCTGGGTGTCAGCTCCTTGAATGACATCAGGTTGCCCATTGGGAGCAGGGCTTCCAGCAACATGTTGGTTGTGGCATCCTGTTCGATCCGGATCTGCATGGAGTGGCTGCCATTGTTTGATTTGGTATTTATGGTGGTAAACCGATTGTCAGGAATCAATTTTTCGGGCGCATGCTTACTTTCCAGTTCCACTTCATATATTCTGCTCCTGAAAGTTTTTTTGATTTGATTTACCTCCCCTTCAAGGATCTTTTCAGATTTATTGATCAGGGCAATATGGTCGCAAAGCTCTTCCACTGAACCCATATTGTGTGTGGAGAAGATAATGGTAGCCCCGTCTCTTTTCAGGTTCAGTATCTCTTCTTTGAGGATGTTTACGTTGATGGGGTCGAATCCACTGAAAGGCTCATCAAAGATCAGCAGTTTCGGCCGGTGCAGGATGGTGATGATGAATTGTACTTTTTGCTGCATCCCTTTTGACAACTCCTCCACTTTTTTGTTCCACCAGGGAGTAAGGTCAAACCTTTCAAACCATTTTTTCAGCAGTATCCGTGCATCGTGTCTTTTGATTCCCTTCAGACGGGCAAGGTATATTGCCTGATCGCCCACTTCCATTTTTTTATAGAGGCCACGTTCTTCGGGGAGATAGCCGATCTGTTGAACGTGTTGTGGCTTCAACACCTCATTGTCTATGAAGATAGTTCCAGTGTCGGGACCGATGATCTGGTTAATGATCCGGATAAGGGTGGTTTTCCCGGCACCATTCGGACCCAGCAGTCCGAAAATGCTCTGTGCCGGCACATTCATGCTAACCTGGTTTAACGCCCGGTGTTTTTGGTATTGTTTGGTGATGTTTTCTGCGCGGAGAAGGATGTTCATGGGTTGCCGTATTGGAATGATTCTATTGCCGGTAAATAACCTGTATTCATGCAATCATCAGCTGAATACGTCTTTCATTTTTTCAAAAAAGTTTTTGTCTGTCTTTTGGGGATTGGGTGCAAAATTTTCTGATTCCTCCAGTTTGTTTAATATTGCTTTCTCTTCGGTGGTAAGCTTTCTTGGTGTCCAAATGTTGATGTTGACCAGCAGGTCGCCTCTTCCATAGCTGTTTACAGATGGCAATCCTTTGCCTTTCAGACGCAACACCTTGCCTGCCTGGGTGCCGGGTTCGATTTTTATCCGTGCTTTCCCTTCCAGTGTTGGTATTTCTATGGTGGTGCCAATAGCAGCCTGCGGGAAGCTGATATGATGGTCATACAACAGGTTCATTCCATCCCGTATCAGTTTTGGGTGGGGTGTTTCTTCAACCACCACGATGAGGTCGCCGGGAATGCCACCTCTTGGTGCTGCATTCCCTTTGCCGCTGAGCGACAGTTGCATGCCCTCTTCCACGCCTGCGGGAATATTGATGCTGATCACCTCCTGGTCTTTTACGATGCCATTGCCGTAGCAGGACGAGCATTTGTCTTCTATTGTCTGTCCTTCTCCGCTGCAATTCGGACATGTTGAAGTGGTTTGCATCTGTCCGAGAAACGTGTTTGCAACCCTGGTCACACGTCCCTGTCCGCTGCAGGTGCTGCATGTGCGGTAGGCGCTCCCGCCCCTTGCACCGGTACCATTGCATGCCTGACAAGGTTTGTATTTGTTTACCTTGATCCTTTTTTCCGCCCCTTTCAGGATGTCTTCGAATGTGAGTTTGACCTTGATGCGGAGGTTTGACCCTTTATTGACCCGTTTGCCGGTACGCCTGCCCGTGCTTCCAAATCCACCGAATCCACCACCGAAAGCGCCTCCGAAGATATCACCAAACTGACTGAAGATGTCCTCCATGGTCATACCGCCACCAAAACCTCCGGCGCCAAAATTATTGCCAACACCAGCATGACCGAACTGATCGTAGCGCGATTTTTTTTCCGGGTTTCTCAATACCTCATAAGCTTCGGCTGCTTCCTTGAACTTGGATTCGGCAGTTGCATCACCAGGGTTTTTATCTGGATGGTACTTTAAAGCTTTTTGCCGATAGGCCTTTTTGATCTCCTCCGGTTTGGCATCGCGTGAAACACCCAGTACTTCATAATAATCTCTTTTTGACATATTTATTACATGCTTTTTTTGACGTAATTACCTGCCGGCAT
Organism: Bacteroidales bacterium; assembly: GCA_003559735.1. Classification (GTDB taxonomy): domain Bacteria; phylum Bacteroidota; class Bacteroidia; order Bacteroidales; family UBA7960; genus PUPG01. The sequence goes on along the minus strand of PWKN01000178.1, from coordinate 15,443 downwards.
CAGTCCGGTACACCTTAATTGGCCACAACCACCCTGGCATGGCGAATGACTTTTCCGTTGAGCAGGTAACCTTTCCGGATCTCCTCCACAACCTGTCCTTTGTGACGCTCATCATCGGCGGGGATATGTGTAACAGCCTCGTGGTAATCGGTATCGAACGGACTGCCCTCGGAGGGGATCTCTTCGATCCCTTTTTGGCGCAAGATGCTTTTGAATTTATTATAGATCAAGACGATGCCTTCTTCATCGGCACCTTTTTCCTTTTTCTCCAGTGCCATTTGGCTTGCCCTTTCAAGATCGTCGAGAACAGGCAGCAGTGCCGTTATGACACCTTCTGCCGCTGTTTTGGAAAGCTCAATACGCTCCTTTGTTACCCGCTTGCGATAATTGTCAAACTCTGAAAAAAGCCGCAGAAACTTGTCGTTGGATTCTTCCAGGGATGATTGCAGTTCTTCTATGGTTTGTTCGTATTCAGCAATTTTGTCTTCCGTGTCAGCAGTTTTGCTGTCATCAGGCGCTGCGTCTCCCTGTTCGGTTTCTGTACCTGGGGATGACTGCTTTTTGCCGGTCTGTTCTTCTTCAGCGGATACTGTTTTCTTTTCCTTCTCTACAAAGGGTTTTTCCTTTTTTTTCATTCCTGACTTCCAGATTAAATTATTCAACGCTTAACAACGCATTACAAAAGCTTTGCCATTTAAAGAAACAAGTCAATTTGTCAGCATTCTTTTCTTTGTATTTCTGCTCCGAGTTGTTTTAACCTGGAATCGATGAACTGGTATCCCCTGTCAATTTGTTCAATATTGTGGATGATGCTCTTCCCCTCAGCGCTCAGGGCCGCAATGAGCAGTGCCACACCTGCCCTAATGTCGGGCGATGTCATTTCGAGGGGCTTCAGCGGGTATTTCCTGTCCAGCCCTATAACCGTGGCACGGTGCGGGTCGCACAGGATGATCTGTGCGCCCATGTCGATGAGCTTATCGACAAAGAAAAGCCTGCTCTCAAACATTTTCTGATGTATCAGTACGCTGCCCCTTGCCTGGGTGGCCAGTACCAGCACCACACTCAGGAGGTCGGGCGAGAAACCCGGCCACGGCGCATCGCTGATGGTCAGGATGCTTCCATCAATGTAGGTGTCCACTTCGTAGCAGTTTGCAAAAGGGATAAACAGATCATCGTTGCGCTTTTCCAATACAACGCCCAGTTTTTGAAACACTTCGGGTATGATGCCCAGATGTTCGTATGCCACGTTTTTTATCAGCAATTCTGAACGCGTCATGGCTGCCATGGCAATAAAGCTGCCAATTTCAATCATGTCGGGCAACATCCTGTGTGTGCATCCACCCAGTTTATCTACCCCTTCAATGGTGAGGAGATTGGAGCCAATTCCGGAAATGCCGGCACCCATGCTGTTCAGCATTCTGCACAATTGTTGAATATATGGTTCACAGGCTGCATTATATAATCGTGTGATCCCTTTTGCCAATGAAGCCGCCATAATGATGTTGGCGGTACCTGTCACCGATGCTTCGTCGAGGAGGATGAAACATCCCTGCAGTTCTTTCCCCTCAATATAATAATACTGATTGTTGGTGTCATAAGTAAAAGTGGCACCCAACTTCTTTAGTCCGAGGAAATGGGTATCCAGTCGCCGCCGGCCGATCTTGTCACCGCCGGGTCTGGGTATTGATGCTTTGCCAAACCGCGCCAGGAGCGGTCCGACGATCATCACCGAACCGCGAAGCTGTGTGATCTTGCGCCTGAAGGTGTCATCATACAGCAGATCAATGTTCAGGTTGCCGGCGCAAAAGCTGTACTTGCTTTCACCAAGCTGTTTAACCTTTACGCCAAAGTCAGACAACAGTTCAATCAGTTTTATCACATCACGGATCTGCGGAATGTTGCTGATAATTACCTCTTTGTCTGTTAACAGTGTGGCGCATATGACCTGCAGCGCTTCATTTTTTGCACCCTGGGGCATGATTTCCCCGCTTAGCTGTTTGCCGCCAATAATTTCAAAAGATCCCATATCCTTGTTTTTTTAAACGAAGTACATACCGGAATATATCATTAAAATAAACAATCAAAAGAAAATACAGCCGTGGAGGGCGTGATTACTGGCTTTTCCTGTTTTTATAGTTCTGGTTCCTGGTAGTGGTTGGTTTGCCCTGATGCTTCTTCTTTTTGTTCTTGGAGAGAATGTCGTTGGTGTCATGCAGGACAGCATCTTTCTGAAGTTTGAGTTTTTCGCCCGATAAAATGGACAGATGCTTGGCGATCTCCTCATCCGTTACGGAATCCCTGTTCCAGGTGAGGTAGGATTTTTTCATATGATTGGCGATCAGTTCCACAAGGGTGTCTTTCATATGTCCCTCTTCGAGCTCGCAGGCCTTTTCGATCATACGTTCGATATGACGTCCGTAATGCTTGAATGTAACATTATTGGATGAATACCTGAGCGGTTCTGGTTTGCGTGTAAGTGTTTCACGGGAAGGAACCGGGTATGGTGAGTCAACATCAAGCTGGAAGTCAGACATGATAAACAGGTGGTCCCACAGTTTGTGCTTGAAGTCATTTACATCGCGCAAATGCGGATTCAGCTGTCCCATGACGTTGATGGTGGCTTTTGCAAGCTTGTTGCGTTTGTCACGGTCTTCGACCGACATGATGTGTTCAATCATCTTTTGAATATTTCTTCCATATTCTGAAATATTCATCTTTGAACGGGAAGTGTTGTATTCCATAACAAGGTCGTGTATAAAAATGCATGCAGAAATATGTTCATGCACACGTTGTGGTTGTAATCAATACGGTTTAAAAAGTCATTTGTAAGATGGTTGAAAAGACCGGCAGCTGTAAACTTCAGTAGTCAGAAAAAAACATGCAATCTTTTATCAACAAGGAATCAGTTGGTTGCACTTTCGTTTGTCAGCAGGATAACGATGCATTGTGTAAATTCATTGCAAAGATAATGAAATATAATATTATGACATGGTGCAACCTGCACTATTTTTTCAAAATTTTTATCCGTGCATACTTTAGCAGCAGCTGTTTTTTCCCCGTGCTATTGAACAGTACCGTTGCTTTGGCATTCTGACCGGTCCCTTCCATTTCTGTTATGACGCCGTTGCCGAAACGCTGGTGCCTGATCTCCATGTCAGGATGCAATGCAGCAGGGTCAACGATGGCATAACCGTCATCGTTGTCGGAAATGTTCCCTGTTGGTTTTGCCGCTGCCGCCGGCGCACTTCTGAATCGCCGCAAGCTGTCGGCAAATGATTCTTGTGTTGCCCTTTTCTGTCGTCCGGCCGGGGTCAGGTAGTCTACATAGGCGGGGTCAAGTTCATCGATAAAACGGCTGGGCTCACACATGTTGAAATTGCCGTACCTGAAACGTGTTTCTGCATAGGATATTGTTGCCTGGGTCATGGCTCTTGTCAGGGCAACATAAAACAGCCGTCTCTCTTCTTCAAGTTCGCTTTGGGTGTTGACAGACAATTGAGAGGGGAACAGGTTTTCTTCCAGTCCGGTTATGAACACATAAGGAAACTCCAGTCCCTTGGCAGCATGGATGGTCATCAGCGACACTTTGTTTTTGTCTTCCCTTTCGTCAGTGTTGGTGTCGGCATCTGTCAGTAATGCAATGTCCTGCATGAATTCATCCAATGTTCGCAGGGAGGTCTCCGTTTCGGCAGCTGGTGTTTCGGCATTGCTCACAAAATCCTTTAATCCACTGAGCAATTCTTCAATGTTGTCGCGCCTGTTCAGGCTTTCCGGGGTGCCATCTTCGAAGTACAGCTTGCGGATACCCGACCTGTTCACGATCATTTCACCAAGCTCGAATGCGTTCACCTTGTAAAGGCGTGCCGTGAAACTTTTTATGAGTGCAGCAAAGTCGGCAAGCTTTCTGATGGCCCCGCTATGGATCTGCACCTGGTACTGGAGGGGGTCCTGAATTACTGTCCATAACGTGGTGTTATGGTCACTGGCCGCGGCCGTCAGCTTATTTACTGTTGCAGCCCCTATGCCCCTGGCCGGGAAATTGATGATCCGCAGAACAGCATCCTCGTCTGCCTGGTTGATGGTTAATCGAAAATAGGCGAGCAGGTCTTTTATCTCTTTGCGCTGATAAAAGGATAAGCTTCCGAATATCCTGTATGGAATGTTCATGCGTCGCAAAGCTTCCTCAACAGCCCTTGACTGTGCATTGGTCCGGTATAACACTGCGAAGTCGCTGTTGGGTAGCTGATGCTGCTGTATGGTGCCGAAAATTTGATTTGCGACCCAGTAGGCTTCATCACCTTCATTGGCAGTCTGCGTGATGCGTATTTTTGCCCCAGGCTGCTGTTCGGTCCATATCTTCTTCGGGATCTGGTCCTTGTTGTGTGCGATCAGGCTATTTGCCGCCGATACAATGTGTCTTGTTGACCGGTAATTCTGCTCCAGTTTAAACAGGCGCATATCGGGGTAGTCATTTTTAAAATTCAGGATGTTCTGAATGTTTGCGCCGCGAAAAGCATATATGCTCTGGGCATCATCCCCTACAACGCATATGTTTTCGTTGTTAGCCGCCAGTTTTTTGATGATCAGGTATTGCGAAAAATTGGTGTCCTGGTATTCGTCTACCAGCACATACTGGAAACGTTGCTGGTATTTATAGAGTGCATCGGGGAAATCCCTCAGCAGAACATTGGTATTGAAAAGCAGGTCATCAAAATCCATGGCTGCCGCTTTTTTCAATTTCTGCTGATACAGACTGTATATCAGTCCGATTTTCGGAGTCTGCGACTGTTTGTCATCACTTTGAATTTCAATATCTTCATTGTAATCCTTTGCCGATATCAGGTTGTTTTTTGCATTGGAGATCCTGTTCAGCACAAATCCCGGTGTGTATGTCTTGTCGTCGATGTTTTGTTCCTTGATGATCTTCCTGATCACACGTTTTGAATCATCGGTGTCGTATATGGTAAACTGTGAAGGATAACCCAGTTTGTCCGCTTCTGCCCGGAGTATCCTGGCAAAAACACTGTGAAAGGTCCCCATCCATAAACTTTTTGCACCAGACGGGGTGACAAGGGCAGCGACCCGCTCCCGCATTTCACGGGCTGCTTTGTTGGTGAAGGTCAGTGCCAGGATGCGGAATGGCGATATCCCGGTGCTGAGCAAATATGCCACGCGGTATGTGAGGACTCGTGTTTTGCCACTGCCGGCTCCGGCAATGATCATAACAGGCCCCTCTGTGGTCTGTACGGCCTGTTGCTGCACTTCATTCAGATCTTTCAGAAAATCAGCCATATAATAACCTGTAAAATCGCTGCCGGTATGTTTTCGGACTTAGAAGATGTTGAGGTGCAAATATAGCGTTTTTATGCCACCCCAAAGATCAAAAAATACTTGTTATCTTTATGCCTGATAAGAAATCATTACCGTAAGGCAGGGCAGAGAAACCAATTCTTCCTGTCAATACAGGTAATGGAAACCTGATGTTGTACAATTAAAAAAATGTTTGGTTATGAAAGCATGGAGTACTTTTTTATTGCCTGGGATCATTTTCTTCCAGGTGTTTTTTGTCATGGATGGATTGGTGGCCCAGGTATCGAATGAGCAATTGCTGAAAAACCAGGAACTATTGCTCGAAGAGATACGCGATTTGCGTTACCGGTTTGATATTCTTGAAAAGTCAATCGATGATGTGATGTGGCATCATGTTGTGGGTGACGTTGCATATATTGACAAGCTGTTCATGGCTGGTCCGCCGCCACGGGGAGCAGAAAAAGCCACTACATTGCATGGGTCGAACCCCATTAAGTTCTGGACATATGTGTTTATTCCGAAAGACGTTGACCCCGGTAAGAAATACCCATTGCTGGTATTCCCGCACGGGGGTGTGCATGGCGATTTTAACACATATTACACGCATATTATCCGTGAGTTGATGGCACAGCAATATATTGTTGTGGCACCTGAGTATCGCGGCAGTACTGGTTACGGCAAGGGGTTGCATCAGCTGATCGACTATGGCGGACTGGAAAATGATGATGTGCATAAGGGCATGTTGCTCATGCTGGAAAACTATGACATTGTCGATCGCAGAAGGGTGGGCCTCATTGGCTGGAGTCACGGTGGAATGATATCGCTGATGAATGCTTTTGAACATCCTGGTGCTTACCAGGCTGTTTTTGCCGGTGTTCCGGTTAGCGACCTTATTGCAAGAATGGGCTATAAACGTCCGGCTTACGAAATGGACTGGTTTGCTGCCGATCATCATATCGGACAGGCGGTTCACGAGAACATTGATGAATACCGGAGGCGCTCGCCCGTCTACCATGCGCATAAGCTTGAAATACCGCTGCTGATACACACAAATACCATCGATGAAGATGTGCATGTGCTTGAAGTTCAGAACCTGATCAATACATTGAAGGCACACAACAAGGACTTTGAATACCGGGTATATGAGGAGGTTCCAGGCGGACATTCATTTGATCGTATGGACCACAGGAAGGGCAGGGATATCCGGTTTGAAATATACAGGTTCCTGGAGCGGCACCTGAACCCGCCCAGGCCATTTAGTAGTGTGAAAGAGATGGAACAGGCTGCTTACAGGTTTTGATTGATTCACCAGGTACAAGCATTTTTTATGGTTATCGTTGCAAAAAAGGCGTGATCCGGGCATGACCTGTTTGCTTTTGAAAAGTGCATCTCCAACAATTTATCTGTTTTGTTTATAAAGTACCGAAAACCAGTACTTTATCCTTGACTTTTGATGTTTTGCATCTGAAGTGGATGATAAACATGAATAATGCATGTTAAAATACTTAAAATTTTTCTTACCTTTGTGCCCTTCAAAAAACGGGTAGTCTGCATTTCCGGGTTTGGAAAAAAACAGGCAGGAACTAAAATAATTGCCAATTAACTATTGGTTTTAAAAAAATAACTCCTACCTTTGCACTCCCAAAAAACAGAAGAAGTATATTTAACGGAATATAAACGAAGTTTTTACCTTTAATTAAGATTACAATATGCCAACAATTCAACAATTGGTTCGTAAGGGGCGCCGGAAAGTGACGTACAAAAGCAAGTCGCCCGCACTGGATTCCTGTCCGCAGCGCAGGGGTGTTTGTGTGCGTGTTTACACCACCACACCCAAAAAACCTAACTCAGCCATGCGTAAGGTTGCCAGGGTAAGGCTTACCAACGGGAAAGAGGTGAACGCATACATACCGGGTGAAGGGCATAATTTGCAGGAGCACTCCATTGTGTTGCTTCGTGGCGGCAGGGTGAAGGATTTGCCTGGTGTACGGTATCACATTGTTAGAGGGGCGTTGGACACCAGTGGTGTAGAGGGTCGCAATCAGCGGCGGTCGAAATATGGAACCAAGCGGCCAAAAGAAAAAAAATAAATTGACCACGACTCAATTAAAATGATCAAGAATCCATGAGAAAGTCAAAACCAAAAAAGCGCATATTGCTTCCTGATCCTAGGTACAATGATACTTTGGTTACCCGTTTCGTAAACAATCTGATGTTGAGGGGTAAAAAGAACCTGGCGTACAAAATTTTTTATGATGCCATGGACATCGTTTCGGAAAAGACGAAGGAAGACGGACTGGAAGTATTCAAAAAAGGTTTGGCCAATGTTACTCCGGCGGTTGAAGTGCGCAGCCGCCGTATAGGTGGTGCCACTTTCCAGATCCCTTCAGAGATTCGTCCCGACAGGAAGATGTCGGTGGGAATCAAGCACCTGATCTCATTTGCCAGGAAGCGCAATGAAAAGGGAATGGCTGCCAAGCTGGCAGGAGAGATCATTGCAGCAAGCAAAGAGGAGGGTGGCGCATTTAAACGTAAGGAAGACACACACCGGATGGCTGATGCGAACAAGGCATTTTCGCATTTCAGGTTTTAAACTGACAGACCCGGTCATAGCGATAAAATAAATAGAATGCCCAGAGATTTAACATACACGCGCAATATCGGTATCATGGCACATATCGACGCCGGCAAGACCACCACTACCGAGCGGATATTGTTCTATACCGGTGTAAACCATCGGCTTGGTGAGACCCACGATGGTGCTGCCACCATGGATTGGATGATCCAGGAGCAGGAGCGCGGAATTACCATTACCTCTGCGGCCACCACTACATTCTGGAATTACAGGGATAAACAATACAAAGTAAATATCATTGACACCCCGGGCCATGTTGATTTCACCGTTGAGGTGGAACGTAGCCTGCGGGTCCTGGATGGAGCCATTGCTCTGTTCTGTGCAGTAGGAGGCGTTGAGCCCCAGTCTGAGACCGTATGGAGACAAGCAGACAAATACAAAGTGCCCCGGATCAGCTTCATCAATAAGATGGATCGTGCCGGGGCAGACTTTTTTAGCGTGGTTGACAAGATCAGGGAACGCCTTGGGATGAATGCTGTACCGTTGCAGATCCCCATTGGCATTGAAGAGGATTTCAGGGGCATTGTTGACCTGATCACCAATAAGGCATTTGTCTGGAAAGACGAGACCCTGGGAACAAGTTTTGAAGAAGTGCCCATACCTGGCGATATGCTGGAGATGGTGGCGCGTTACCGGACCAGCCTGGTTGAAGGGTGTGCCGAAGAGAGCGAAGAGCTGCTTGAAAAGTTCATTGAAGCCCCCGGTTCCATTTCGGAAGATGAAATGATTGGCATAATCCGGACTGCAACCATTGAACGGCGGATCACCCCGGTGTTGTGTGGCTCGGCTTTCAAAAACAAAGGGATACAGGCACTGCTCGATGCAGTGGTAAAATTCCTGCCCTCTCCGATGGATGTCGAATCCATAGAAGGGATCAATCCAAAAACTGACAAATCCGAAATACGCAGGGCCAATGCCAAAGAACCGTTTGCTGCATTGGCCTTTAAAATTGCCACCGACCCGTATGTGGGAAGGTTGTGCTTTTTCCGTGTTTACAGTGGCAGTCTGCCTGCAGGCTCATATGTGTGGAATGCATCCAAACAAAAAAAGGAACGTATTTCCAGGATTCTGCAGATGCATGCCAACAAACAAAACCCAATCGAGCAAATTGAAGCTGGAGATATTGGAGCGGCCGTCGGATTTAAAAACATACAAACCGGCGATTCGCTCTGCGACGAAAAGCATCCAATCATACTGGAGTCTATGTCTTTTCCCGAGCCGGTGATCAGCGTAGCTGTTGAACCCAAAACCCAGGCAGACCTTGACAAGCTCAATATGGCCCTGGGTAAGCTGGCAGAAGAGGATCCTACATTTGTTGTAAAGACCGATCCCGACAGCGGTCAAACCCTGATCAGCGGCATGGGTGAGTTGCACCTGGAGATACTCCTGGACAGGCTGAAGAGGGAATTTAAGGTGGAGGCCAACCAGGGAGCTCCGCAGGTGGCTTATAAAGAGGCGATTACAGATACAGTTAAACACCGGGAAGTTTACAAGAAACAAACGGGCGGAAAAGGGAAGTTTGCTGACATTGTTGTGGAGATCAGTCCAGCTGATAAGGAAGTTACCGGCTTGCAATTTATTGATCAGGTGAAAGGGGGGAACGTACCCAAAGAATTTATCCCATCTGTAGAGAAAGGGTTTAAAATGGCCATGCAAAATGGTGTGCTTGCCGGATTCCCGCTTGAGAACCTGAAGGTAACATTACTCGATGGGTCATACCATAGTGTCGATTCCGATGCACTGTCATTTGAGCTGGCAGCAAAAATCGCCTTCAGGAATGCATGCAAGAAAGCCCGGTCAATACTCCTTGAACCCATAATGAAGCTTGAAGTGGTTACACCGGAGGAGTACCTTGGCGATGTTGTTGGCGACATCAACCGCCGGCGTGGTCACCTGAACGGCATATCCACACGGGTCAACCTGCAGGTGATTGATGCTGAAACACCATTGGCCGAAATGTTTGGTTATGTTACATTACTGCGTACACTGACACAGGGAAGGGCACTGTCTACCATGGAGTTTTCGCACTTCCAGGAAGTGCCTTCCAATATTTCAGATGAAGTGATTGAAAAACTATATGGCGTTAAAACCTAACTTAATTATTTAAATACCAGGAAACAGTGAGTCACAAAATTCGAATCAAATTAAAATCGTACGATTACAACCTGGTGGATAAATCTGCCGAAAAGATCGTAAAGACAGTGAAGACCACAGGAGCGGTTGTTAACGGTCCCATTCCGCTTCCAACAAACAAAAGGAAGTTTACCGTGTTGCGGTCACCATTTGTTAACAAAAAGTCGAGGGAGCAGTTCCAGTTATGCTCATATAAGCGACTTTTAGACATTTACTCATCCTCATCAAAAACTGTTGATGCGTTGATGAAGCTGGAGTTGCCAAGTGGGGTTGAGGTGGAAATTAAAGTCTGATTGTTTTATTTAAATCGTACGGTAGCACATAATAGTTAAACAGACAAGAGATGTCAGGATTAATTGGAAAGAAAATCGGAATGACCAGCATATTTGATGCCTCTGGGAAAAATATCCCATGCACCGTAATTGAGGCTGGTCCGTGTGTGGTGACACAGGTAAAGACCAGAGACAAGGATGGTTATGAGGCCATACAGCTGGCTTTTGATGAGCAGCGCGAAAAGTTATGCTCAAAACCACTGCAGGGTCATTTTAAAAAGGCAAATACAACACCTAAAAAAGTAGTGGCAGAGTTCACCCGTTTTGAGGAGGGTCACAGAAAGAATTTTGGTGATGTGCTGAAGGCTGATATATTTATTGAAGGCGAATACATCGACGTGGTAGGGACCACTAAAGGGAAAGGCTTTCAAGGTGTTGTAAAGCGGCATGGCTTTGCAGGTGTGGGCCAGGCAACACACGGCCAGCATAACCGGCTGCGTGCACCTGGGTCGCTGGGTGCTTCATCATGGCCCTCGAGGGTGTTCAAAGGGATGAGAATGGGTGGCCGCACAGGTGGCAAGAGGGTGAAAATGATCAACCTGCAAATCATGAAACTGATTCCGGAAAAAAACCTGGTTGTTGTTAAAGGCTCTGTTCCAGGGCCAAATGGATCATATTTAATATTGGAAAGATGGAGCTAGCAGTATATACCAAAGATGGTAAAAAAACGGAAAAAACCGTTACCCTGAATGATGATGTATTTGGGATAAAACCAAACGAGCATGCTGTTTATCTTGATGTAAGGCATCAAATGGCCAACAGACGGCAGGGAACCCACAAGACGAAGGAACGAAACGAAATAAAGGGAAGTACAAGGAAGCTTCGCAGGCAAAAGGGAACCGGCGCGGCCCGTATCGGCGATATCAAGTCACCGCTGCTCAGGGGCGGGGGGGTTGCCTTTGGTCCCAGGCCAAGAGATTATGGCTTTAAGCTCAACAAAAAGGTAAAAACCCTTGCACGTAAGTCGGCTCTTTCGTATAAAGCGAAAGAAGATAAGATCATTGTGCTCGAGGACTTTACGATGGAAGAGCCCAAAACAAAACAATACATTGAGTTCCTGAAAGGTTTTGAACTTGAGGGGAAGAAGTCACTCCTTGTGTTGACCGACAATGATCGCGGCATCAGACTGTCGTCCAGGAACATACCTGGCGCCTTTGTCACAAGGGCATCCCAGCTCAATACATATATGATACTCCATACCGACAGCTTGTTGCTGATGGAGAGCTCCATCAGTGAGATTGAAAAAATCTGCTTAAAACAAACCGAACCAGTTAAATAATAAACAAAATGGAAGTTTTAATCAAGCCACTGATAACCGAAAAAATGACGGCGGTTACCGAGAAGTATCCCAACCGTTATGGCTTTGTCGTTGACAAACGGGCGTCAAAATCCCAGATCAAGAAGGCGGTGGAGGATATGTACGAGGTTACTGTAGCATCAGTCAACACCATGGTATATCTTGGCAAGCGTTCGATGCGCTATACAAAGACCGGTTTTCAGACTGGCAAAAAGAGTAATTTTAAAAAGGCAATCGTTACGTTGAACGAAGGTCAGACCATTGATTTTTACAGCAATATTTAAAGACTCATGGCTTTAAAAAAGTTTAAACCCACTACACCCGGACAGCGCAACAAAGTGATCAGCGCGTTTGACGATATTACAGCAACCCGTCCGGAGAAGAAACTTGTGAAAGGCAAGAAGAGGACGGGTGGAAGGAATAACGAAGGAAAGATGACCGTGCGCTATGTTGGCGGTGGTCATAAAAAAAGATACCGGGTCATTGATTTCAAGAGAAACAAAGATGGAATTCCGGCAAAGGTCAAAAGCATTGAATACGATCCGAACCGTTCGGCCCGTATTGCATTGTTGTACTATGCCGATGGAGAGAAAAGATATATCGTGGCACCGGTAGGATTGCAGGTGGGACAGACCCTGATGTCGGGTGAGAAGGCTTCGCCGGATATTGGGAATGCTATGTTTTTGCGTGATATTCCGCTTGGAAGTGTGGTTCACAATATTGAACTGCAACCCGGACAAGGTGGTAAGATGGCACGCAGCGCAGGTACTTATGCCCAATTGACCTCCAGGGAGGGTAAATATGCTGCCCTTAAGCTTCCCTCCGGTGAGATCCGTTTGGTGCTGACCAGCTGTAAAGCCACCATTGGCAGTGCTTCAAATCCTGACCATATGCACGAAATGTCGGGCAAAGCCGGACGAAGACGGTGGTTGGGACGACGGCCAAGAACAAGGCCGGTAGTAATGAACCCCGTCGACCACCCAATGGGTGGTGGAGAAGGTCGTGCATCGGGTGGTCATCCCAGAAGCAGGAAAGGGTTGCCGGCAAAAGGCTATAAAACACGGAACAGGAAAAAAGCTTCCAACAGGCTCATTCTGGAAAGAAAGAAGAAAAAATAAAAAGTCAATAACAGCTAAAAACAGATTGATATGAGTCGTTCATTAAAAAAAGGACCATACATCCATTATAAACTGGAGAAGAAAGTCCTGGCCATGGCCGGCAGCAGCAAAAAGTCGGTGATCAAAACCTGGTCGAGGGCTTCAATGATATCTCCCGAGTTTGTTGGTTTGACCATTGCCGTGCATAACGGCAACAAGTTCATTCCGGTTTACATAACCGAAAACATGGTTGGACATAAGCTTGGAGAGTTTGCCCCGACAAGGATTTTCAGGGGACATGCAGGAAAAAAAGATAAAGCCAAAAAATAAATAACAGGTCACAATGGGATTAAGAAAACATATCAGGGCTGAGAAGATCAAAGAAGAAAAGAAAACGCAATATGTTGCCAGGCTAAGGAATTGCCCAACCTCTCCCAGGAAGATGAGGCTGGTAGCAGATATGATCAGGGGAAAGGAAGTAAACAGAGCCCTGGCGATCCTGCGTTATACAAAAAAGGAAGCTGCACAGCGCCTGGAAAAGCTGCTTCTGTCGGCTATTGCCAATTGGCAAAGCAAAAATGAAGGGGTTCGTATCGAAGAAAGCAACTTGTATGTCAGGTCGATACGTGTTGATGGTGCACGAATGCTGAAACGCCTGCGTCCAGCCCCACAGGGCCGGGCCCATCGCATCAGGAAACGCTCCAACCATGTAACCCTTTTTGTTGACAGTAAAAATATAAACGAATAAAGAATTCTCTGATGGGACAAAAGACAAATCCAATCGGCCTCAGGCTGGGTGTTATCAAAGGATGGGACTCCAACTGGTATGGCGGGAAAAATTACGCTGCCAAGCTTGTTGAAGATGACAAGATACGCAAGTACCTGTATGTGCGTCTGGCAAAAGCGGGTGTTTCCAAGATCTATATAGAACGAACACTGAAACTGGTCACGGTAAACATCAATACGGCCCGGCCAGGGATCATCATAGGGAAAGGCGGACAGGAAGTGGATAAGCTTAAGGAAGAGTTAAAAAAGCTGACCAGCAAAGAAATACAGATCAATATCAGTGAGATAAAACGACCGGAGCTGGATGCGTTCCTCGTTGCACAAAATGTGGCCAAGCAGATTGAGGGAAGGATCTCTTTCAGGCGTGCGGTCAAAACCGCTATCTCCTCAACCATGCGTCTGGGCGCCGAAGGGATCAAGGTCATGGTTAGCGGTCGCCTTGGTGGTGCTGAAATGGCCCGTAATGAAACGTATAAGGAGGGACGCATTCCATTGCATACCCTCCGTGCCGATATTGACTACGCTTGTGTTGAGGCACACACTACGTACGGCCGGCTCGGGGTGAAAGTGTGGATTTGCAGGGGAGAGATCTTTGGCAAACCCGAACTTACTCCTTTCATCGAAGAACCTTCCAAAGCACGCCAGGGAAGTGGCAGGTTTGGCGGAAGGAGAAAAAAATAGCGCACTGGTTAAAAAACAACGTCATTTAAGAAAAGTTCTGAACAATGTTACAACCGAAAAAGACCAAATACAGGAAGATGCAGAAGGGCCGGATGAAAGGCAACACAAAGCGTGGTGCTGAGTTGGCTTTTGGCTCTTTTGGCATGAAATCGCTTGATACCAACTGGCTAACTGGTCGCCAGATTGAAGCTGCCCGTCAGGCCATTACAAGAAGAATGAAACGTGAAGGCCAGCTGTGGATCCGGATTTTTCCTGATAAGCCCATCACGAAAAAACCTGCAGAGGTAAGAATGGGTAAAGGGAAAGGAGCACCTGAATATTTTGTTGCCCGGGTATGCCCCGGACGGATCATTTTTGAAGCAGATGGTGTTCCCCCTGAAACAGCACGTGAAGCGATGCGCCTTGGTGCACAGAAGCTGCCTGTTGCAACGAAGTTTGTGGTCAGAAGAGATTATGTTGAATAAATAAATAATCGACATTTAATTGGAAAATTTATTGTAACTTTGCAGCCTTTTTCAGGGGTATTTTACCCCGCTGGTGGTGTGTTTCGGCGAGTATATCAGGCACCCGTATTATTTGCAAGAAGACATGGCAGGCAGGTTATAAAACAAAATAATTCGTGCGAAGATGAAGCAGAATGTCATACATGAAATGTCAACCGGCGAGCTCCATGAGCGTTTGGAAGAGGAGAGAAAGCAGCTGCGTAAGTTGAAAATGAACCATGCGGTATCACCATTGGAAAATCCAATGAAGATAAAGGATTACCGCAGAACAGTTGCCCGCATCCTGACAGAGCTCCGGAAAAGGGAATTAGAAGAAACCAAATAAAGTATCTGTTAAACATGGAAACCAGAAATCCCAGAAAAGAGCGAACTGGTCTTGTTGTCAGTAACAAGATGGAAAAATCTGTCGTTGTTGAGGTTCTGCGCCGGGTAAAACATCCGATGTACGGAAAGTTTGTCAAACGGTCGTCGCGTTTTATGGCTCATGATGAGAAAAACGAATGCAGCATTGGAGATACCGTTCGCATAATGGAAACCAGGCCCCTGAGCAAGAATAAATGTTGGAGATTAGTTGAAATCCTTGAAAGAGCGAAGTAATTATGATACAGCAAGAGTCCAGACTATCGGTAGCGGATAACAGTGGGGCGAAGGAGGTGCTTTGCATCAGGG
>PWKN01000069.1 GCA_003559735.1 Bacteroidales bacterium | reverse complement strand
GGCCAGAGAAAAGCCCGGATGCCTTGTGCCTCAGCCTGCTCGTTGATCTTCTGAACACCGGAAAGCAACGCTTCCGCTTTTTCTTCGTCTACCACCGACAGTATGGCCGTATTCAATGCCGGCCATGTATGCGTTCCCATGTGGGGTTCGCCGGTTTTGGTACCCCTGCCCATCACATCCTGCCATTGGGTGAATCCCCGTGCACCGGTCTTGTCGAGCAACGCTGCAACCCGTCCGGATACCGCCTGGTTATATACAATAAATACTGCTTTCATAACTGATTGTTAATGGATAATTGATAATGGTTAATTCATCAGAACCCGTTGATTCATGAGAACCCGTTGATCTGCTTTTGTGCCTGTTTGCGCTGTGACTTCAGCTTCCGCGCTCCGAACATGGTATACACAACGGGTACGAACACCAGTGTTACCAGCGTCGAGAATGTTAGTCCGCCGATCACGGCAATGGCCATCGGCGCCCATATTTCAGATCCTTCACCCCTGCTCAGAGCCATTGGGATCATCGCCAGCAGGGTGGTGAGGGTGGTCATCAGCACCGGACGTAAACGTGATCTGCCGGCAGTGATCACCGACTGCACGATGGTCATGCCACGGGCATACATCAGGTTGGTGAAGTCGATGAGCACAATGGAGTTCTTCACCACAATGCCCACCAGTATGATGCCCCCGATCATTGAGATCACCGACAGCTCCGTACCTGTTATGAACAGTGCGATCATCACACCCGAAAAGGCAAACGGTACCGCCAGCATAATAATGAACGGCATTCGGAACGATTCGAACTGGGCGGCCATCACAACATATACAAGGAAGATGGCCAGTGCCAGCAGCAACAACAGATCCGCAAAAGCTTCCTGCTGATCCTGTATGGCTCCGCCAAAGGCGATGCTCACACCCTCGGGCAAATCCATCTCAGCCAGCTCTGCCCTGATGTCGGCTGTCACATCACCCAACGACCGTTCGTGCAGTGCACTGTTGATGGTCAGGTAGCGGATCCTGTTTTTGCGTTCGATGTTGGGGGGTGAGAAATATTCTTCGACCGAGGCAAATTCCCTTATGCGCACCATCTGTCCGGCCGGAGTGCGCACGGAAATATTCTCAATGTGTGCGATCGAGTTGCGGAACTCTTCCTTGTGGCGGATCACCACATCATATTCCTCCCCATCTTCGCGATACAGCGTGGCGGTCATCCCTTCCACCCTGTTGCGGACTGCCTGAGATACCGTACTTGCATTTAGTCCGAACATGGCCATCTTTTCCTGGTCAGGCACAATACGCAGATCCGGACGTTCAGGGCCTCTGCTGAGGTTTATGTCGCGCAGACCGGGTATGTTTTCCATTCGCCTTGACAACTCCTCGGCCACCATGTTGGTCTGATCAAAATCGTCGCCATAGACCTCTACCTGCACCGGCGCACCCAGTCCCATGCCTCCGCCACCATCGGTAGATACAGAATAGGTGACGATCTCCGGAAACTGCCGCAGCTCACCACGCAATGATTCGGCAATCTGCCATACATCACGGTCTCTTTCTCTTTGCGGAACAAGCCTGAGGATGGCACCGATCGTATGACTACCCCTTTGTCCGCCAAAAAGCATACCGGTAGTTGCCCCGGAGCTCACACTGTACATGTCGATCTCCGGATACTTTTCTTCGATGATCTGTTCAATGGCGTGTGCCGTTTTCCTTGTCTCCTCAAGCCGCAGTCCTATCGGGAGCTCTATCTCCATATCTATTCTGTTCTGGTCGGAATCGGGCATGAAGGTGGTGCCAATAAATGGCATCAGAAAGAAGCTTCCCACAAATATAAGGATGGACAGCACCGACACCATTGCTTTCCGTTTCACAGCCCCGGTGAGCAGTCGTACATATCCGCTGTCAATGGCCTCCAGGATGCGAATGATGCCACCGGTAAATTTCGGACCAAAGCCGCTGCTCCGGCCACCACCTGCCGTCATTAACTTCGACGACAGCATGGGTGTGAGCGACAGTGCAGCAATGGTAGATACCGACACGGTGATGGCCACAATGAATCCGAGCTGACGGAAAAACAATCCCATCAATCCGCTGATCATCGTAAGCGGCAAAAACACAGCCAGTACCGTCAGGGTAGATGCCACAACAGCCAGTCCGACCTCATTGGTACCATAAATGGCTGCTTCACGCGGAGAGCTGCCGCGCTCGATATGCTTGGCCGAGTTTTCCAGCACCACGATGGCATCATCAACCACCATCCCCATGGCAATGGTCAGACTCGAAAGCGATATCAGGTTCAGGCTGTTGCCCGTAAAATACAAGTACACAAACGCAGCTACCAGCGATACGGGAATGGTCAGCACAATGATAAACGTTGCACGCCATCGTCCGATAAAGAACAACACCACAATGGTCACAAAGATGGCGGCAAAATAGAGTATTCTCACCAGGTTGTCGATCGAGTCGACGATAAATTCAGACAGGTCAACGATCGTCACAAGCTCCACATCGGGTGGCAGTGCTTCACGTATCTCCGGCAACCGTTTCGTAATTTCGTTGGCGATCTGCACGGTGTTTGCACCCGACTGCCTTTGTACGATCAACCGGAGTCCGAGGCGCTGATCCAGCCGTTCTTCGACGGTCATCTCTCGCAAAGTGTCCTGCACGACAGCCACATCCGAAACATATACCGGCGTACCTCCAAAGTTGCCGATCACAATGTCGTTGATATGGCGGCTCTCCTGGAACTCACCCACAAACCGCAACGGATAATCTATTTGTCCCATTTTGATGTTCCCGGCAGGCAGGTTGATGTTTTCGGTCGCCAGCACACCTCCGATCTGTTCTACGGTGATGTTGAAGGCATCAAGCTTTTCCGGGTCGACATTCACCTGTATTTCACGAACCGGCTCACCCGCAACAGCGATTGTGCCCACACCCTCAATACGGTTCAGCGGATTGACCACCTCCTGGTCGATGATCTTTGCCAGGGCCGGATAGCTCTCATCAGCCGTTGCCGCCATCACCATGACCGGGATCATGGCCGAGGTGAACTTAAATATGGTAGGCTGCTCGATGTCTTCCGGTAAAAAACGGATGATACGGCCAATAACATCACGGATCTCATTGGTGGCCTCATCGAGGTTTGTTTCGTATTCAAATTCCATCATGATCAAAGACACATCATCGCGCGATACCGATGAGATCTCCTTCAGGTCGGTGATGGTGCTCATGTTGTCTTCAAGCGGACGCGTAACATTGGTCTCGATGTCGGAAGCACTGGCACCAGGATATACTGTAAACACACTGATGAAAGGGGGTTCAATTTCAGGGTACAGGTCAATGGGCAGGTTTCGCAGACTGAATATGCCTATGGCCATCAGGGCAACAAACACCATCAGGGTGGTAACAGGTCTTTGTACTGCTGAACGATATAACTTCATGGTCTATCTGTTTTCTGTTTTTCATTCATTCACAATTTGCACTTCCGACTGGTCCATCAGGTTATGTTGTCCGGTTACCACCAGCATCTCCCCTTCCTCCAGTCCGCCAAGAATCTCCAGTCTGTCGTCAAAGCTCCTGCCAAGTGTAACGCGCCGGCGGTGTGCCACGCCGTCTTCCTCAACGAACACAAAACGCTCATCTGAACCCACCTGCTTGCGCACCGCCAGGGCAGGAACCAACAGTGCGTCGATGGTGCCCAGGTGCAGGGCGACGCGGGCAAACATACCCGGACGTAAGGAGAGGTCAGCATTATCGATCAGGATCTCTACCCTGAACGTTCCCGACATCCTGTCGATGGTAGGATAGATCCTGCTCACCCTGCCGGCAAACTGCCGGTCGGGCAGGATGTCGAGGACAACAACCGCGTCCTGGCCTTTTTCTACTATTGGGAAGTACCGCTCCGACACCCCTATGGTGATCTTGACCGGTTGTATCTGTTTCAGCGAGACGATGGCAGGTTTACCAGCAGCAGTAGCCGGGGTCATTGAAAAGATCTCCCCGTCACTGTTAAACCGTCCGGTGATCACCCCTGGAATATTTGCCCGTATCTCGGTGTTTTCGGCCAGGTTATCCACATTGCTGGCCGCCACCTCGTATTGGGTCTTAAGCTGGTCGTACTGCTGTTGCGTAACAGCGCCAACGGTCAGCAGGGTGTCCATGCGCCGCAGGTCAGCCTTTATATTATCCAGCTGCACCCTGGCCTGGAACAACTGCGTACGGTCCATCTGTACCAGCAACTGTCCCTTATCCACGTGATCGCCAACATCGACCAGGATCCTTTCAATGCGCGAAGGGGTAGGCGCACCAATGTACGCTTCCTCATAGGCCTCCACTACACCGGTTACACGAACATCATTCAAAACAGTACTTTTTTCAAGTTCCTTTAACGAAACCAAAACCTTTTCCTGTTCTGCAACTTCCTCCTCTGTGGTGATCAATGCACATCCCTGGAAAAGTACCACCATGGCAACAAGGAACAGTGCATTGGTTTTTACAATTGTCTTCATAATTTTAGGTTTTCCTGGTTGATTTATAATTGATTGTTTTCTCCGATAAATTTGTCATACTCTGCCTTGGCATACAAAATCTCATGCTTGGCCTGCAGCAGGTTGAAACGTGCCTGTGTGAGCGCAATCTCACTGTCGTTGAGCTCCATAAGGGTACCCTGTCCGGTCTCATACCTTGTCTTGGCAATCTCAAATCCACGTTCGGCCATGCGCACGTTGCTCCGTGCATTTGAAGTCTTCTCAACCGACACCATCAATGTTCTTAAGATGTTGTCGAGCTGGATGTCGAGGTTGTCTTCCAGGTAGTCGCGCTGCAGCCTGATCTGCTCACCAAGGATCTCGAGCTGGCGTGTCTGGCTCCTGACGGCAAAACCATTAAACAAAGGGATGGTAAGCCGCAAACCCGTTGAGAAGGTCTCCACCCACTGAATGTCGGAAAACCTGAAATGGTTTGACTGTGCCTGGTAATTGTACGTTCCGGCCAGCTCAAGCGAAGGCAATCCGCTGCTCCTTGCAACCTGCTTTTGCTGGTTGACCAGGTTGAGCTGAAGATCCATCTGTACAAGGTCGGTATTTCTCCGCAAGCTCCGCTCAGCGTCGTGTATGCTGAAGTCAGACAGCCGGTTGATGGCCATGTCAGACAAGCTGCCCTCCACAACCAGTGGCTGTCCCTCTTCCAGTCCGATAAGCGCTTTCAGATAGTTCAGTGCCAACTCATACGTGTTCTCTGCCTGCAACACATTGGGCCGTAAATTCTCTGTCTGCACTTCTGCCCTGATCAGATCGTATTCGGCCACCATGCCCTGTTCATACATACGCCTTGTGCGGTCAAGGTTTTCACTGGCATTGCGGAAGCTCTTCTGCATCACCTCCTTCGACTCCCTGGTCAGCAACACATCAAAAAATGCAACCTGTACACTATACTCCAGTTCAATCTTGCTTCCGCGAAACTGCTCGCTGGTAAGCTCTTTCTCTATGCGCGCCGCACGCAACGACTGGTTCAGTCCGGGATTCAACAGTGGCATGTTGGCGGCAAACACCCCCATAAAGCTATTGTCAGAGCCAATCTCAATGAATCCGTTCCCAAACGGACTGTCGTCAGGTAAAAAGATGATGGGACGCTTGATGTTGCGATCGTACATCCCGCTAATGTTCAACGACGGCAGATACCGCCCCCTGACCTCCCGGATGCCCGTCTCGGCACTCTCAATATCAAGCCTGGCAACACGAAGGGTCGGGTTGCGCTCACGGGCCACTGCCATAACCCCTTCGAGGTCGAGATGCAGTGTGTCGGTCAACGATTGTGCCCTTACAGGCAAAACACTCAACGCCATCATGATGGCAGCACCCGCCATCACCATTATTAACGGCTTTCGTTCTTTCTTAATGCACATATTCTTCATATTCCGATTTGTAAAACAGTTTGTCTATTTCTTTTAACCCTTTTTCTGTGGCTAAACTCCTGAGGAATCCGATCACTATGTGCCTGAACAGGTCAGTGCGGGAAAACCTGTCAAGGGGAAACACATTGGTGTCGTTCAGCAAGTCAACGTGTGCAAACAACAACTTGGTTGCGATTTCCGGATCGGTGTCGTTGCGGAAGTACCCCTGTTTCATCCCATCATGGATCAACAGCATGGTTTTTTCGTCCCTCCTTTTGATCATAGTAACAATGACATCGTTCCATATGGCGGGATGCAGCTTTTCAAGATCCCTGGCAAAGTTTGGATGGGTGTCCCTGATAAGGATCACGTTGTGACGAAAATGACGGTGGATCACATCAACAGGGTTGCTGGCCTGCTGAGCTATCTCCTCCATTTTTTTTATGTTATCCTGCTGACGCTGTTGGATGCAATGAACAAGCAACTCCTCCTTGTTGGAAAAATGCTCATACAACGTGCGCTTGGAAATGCCAAGGGCGTCGGCCACATCGTTCATCGTTACCGAACGGATGCCGTTGCGGAAAAACAACTCCGATGCCTGGTGTGTTATGCGTTCTTTAATATCCATTATATTTTGTTCCTTGCTGACCGCCGCCGCGGGTGACATTGTGTCGTTTTGAGCCCTGGCGGACGGATTGCGTTTTTGTTCCTTGCTGACCGCCGCCCCAGGTGACATTGTGTCGTTTTGAACCCTGGCGGACAGGTTGCGTTTTTTTCTTTGTTGACCGCCGCCGCGGGTGACTTTAGTCGTTTAACTCCCGGCGGCGAGACAAAACCCAAATGGTTTTTCAGGTTTTCTAAAAAACAGTGCTATTATATCAATAAACGTGCCATAACCACATTGTGTTGTTGTTTTTTCTCCCTGGGAGGTGAGTGGCCTCAGCAATTCAAGCAAAATTCCGTTGTAATCAGACCACCGGTCAGGACACGAAGCGGCTTTATCCCTATCCTTTATTACACACCTTCAGTTATTTAACCATAATATGCATACGGTCGTGTTGTCAGGACAAAAAATGATTGCTGTCTGCTGCCACAGAATATTTATTCTGACAAAAACCTGGGAAACCTTTTTGGTTTTTCAGGTTATTGGGTTCGGGAGTGTACACATCCGGACAGCAGTGAACAAAACTGAACACCATCAGGCACGGTGAACAACGCCGCCTGCCTCTAACCGAAATGAATTGAATACCGCAAACCACTACGTGCCGTGCGCAATACTGCACACCACAGGTCATGCTTTGCCAACACCTGGCAGGTTGAGCACATACCTGCCGGTGGCAAGAAATTGACCACTGTGAGTCAATACAACCAGACAACACCTGTGGGTTTGAAGGCTGATTCATGCGCACCAACCTTTGGATCGGTTGTATGCCAAAAAAATCCCGGCATACACCTGTTGGTGTCTGCCGGGGTTGTCAGGTGATAAGTCCTGTTTGTGGGATTTATAAAACCCTAACCGCCGTAATTGGTTATCTCTTTGGTCAGTTCGAAGTCAAAATCGGGATATTCATACAACGACATCCGTGGTTCGGTCTCACCAACCGAATAGCCCCATATCGAAGCATAATCGCGTTTGTCTTCTCCCATCCACTCAAGCTGGTCGAGATAGCTGGCGATCGATTTTGACTCGATGATCACGAATTTGCCCAGCTTATCGATCACCGGACTATGGGTGCGGGTGTGATCGTGGTCGAACTCAAGGATGCGCCGGCCATCGTGGGTGATCCCAATAACACGGTAGGTCATGCTTTTGCCAACACCCGGAAGGTTGAGTACATTCCTGTCGGTGGCAAGAAAAGGGATGCCTGCCTTGTCGCGCAACTCGTTGATATTCTCCGTCATCCTTCCGGCATTGACCGGAAAAGAACGAACCTCCCTCCTGTACTGCTGCGGAATGGTGCCGATCACCTTCTCTTCCATCTGCTCCTGTGCAGCACGGGCGTTGGTAGCAAACTTGAATGCGTTTTCCCTGTATCCCTTAACTGAAAAAGTATAATAGGGCAGCACCCCCACATCGTTAAGTACCTGGCGTAACCTGTTTGTATGTCCGCGCCTGCTGGCAGGTGCGGTGAAGACCAGCTGGTTGGTGACGGTCCAACCGGCAGCGGTCAGCCTTGAAATAGCGGTTTTGGCCTCAGGGGTTATTTCCATTGGCGACTGGAAATGGGTTTGGATCACAAACTGCTGCACACCAATGGCTGACGCTTTCTCCTTGAAGCCGGCAAGAACACTCGTCAGTTCTTCTGTTACCCGCTGCGGCAAGTAGGCCAGCAGCCTGGTGCCCAGCCTGACACGCAACAGCTCTGCAAATTTCTCACCGTCAGCAAGCGTTTCGTTTTTCTTTTTCTTACGTAATGCCATCTGATACACCGCATTCAGGATCTTCTCCATCGACTTGTCAGAGCTCATCAGGGCATCACCACCGGTGATCAGTATGTCGCGCAGCAAGGCATCGTCTTCCCAGTACTTCATGATCATCTCCAGCTTCTCATCCCACGAATATTGGGGTTTTAACTTTTCAAGATCAAAATTCAGGTTGCCCCGCTGAAAATCATACATGCGCTGACACGATGCACACAACCCGGCACAGGCCCGTCCCATCGTATCCGGGATCATGATGGCCACCTCAGGATAACGCCGGTGGATGTTATGGCTGGTGGGCAACAACCATCCTGCAGCATTTGGCTTTCCGGGTTCCACAATGTCTTCCTTCTCCCAGGCAACGATATGGCCAAACTCATCAACCAGGTCCTTCGAATAGATCACATAGTAACGTATGGCCAGATCCTTCCCGATAAGAGAGTCAGGGACATCCACATTTAACAATGACAGGTAATAGGGATTGACAAAAAACGGAATTCCATTGTCGCGTGCCCGGTATAACAGTGCCATCACCTCATTGCCAAGCGAATTCCCCAACAGCTCATTCAATGTGTCGGGATCACGAATGGCAAACTTCAGGTGAAACCGGTAATCATTCCACCATTCATTCATCAGTTGCACCTTCTCCTGGTGTGAAGCCCCTTCAGGGAACACAAAACGCTTGCTGACCATTGCTTTTTTGTCGATCTTGTCGATCAGCACACGGATAATACGCTCTTTGTTCTGCCTGCGCACCTTCTCGACCAGCGGGTCCAGTCCCGACGGATAAGATTCCATCCATCGCTTTACCTGTGCTTCAGACGGTATCTGCAGCTGTGTTTTTCCCTTCAGCTGCCTGAATAGATGCAACATGTCGGTATAAAAACCGTCACCCGCCTCTGCTTGCCCATTCTTTGCCGCCTTCCACAACAGAGTAAAAGGCTCATTGGTAACCTTGCGACCCCGAAGGTTAAGGTCTTCATATGAATGGCCCTCGTGGTCAAGGTAATCAAGCATACGCACCGCTGCATAATCCTGCCAGCTGAGCTGTTCCAGGGCTTCGCCCCCGGTCGCTTCAAATCTGTAGAACCGGTAGGCATGCGGACGATCATCCATATAATTCATCACCAGTGAACGAACGCCTTCCAAAAAAGAGCCTGCATCATCAGACGATTCAATAAGCTGCCTGATGTCATCGTTTTCTTCCAGTATTTCCTTCAGGATGCTTTCCGCTTTCGCAGATAAGCGTGTTATTGCTTGTGTATTGTTTGTTGTTACAGACATATACCCGTATGTTTTTGATCTTTGTTTATGTGTTGATTTTTGTGCACCCCTGCTGAAAAATTTTTCCATCAGGAAGGTTCCCATTGGTAAAACTCTCTGGTGAAAAACTTCCTGTATGGAAATTTTTTTCGTCAGGAACCTTTCCGTTGGACAATCGCCCTGTCAGGAATGTTTCCGTTGAAAATATTCCGGTGGACAACCGCCCAGTCAGGAAGGTTCCCGGTGGGAAAAATTCCCGTTTGTGACACCCCTAATTGCGAAGTTACGCATTTTTTTCCAAAACACAAAATGGCCGCATGACCCCATATAGCTT
>PWKN01000008.1 GCA_003559735.1 Bacteroidales bacterium | reverse complement strand
GTACCCTTTTTTTGGGTGATCCCATCTGTTATTTCAGAAGAATCAAACAGACGTAAAAAAAAATTGATGATGATGCCAGAGAAAATGATGACCGGGTACAGATGGTGTTCCGTATTGGATAGGATTCGCCGGACTGGTATGGTTTGGTTGATATGCATAATGGCAGTCATATGTCTCTGTTCTTGCGGAATTGGTTCAGAAAGGGCGCAACGGGGGGATACATTGTACGTAATCCATGCAGGCAGTCTTTCTTTGCCGGTAAAACACCTGTCGGAGGCGTTCAGGGAAGAAAACCCTGAGGTGACCATTCTGTCAGAAGCCTGGGGAAGCAAGGCAGGGGCACGAAGGGTTATTGACCTGGAAACCCGGGCCGATGTTTTTATGTCGGCCGACTATAGGGTGATAGAGAACATGCTGATACCTGAACACGCCAGCTGGCACATTCCGTTTGCAACCAATGAGTTATCCATAGTATACACCCATCGTTCGCGCCATGCAGATCAGATCAGCACAGAGAACTGGATGGATATACTGATGCGCGATGATGTCAAATACGGACGGAGTAATCCAGACATGGATCCTTGCGGTGTACGCAGCGTCTTATCCATTAAACTGGCCGAAAAGAAATACGGAAGGGATGGTTTTGCCGCGCGGTTGCTGGATAAAGACCAGGACAATATCCGTCCGAAAGAAACAGACCTGATCGCTCTTTTGGAGAGCGGTCAGGTCGACTATATTTTTCTGTACAGGAGTGTGGCTGTTCAGCACGGGTTATTGTATCTGGAGCTGTCAGACAGTCTGAACCTGGGCAATTTTGATCTGAATCCCTGGTACGAAAAGGTTTCGATTGAGACCCTGGGCACCAGGCCAGGCGAGCGTATTGTTGAGTTTGGTGAAGCGATGGTATACGCACTTACCATTCCGCATAAATCTGAGTATCCGGAACTGGCCAGGCAGTTTGTTTCCTTTGTTTTGCATCCGGAAAAGGGTCAGCAAATATTAAAAAGCCTTGGCCAGGATCCGGTACGGTGGTCCGGCCAGTGTTACCGGGACATCCTGATGCAGCCGGAATAAGGACAGGTTGATCAGTTTGCCCCCATCAACACCTTCATGTCTTCGTCTACCCCATTGATGCCGCTGATCCCAAACTTGTCGACGAGTACTTTGGCTACGTTAGGAGAGAGGAATGCCGGCAGTGTTGGTCCGAGGTGGATGTTTTTAACACCCAGGGAGAGCAGCGCCAGCAAAACGATAACGGCTTTTTGTTCATACCACGCAATATTGTATGCAATCGGCAGTTCGTTGATGTCGTTCAGCTCAAAAACCTCTTTTAACTTGAGGGCAATGACCGCCAGAGAGTAACTGTCGTTACATTGGCCGGCATCAAGCACCCTGGGAATGCCATCTATGTCTCCAAGAGGCAGTTTGTTGTACCGGTATTTCGCACAGCCGGCTGTAAGAATTACCGTATCGGAAGGCAGTGCCTCTGCAAAATCGGTATAGTATTCGCGACTTTTCATCCTGCCGTCACATCCTGCCATCACAAAGAATTTCCTGATGGCGCCTGATTTTACGGCGTCAACCACCTTGTCGGCCAATGCAATCACCTGGTTGTGTGCAAATCCACCTATGATCTTTCCTGTTTCGATCTCCACGGGTGGCGCACAACGTTTTGCATGCCCGATAATCCGTGAAAAATCCTTGCGGCCCCCATCTTTGCGGTCCGGGATGTGTTCTGCTCCTGCAAGTCCCGACGAACCTGTGGTATATATCCGGTCGGCATATGCTGCAAGTTGCAGTGGCGGAACAATGCAGTTCGTGGTAAAGAGGATCGGGCCGTTGAATGTTTCAAACTCCTCGCGTTGTTTCCACCAGGCATTCCCATAGTTTCCCACGAAGTGATCATATTTCCTGAATGCCGGATAATAGTTGGCCGGAAGCATTTCGCTATGGGTATATACATCAACGCCGGTGTCTTTTGTCTGTTCCAGCAAGTCTTCCATATCCCGCAGGTCATGACCGCTGATCAGGATGCCCGGATTGTCACGTACACCGATGTTCACTTCTGTCATTTCCGGATTGCCATAGGCTGTTGTATTGGCTTTGTCGAGCAGCGCCATCACGTCCACCCCATGCTTTCCACACTCAAGCACCATGGCGGTAAGTTCTTCGGCGGTCAGACCATCATCGAGCGTAGCAGCAAGTCCCCTCTGCATAAAGGCGTTCACTGCATTGTCGATATGCTCAAGATTGCCTGCATGTTCGGCATAGGCCGCCATTCCCTTTATGCCATAGGTGAGCAGTTCGCGAAGTGACCGTATGTCCTCGTTTTCAGTCATCCGCAGAACGCCAACCTGTTGTGCCCTCCGCTCGTATTCACCGGGGGTGTAAGCATTCCACAGAGCCGCCCCCGGAAGGTCATCCTTATTGATTGTGACACCAGATTTCTCAAGCTGATTTTCCAGCTCAATGCGAAGTAAAAACCCTTCACGGATTTTTTCAATAAACCGGTCTTTGTCGAAGTTGGCATTGGTGATCGTCATAAACAGACCTTCCTGGATAAAACGGTCAACATCCTCTCTGATAATGCCCTTTTCGCGTGCAATGTTGGCGTAAAACGACATCCCCTTCAGGAAATACATCATTACATCCTGGATCCCCGCAACTTCCGGTTCCTTGCCACATACACCTTTTACCGTACAACCAAAGCCTTTTGCCGCTTCCTGGCATTGAAAACAAAACATACTCATGGTTAATTTTGATTTAATGGTTAATGAATACTATTTTATATGTTAATATGTCCTTGTTTGTAAAAAATATAAACAGTAAATGAATACGCAAATGTATAAATAACATTTTACCTGTACAAGGGAATGACGCATTTTTTTTCTTAAAAAAAGACAAAAAAATACCGCGGACGGTCACAATGGTGGTCCGCGGTGCAATAAGAAAAGCCGAAAAACAGATTATCTTGCCCGGATCGTGGTGTTTTTGTTGATCCAGCATTCAACACGGTATGTGTCTCCCGGACTATGGCCGTAAAAGAAGATCAGTTCATTATTTGGAAAATACTGTCTGTATGTTTCAGCGAGTTGTTGTGCCCTGTCCTTCACAGCCTCATCCCTGGCTTCACTGGCGGCCTGTAAAAACTTGTCAACCGCAGGCCAGTAAGCAGTCAGCCGGGTGAATTCATCATCCCCACAGTCATCTGCACTGGCAGCGTACATTTCTCCTATGAGGACAAGTGGTCTTCCATCGCCGGGAATGGTTTCATGGGCTTGCCGGGCGTATCTTCTTGCCGCTGTCAGCCGGCCCAGTTGCCGGAAGCTGATCTCAGCCATAAGCAGGTACGACCTGAATATTTGTTCCGCATGCGCATCTTTGTCGTCTTCCTGGTAAAGGTTTACGGCTTCCTGGAAATATTCGACCGCCCTTTCATGGTTTTCCCTGTTGCGCTCCATTCGTCCCATCTGAAAGGCTGATCTGGCATCTGGCGACAGCTGGTGCAGATTTGTGCTCGCATGGTAAAACAGTTCTTCATCCGTACAGCCTGACGATTCAAGAAAGCCGGTAATGCGCCGCAAAAGTTCCGGATCGTCGGGGGTTGAATCAAAACGGGGTTGGTATATCCTTACCAGGTTATCACAGGAAGCATAGGGTTCAAACAATGCTTCAATATTTCTTCGTATTGACTGGTATGGTTGTGCCTGGTCAGGCTTTTCCCTGATATTGTAGTCAATGATGCCTGTAGCCCGTTCGTAGCGGTCAAAAATTGCTTCTGCATCCATCACGCCCGCCTGCACCAGGCGGACAACCGAATGAAAGTTGGTAAGCAGGACAGCGGTTTCTGACTGCATGCCCTGCAGCTCAATACTCTTATCGCTGTAACTGAAAATGTCTTTTGCATTGCCGGGCTGCAACTGGTAAAGCATTGCTGCCTTGCGTCCCAATACAAACCCCTTGTCACCGAAATAGGCAATGCGCTGATCATAGATATCCATCAGCGTGTTCAGCATTTCCTCCTTTACTTCCGGATCTGTTGCATGATCATACTGATACCGTACAATACGCACACCGTGGATGTATATGTTGATGGTTGCCCGCGGACAATGTTCGAACATATACTTCCAGGGTTCGTAGGCATGCTCAAGGATGTTGTGCCTGAAATACTCGTCATAAACCGACCAGTTACGGAAACACCTTACGCTGTCTTTTCCATATCGCGGCATGGTATCCTGAAGAACAGCCGTCCATTCAGCATCAAACTCTGATTCGCTGACCCTACCTGCATGGCTGCTGTTCATGGGTAAAAAACCTCCTGTGAGCATACCTGCCACAGTGAGGATGGCAATAATCATTGTTATTTTCATTTCTTTTCTTTTGCTTTATGTTCTATTTCGGCAATAAGGTCTTCAATATGTTCTTTGGTGCTTACCAGTTCTTCGAGATTCATATTTCCAAAGTCCTTGCCGGGAGTTGTCAGCGGGATTATGATCCCCTGGCTGCGCAGGAACTCATCCACTTTTTCTTTATTGTTCAAATAATAATAATAGGCAGCCACTGAGAGGCCGATCCCTATTAAAATACCGGTAGTTAAATTGCCTTTTGTTTCCATAATTCATTTATTGGTTAAAATGTAAAACGATGCCTTCTTTTTTGCTGCCAACACCGACACCTTCAAGCATTTTGTCGTGTGTATTCAAGAGGTTTTTAGATTTTTCAAATATGGTGTTGTCAAAACTTGTATCGGTTGAAAGGAACTTTTCCGTAAAAACATGGAGTATGTCGAGCAAATTGTTGTTTGTTTGAAGTTTGGAAATATTTATTTCAACTTCGCGGTGTTTGCCCTGATGAGTGGTCCGGGTAATATCCAGCATAATGCCTTCCCCTTCACTGGCAGAAAAATGTCTGCCGAAGGTGGCTACCCAGGTCAGTGCCGATGGCAGCAACATATTTTTTCCTGATATGGCCCAGTTGGCGAGAAATACCAATGACAGTACTTCCGGGTCGACACTGCCTTTTTTTTGATAATCATAAGCGGCATGTTCAAGTACAGCTACGGCGGTCGTTATTGCAGCCAGCCATTCCATTGGTTTTTTCACTGCTGCTGCCGGTATGAGTATGGATGTCAGGGTGGAAGCGATGATCCCCATGCCTGCAAGGATCGCTTTGGGGGTAATGAACTGGTGTTTTAACTGCTGGCTGATCTTGATTTGTCCGAGGTTGTTCTCTGCAGAATAGGCTACGGCCACTCGTATCATGATCTCCTGTAATTCAACAACAGTGTTGTCATAGATTACGAGCATTGTGGCAGTATGTGGTGAGTAAGCCATCGTTTCGATGCCTTCATGTTCCATTACATGTTCCTTAAGCTTTTCCACATCTTTTATTGGCCTGGAAAACTTGATACGCACCCTTCCGGGCAGGTTGTGCAGAATGTGAATGGAGAGACCCATAGCTATCTCAGTTGGTTTTTGTTCATATTGAAAAAGAATAGTCTCAACGAGTTTGATACCACTGCCAATGTGGTCATATTATGCAGAAAGGCACCCCAGAAAACAGGCAGAACACCCATGGCGCCAAGTACCAGTCCGATGCTGTTTACACCCACTGAAGTGGCAAAATTTTGCCGGATGATGCGCATGGTGCTTCTTGACAGGTTGATCACTGATGGAATGTTCAGGGGGTCATCGCTCTGGATGGTGATGCCTGCAGCCTCCATTGCCAGGTCGGTGCGTTTGCTGCCCAAAGCAATGCCTACGTCTGCATAGGCCAGGGCCGGGGCATCATTGATGCCATACCCGATCATGGCTGTTCTGAATCCCTTTGACTGCAGACGAAGTGCATAGCGGACCTTGTCCTCGGGCAGGAGTTCAGACTCAAACCGGTCGAACATCATCCTGGATGCAACCATTGCCGCCTGCTGTTCTACATCGCCTGTAAGGAGGATGATGTCGTCGATGTGCAGGTTCCGCAGTCGGTTGAGTGACTTTTTCATGTTTTCACGCAGCGGGTCTGTTATCCCGATAAGTCCGGCAAGCTCGCTCCCCCTCGCCACATACACAAAATTTTCGCCCCTGAGCATCAATTCAGACACGGTGTTGCCGGCTGTGTTGAGGACGATGTTGTTTTCTTTCATGAATCTGGCATTGCCCACATGAACAGTTTCTGCATCTACCTCCGTTTTAACCCCTTTCCCCACCACCACTTCAATTGTTTTGTGACCAGGGATGCCCCATCCTTTAGATTGCATCTTTTCCAATATGGCATATGCTACCGGGTGGGTGGATGTTTCTTCCGCTGCGGCCGCCATTGACAGCAGCAGCTGTTCACTGATGCCCTCCTTTAATGGGATGATGGATGTCACCTCCGGTCGTCCCTCTGTCAGTGTGCCTGTCTTGTCAAAAATAAGGGTTTCTGTTTCGGCGAGCATTTCCAGGTAATTGCTGCCTTTGATCAGGATGCCGTTACGTGCACCGGTTGAAATAGCAGCCGTCAGCGCCGTGGCGGTCGATAAACGGATGCCGCAGGAGTAGTCAATGACCAGCATGTTCAATGCCCTTCCTGCATCTTTCGTCAGAAAATATACCATTGCACCCAAAGCAAAATTCAATGGAATGAGCCGGGCAGAGAACCTGTCGGCCATCGTTTGCACCTGTGCCTTGTACTGTGAGGCTTCTTCCACCATATGGATGATCCTGGCTGCGGCGGTCTCTTCCCTGATCTTCTCTGCAAATACAGTGATGGTGCCTCTCTTGACAGTACTCCCCGCAAATACCTGATCCTTTATCTTTTTTTCTTTTGGCATGAACTCGCCTGTGATCGACGACTCATCTACCAGTGAGCTTCCCTCCTCAATGTGCCCGTCAACACTGATGATCTCCCCGCTGTGTACCATGATGCGGTCTCCTTTTACCAGGTTGTCAACGGGTATCCTTCGCAGTTTCTTATTTTCCAGCACCTTCCACACATGCTTTTCGCCCGTTGACAACATATCCCGGATGGCACTCCTGGTTTTTTCCATGCTGTAAGCCGTTAGCAGCTCTGCGGTATCAGCCATCAGGATGATGGTCAGGGCAGAAATGCCGTTTCCGGAGATCAGGCTGGCAAGGATTGCTGCACTGCTTAGGGTGTCGGCATTGGGCTTTCCGCTTTCGCGCAGGGACTGAACCCCGCTTTTCAGTATGGGCATTGCCAGTGACAGGCTTGTAAGTGCCGTGAAACCAAAAAGGCGGTTA
Organism: Bacteroidales bacterium; assembly: GCA_003559735.1. Taxonomy (GTDB): domain Bacteria; phylum Bacteroidota; class Bacteroidia; order Bacteroidales; family UBA7960; genus PUPG01. The sequence continues at coordinate 24,669 of PWKN01000008.1, read as the reverse complement.
AGCAGGTGCTGTCCCTGCGTGTTCCCGCTTCTTGTTAATAATGCGTACGCCAATGAAGCGGCACCCGCCAATACATTGCGCAACAGACTGCCAATGGGCTCTTCCTGCAACCTGCGCTCATTTACTGTTGGTTTTGACTGTTCTTTTCGTTCCTGTTGATGGGCCGGAATGGAATACAGCGAAACAATCTCCTCCAGTTGTCCGGCAATATGGTTGGGGTTCATCTGGTGCACGTCATAAAAGATCAGCACATTGGCTGTGATGATTGAAAGACGTGCCTGTTTCACATAGGGCAGGTCCGACACCTTTGAGAGGATATCCTGTTCATAGCCGTTCAGATACTTCAAAGCGCGGCAGCCGATACGTATACGCCCACCGGTATGATGGATGATTGTACATCTGAGCAGTGGCTCTTTGCCTGCATTCTGCCAGTTCATACCTCCCTGTATTGGTTGTTTGTCAACATATTAAATAGTTCAGACACTCGACTTTATGGACAGACGCTGAATATAATGCGCAACATCCTTTTCGTTTACGATGGCAACTGTCTCATGGTGTTGTTGTATGCCCAGTATACCAAACTAATGCCTGCCGGCAAAACAGAAGGTCGCCGGATAACGGTCCATAGGCCAAGTGAGAGAAAAACGAGACTGATCATGCTGTTCAGGTCAAAAAAACCATCGGTATGGGTATAAACCGATGAGTTGAGAGACCTGATCAGTTTTGACAACTCTTTGCCTGCGACCGATTGTGGCATTTGTTCGACCTCTTTTTCCTGTCCGGTTAGCTTTACAAGCACCCCGGTCAGGGTTGCGGGATCAATCTTATCCCGGTCAAAGATGACCAGCAGTGTGCCGGTGTGCGGGTTTGATTGTATATGGCTGATGGAGCCGGCCTGGTTCAATTGCTGCTCAAGGGTCCGGCACAATTCCATATTGTTTTTCAACAGGGGAATACGGAATCTGATCCTCCCGGGGATGATGTGCATGATCTCCACAATCCCCTTAAAGCCTTTAAAAGCGTTGCTTTTTTTTCTTTTCCTGAACAAGCCTGACAGCAGCAATCCAGTTATTATGTGCATGGCAATACAATAATGTGACTGACTATGATGAACAAAATTACATATAATTTTTACAGGAGAAACAGCTTGCTGATCTGAATTCTTTATCTATTTTTACCCTTTTAATCTTAATCATAAACAAAACACAAAATGATAATAAAAAAAATGATCACAGCAGTTGTATTTGGAATTGTTTTATCTGGGATGCAGCTGATGTCAGTGGCAAATGACATCAACGGACTGCTGCCGTTGAACCGTGATGGGTTTGAGACAGGCGATTGGCGCAATTTCAGGCCGCATTACGCCGGTGATGCGACAGACTGGATCAGACCGAACTTTTCGATCAATGATGTTGATCCCATCAGTGGGAACTATTCTCTCCGGTGGTTGTCAGACAACAGGCATCATGAGTGGTGGATGCTCAGCAATGCCTTCTGCCTGGCCAAACCGGTAACTGTAACCATCGACTTTCGTGTGGGGGGCGAGGGGACGGATTTTGAGGTGGGGTTGGTGCTGATGGCATCAAAGGAGGAGTATGCCGGCATCAAGGTGTCACGCGAGACCGCGGAGCTTTTTAAAGAGGGCAACACCACCATTGATCAGGGCAGGGGGGAAGTCAGCCTTCTGCCCGGAACGATATACACATTGTCTGTCGGCATTTCTGATGACCATCTGTTCAAGGCTGCGGTTTTGGAAAGGGAGTCGGGCACGGTTTTGGCGGGTTTCGAATCGCTGAGTTTTATGAAACCTGAGGCTGTTTCTTTATATGTGTCGACCGGTGCCGGATCTGCTACGGCCATCGATTTCGACGACCTTGTGGCAGATGCAGCCGGTTACCTGGTGCCGGCAGGTGAATATGTGCGTTCGCCTCATTTTGTTGTATTGCCGCGGCTGCCTGATGTGTCTCAGGACCAGGGAAACTGGGTAGGCGGACAGTCGTCGATGCTCGAAGATGGTGTGTTTAAAATGTGGTACCGCATTCGTGACAACCAGGAAAGGGGCCGGGGCTATGGCTTCGCGCGAAGCAGCGACGGACTGAATTGGGAGAAGTATGCGCACAACCCGATTTTCAGTCACCATCCCGATTATCTCAGCAATGAAAAGATCAGCGTACTGAAGGTCGACGGTTTATACCGGGCCTGGTATGCTGTCGACACCGGCGACAACAATTGGTATACGGCATACGCCACCAGCGGGGATGGCCTGAAATGGGAACAGCATGGTCTGGTGATTGATGAGACCTATTGCAAGGACCCGGTGGTGATCTACCTGGATGGCACCTATTTCCTTTATTCCATCAAAGACGATACGCAAATCGGTGTTTACACCTCTTCCGATGGGGTTGATTTTACACATCAGAATACGATCGACATCGGTGTTCATGCCCATGTGGCCGCATTTTTTGAGAAAAGTACAGGTTTGTTTCACCTTTACAGCACTGCGGGCTACAATGGCGTAAACCATGCCATTTCGGCAAATGGGATTGATTTCGGGTTCTTTACCAATGTGATGAATCCGTCTGCCGTGGGACTCGACGATTGGGAGCAGGCTGGTGTCACCTATTTGTCGTTCATCACTGATGGCTACGGACATGTTTATGATGCCGGTTCGTTGCCCTTTTATTACCAGGCAAGAAACCATTGGGACAACAACATCCCTGGCTGGAGGTTTCACGGTGGGGAAAGGGTGGTGCTTGGCGGCAAGTATGAAGGACTCTTCCTTGGTGTGCCAGCGCAAATACACCCTGGCCAGGAGTATTACTACGAATCATTTCCGTTCATGGTGCCAAAAGCTGATGGCTTTACGATTGCCGCCCTGAGACCGGTGCGGATCATTGTTAACCGCTATGACCCACATAATGAACTGGTTGCATCAGGGAGCCTGGAGGCCATTTCCAATTTCCCGCGCAGGACACAGGTGCAGCTCAAAGCCGAACGGCTTGTTCCAGGCAAAGGCTACCAGCTGTTTTTTGACAACGAAAAGGTGGGAGAAACGCTTGCCGATAAATACGGAATCGTCATCTTTACCATACCGGTTCAGCAGGATGGTCCCAAGAGCTTTCAGCTATTGCAGAAATAGAAGGCTGAAGCGCAAACGGGCGATTCTTAAGGTTACAGATTAATGACCACGTAAAAGATCTTTTTTTTACAGGCTCGGGATAAAACCGTACTTTCGCAACGAGGCAGATGGCCTGAACAATACATGTATTGAATGATTGAATAAAAAGGTTCTCATGGATTTTGAATATTTATTAAAGTATAATCCCATCATGCTGGCTCTTGCAGCCACAATATTTACCTGGCTTACTACAGCGTTGGGGGCTACTTCAGTGTTTTTTTTCCGAAAGCCTGATAAAAAGGTATTGAACGCCACGCTTGGATTCGCAGCCGGGGTGATGATCGCTGCAAGTTTCTGGTCGCTGCTCGAACCTGCTATAGAAATGGCGGAGCAGCGTGGAATGCAAGGCTGGGTTCCGGCAGTGATCGGCTTTATGGCTGGCGGACTGTTTGTTTCTGGTGTTAACGGATTGTTGCCTCTTCTGTACAAGGGAGTATATGCCCGGAAAACAACAGAGGGACGTAATTCCTGGAAGCGTAGTTTTATGCTGATCTTTGCAATCACACTTCATAATGTTCCCGAAGGTCTGGCTGTCGGAGTCGCATTCGGGGCGCTTGCATTCAATCCGGATCCCGCATTGATGGCCGGTGCTGTCGCGCTTGCCATTGGCATAGGCATCCAGAACATACCCGAGGGGGCTGCGGTATCGGTTCCCCTGAGGCGCGAGGGGTTTTCCAGATGGAGCGCCTTCAATTACGGGCAGTTGTCGGGGATAGTGGAACCTATCGCAGGCGTTGCTGGCGCACTTCTGGTGGTGCTGATCACGCCGGTGCTCCCTTATGCATTGTCTTTTGCTGCAGGTGCCATGATCTTTGTTGTGATCAGGGAACTGATACCCGAGTCGCATTCAGGGACGGAAACAAGCTATTCAACCATGGGGGTGATGCTTGGATTTTCTGTAATGATGGGATTGGATGTTGCCCTGGGCTGACCGGTGGCACACCCCTGACCCTTCCGGTCCGATAAGGATGCTGCCGCGTCATCAGGCCATCACCGCTCTGTTTGCCACCCTGCATGTTGTGGTCTTCCTGCTGATGGCGTTTATCAGAACGTAAAATAATTGCTTGCCATCGTATGGTCGCCGGAGCTCATCATATGTGGAGGCCTCTCTGTGGCATCGATCACATCGGGGATGCCCGAATAGTCCATTTCATTCAGGTGTACACCAATGCTTTGCCCTTTTGAGGTATAGAGCGTCAGGCGGATCTCTTCATCATCGGGGGCAAGGTACAAGAACCGGTACCAGCCGGTATTCGTGAAGGCATTCAGTCGATGCCTGCCCAGGTCGTTAACACGGAGCGACAGTGGCTCCCCGCCTGAATAAAAGTAAAAGATGAGTTGGTCGGACCTGCCGGCCAGCCGTATACGAAGCGATAGCTTGCGCTCACCCTGGCTGATGGTGTCGGTCAACACCTCTGCAGTTGGCGGTATGGGCGAATGGCCGGTTGCAATCTTTCCATATGTCCGGGCGGTGGAATAAGGATAAAACTCTTTCAGACTGATGGTGTCGGGTTGACCGGTAAGGAATTGCCGTGTCCACTCATCGACCTTTTTGTTGTGGGTAATCCAGTAGCTTTTGCCACTGCCACCATGTGTGGCATAGATGATATGGTTTTGTTTCCTGTGCCGCTCGTCGTAGTTGATTTCCATACTGTTGGCGAGCAGAATGACCAGGCCGGCCAAAAACACCAATCCCGGAACAAACCAGGCCTTTTCCCTGGTTAACAGGCGGATGGCAGGAATCAGCAACCCAACCATCAGTCCGGCTACCACCATGGCGATCCCTGCAGTCTGTAAACCCATGGCCTGCTGAAACAAGTATATCAAAACCGGGAACCAGGCGATTACGGGGAACGCAAAGACAAGGAAAACAGCATGGAGCGTAAGACTGGTTTCGTGTTCGCGGTTTTTAAGAAAAGCAATGGTCAATGGGAGCAATACAAACAACAGGGGCCAGGTGAACAGGTAACTGGCACCGGGAACAGCCAGGGACACAGCCAGCATGATGATGGCCCACAGGCTGAGGACTCCCGCAAGCAGCTCATAATGATGAGATGGTTTTTGGTGGGCGAAATAAAGCCAGCCGATGATCAACAAACCAATGAGCATATGCGTGAGCGAAACGCTTCCGCTCCACCACAGCAGTATGATGACAATGCTGTATATGTAGAGTAGTTTCCATGTCCTGGCTCTGTGCATGAGCATATGGTAGTAGAAAACAGAAAAAGCCGCCGCCAGCAGTGAAAAACCCAGCAGTATCCCTGTCTGGTTGTATTGCAGCAACCTGTAGCTGTCGCCGGGATAATTTGAAGAGAGGATGCCAACCACTGCGTTGAAAGCCGTATACAATATAAAGAGCTTGATGCAGTGTGCGATGAAGCCGAAGACCATTCTGACCGGATTGATGTGCTTCCTGATAATACCCAGGGCAATCACTCCGGCTGCCAAAACAAACGTACAGATGGAAATGAAAGGCACCCATTTATATGGATACCATACAAAGCCATATCCGACGGTGTTGAAATAGACAGCATTTTGTTCTGCCTGGAAGCTGGGTGCTGCATTGCCCAGGTGCAGTGCCAGCGCAGCGGCATGTTCTCCGTGGTGTTGTATCGATCGGAGGTTTGTGTTCTCTATGTTATCGCCAGCGGTGTGATAGTCGAAGCTGTTGCCAATGTATGCAAAGTTCAGTCCCTGGAAACCACGTCTTTTAAATACATCAAAGTCGGTTGCGTTTGGCATGCGGTTGTATATCTCCACACTAAGGGCGTTGCCTGTTGGGTAGGGTACGGCCTGTGCATATGTTTTGATGGCCTTTTGGTTGTTGTTGCCGGTTTCGAACATCAGACTTTGTCCCCCGGTGCCCATGGCTTCAAGGTTCACTACCATAACAACGTCATCCACCCAGGGGTGTTCTGCCATGAAAGCCTGTGCGCCCAGTAAACCGTATTCTTCGCCGTCGGGAAAGAAGAAGATAAGGTCATTTTGCAGCGGCTCATGATGCTGCAGCATCCTGATCACCTCCAGCAGGGTAACCACGGCTGCCCCGTTATCGGAGGCTCCCGGTGCACTGATCACGGTATCGTAGTGTCCCATAAACAAGATGGCTTCCCCGTTGCCGGTACCCGGTATCCTGGTCAGGATATTTGCCAGGTTTGCAGCCCGTTGTGCATAGTAATACTGTGCATTGTGCATGTGCACCTCCAGTCCCATCTCTTCCAGCTGATCAACGATGTAGTGGCGTACCGCCTCATTGGCCTTGCTGCCGATGGGGTTGGGAACCGAGGCAATGAACGGGAGGTGGACTGCTGCCCTTTCAGCGGAGAAGACATCTGCCGGTGCGTCGGCAGGAACAACAGGGGGTGGCTGGTTTAGTCTGAACGACAGGACGATGATGGCAGCAATGGACAGGCATACCATAATGCCCCGCATAAATATGCGAACGGTTGGATCCATGTTTTTTGGTTTTTTCCGGAGGCGGATTATTTCCAATAACCTCTTGTCCGCAAATCTAAAAAACTATTGGATATGTTTGCCGGTTGGTCAGCTATTTTATTGCACAAAACAGAAATCGCCCGGTATAATGCCTGTCCTTAGGGTGTCCAGCGGACTCCCATCAGGAGAAAAGCGATACACAATGCCGGGCTGAACCATGTCCAGCGCGTCACCAAGGTAAACGTCGGATGACTGCGGATCAACCCCTATGCTGTAATAGCCACCCGGATGGGTTGCCTGGTATGGACTTTCCAGCCAAATTCCGGGTCCGTCTTCACTGAATACTGCGAAGCGATACACGTGCCGGTTAATAAAATAGAGGGTGTCTCCTGTTCCGTTAATTGCCAGGTGCCTGGGTGAATCGTACGCTCCCGGCTGGTAAACATTGCTGATCTCTCTGTCAGCCAGGTCAATACGGATCAACCCTGGTGCCTCGTGGCCGTACGGACTCCCCGGAAATCCGCCGTCAGTCAGCGTCCATATGCTGCCCGTGGCATCCATGACCATGGATTGTGGCTGTATCATCACTTCAATTGTGTCTACCCATTCGTCAGTTTCGCTGTCAATAACAAGTATCGTATTGTCAAAGCTCCAGCAATTGACAAACACGTATTTGCCATACTGGACCATCTGTTCTGTAGCGTGCTGGTAAAAATCTGTATGTTGATTGCGCACATCGATCGATCCGGTTATTTCCAGTTTATCAGGATTGACGATGGTTATGGATTTTCCGTAAAGGTCGCTGATATAGGCTTTTGTATCACTTACGAAATGCATATAGCGGGGAGCGGTGAGTCCGGTGATCTTCCCGTAATATTCAAATGTATACCTGTTCATAACATACACCCTGCCACTGTTGTTGATCACAATATATGCGAGGCTGTCGCGTATGGTCATCGACTGGGCCACATCCCCCAATGGGAGTCCGTTTGTTTTAAAGAATACGTCATTGATCAGATCACGGCTTTCCGGATCGTAATAGGACAGGGATGCATTGTCGTACATGAAGTTTCCCTGGTTTATAATAAACACTCCCTCGGATGAAGCGGTTTGGCCGGACTGCTCCCTTTCCCAGAGGGCATCGTCATCCATGCAACCAGTGCTGATCAGCAACATGGTAAAAAAAACAGCCAATAGCCTTGGTTTCATATCCCTGCCTTTAGTGTGACCAAATAGTTCCTTCCCGGCATCGGACGGTATAATTCTGACCGGTATGATTCATCAAACAAATTGAACACCTTCAGTTTTGCTGTCAGCTCCAGCCGTCGAAACGCAAAATCCCCGCTTAGCGTAATGTTGTTCATAAAATAGGGATACAACCGGTTACGGCGGCTTACGTCGTTGCTTGTAGTTGTAAACCGTTCGCTGTAGGTATTGTGTTGCCAGGTAAAACCAACGTTACGGTATGCCAGGTGCACCATAAAATTCCCTGAATGCAAGGGGATGTAGACCAGTTGTTTTCCCCGGGACTCATCGCCCCATACCAGCGGGTCGCCATGGTTCAGCGCCCTCGTATAGGCATAGCTTCCGTTACCACGAACAGATACAGGTCCCAGCCTGCTCTTTATTGCGGCGTCTATTTCCAGCCCCTTTGACAGTACCTTCTTAATGTTCCGGGGTTCCCAGTACCCTTTGAAGCTGGGAATCCAGATAATCCAGTTGTCGATGTCTGATCGGTACGCAGTGATCCCCGTATTGACCATCGTGTGATTTATTTCTTTCTGATGATGCAATCCTGCTTCCACGCTAAACCCCATTTCAGGGAGCAGGTCCGGATTCCCTCCTGGTTGCCAGTACAGGTCGTTGAGCGTGGGCTGGTGGTAATTTCTGGCTACATTTGCTTTAAGTATCAGCGGATGCTCATCCGACAGCCGTATGTCTGCGCCCAGAAAGGGGACAAACGGAGCGAACCGGCCGTCGACCCTGTCCTGGCGCAAAAGTGCCTTTACATTTATCTTTCCGGCGAACGTATAGTGTGCGGCAAGCATTGCGGACTGTTCGGTGCGTTGTTTTTCGTAGCCGGTATTGTTCACAGTGTCGGCAGTGGATACCCGGTGGTGGTTGATATCCAGGGCTGCATCCATCGAGAAACGGCCATTCGTTTCATATGTGTAGGAAACATGGTTGACGTGGCTTTGTGTTTTGCTCTCAGAGTAGATCGCGGGGATGAAGCCTGCCCCGCTCACCTGGTTCTTCAGTGCATAATTTATCTCTTTTTGTGCAAAGCCGGAGCGGACAAGCAATCTTCCGTGATCCATGTAATGGCTCCAGTCTGCCACAATCCGGTGGTCGGTATCCTCCTGCCGGTTGCGGTTTGCGTCGTCCGGACCCTCATAGCTTGTCACCTGTGGGATGCTTCGTTCAGCCCACTGCCCCCAATATTTTGCAGAGATCAGGTGCGTAGTGCCTGGCCGGACATAGAGCTCCTGCAGGGTCCCGGATCTTGAATAAGCTGCATGTTTGTTTGTGTCGACCGGATGGATCATTTGTCCGTTCTCCACATGGCCTATGCTTTTGTTGATAAAGGGATAATCATTTTCAGAAATATTCCGGTAGCCCCTGGCACGGTACTGCCACTTGCCGGTTCCCACTGTAGCACGCAGATAGTGATCGAACGTGCTGAAACTGCCTGTCCCCTGAATATATTCTGCCGAAAACCCTTCATTCCAGTCCGCCCGGTTGCTGATGCCTATACTGCCTCCGAGTCCGCCACTTCGCTCAGCCACCGATGCGGTACCGTGTTTCAGTTGTATGTCATCTATGATGTATACCGGTATCAGTGAGAAATCAACCATCCCTGCCATGGGTGAGTTGACAGGGATCCCGTTCCAGCTAACCGTGGTATGGGAGGGGGCTGTCCCCCTGAAAGAGGCTGTAGCCAAAGCTCCCCTGCCATGACTCTTGATGAATACAGGGGTGTTTTCTGACAACAGGTCTGACAGCGACTGGTTCAGTTTGTTTCTCAGCACCAGCGAGTCTATGAGGGTTTGTTGCATGCCGGCATCTTCCTTTGAAAACAGGGTATTGGCCCGTACTTCGGTTGCCGGCAGCACAAAGATTGAATCCGTCATTCCACTGGCAGCGGCACAGAGTGGCATCAGCAATGCGATCAATGGCATCAGTCGTTGTCCCCGCATATCACTGTTTGATCATTTTCAGTGTGGTAAACCCCTTGTCCGCATGGATCCTCACAAAATAGATCCCTGCAGTCAGACCGGCAATACTTATCGGCATTCCAGGCCGCAGGTCGTTGACGACCTTTATGACGGCACCCGACGGGTGAACAATCTCTACCCTTGCGTGGTCTGCCCCTTTGATGGTTATATACCCGGTGGCAGGATTGGGAAAGAGGGAGCGTTCATCACCGGCATCAAAGAGTTTCTGTCCGGTTGGCTCACCAGCTGGATCCACTGTTGTTCGGACCGAAGCAGTGATGTCCGGATTCTCTTCCCACCTGGCATGGAGCGTGATCTCGCCCGGTTCGTGAAAATGCAGCCAGTGGTCATCATCTACATATGCCCCGTCAGCATCTGTTTCCCAAACAATATTCTTTTCCCTTAACAGTCTGCCGTTTCGGTAGGCAAATGCCTCCAGGGGGTATGGTGACTGGTTGATCTCGCCGGGAAGGTCCCTGATGACCACCATATCGGTTATACTGCCTGGACTGCTGCCGGGTTCAACCATCACGGCACCCGTTATTTCGGTCGAGACTTCGCCCAGCCAGCCACCGTTTGCCAGAATGGCGGTGTGGACCTTAATGAAATGGATCTGATCAAGGTCGACGTAATTGCCTGAACTGTCTACCGCCCAGCTGATGTCAAAACCGTCTCCTCCGGCATTTTCAGCATCAGGGGCATAAGGGTTGCCGGGAATATAGTGCGGCTGTGCCCCTCGTACCTGGTTGTCGGCATATCCAAATGCCCTTCTCCGGGATATGATGTTTACCGGGTCGGAAGCATCGACATATCCTTTGATGCGCGTTCCCGGCAGACTGTATTTTTCCTGGTTGACGGAAGGGAACAGGCTGGCATCGGGATAATATGAGTGTTCGTGATAGGGATTGGCGAGCACGTAACCCGACTGTCCGCCATTATCCGTCCACCTGACATCTGCCGCACCATCCTGTTTGGGATTGTGATAGGTGATGGTGTCATTGTGTATTGTTGACGAAAAGAAATGATCACTGCCGGCAAGTTCATACCAGGTGCCATCGGGCAAGCCATTCCCGTTCTCATCTTTCATTACAGACACGATACCTGGTTCAGCCCATTGGCTTGTAGGGTTTCCGAAGACAACGAAATCTACGCCATATGGATTGCCGGGATGGTTGATCACCGGGTGTTCGAACCTGAAGATCACATAACCGCCAAAAGCACCAAGGCTCAGGCTGCCGTTAATACCCCCGGTGATGGAATTGGCCGATGATGGGTGTCCCCAAGGTTTGGTGTTGATAAACTGACCAGGTGCCGGCATGTATTCTATGACTTCGTATATGTAATGCGGACCCTTTTCGCGGACCGTAACGGTGAATGATGTGGTAACGGATTTGCTGTTCGAAACTGCTTCCAGGGTAATTTTTGCTTCTCCGGTTGCTCCTTCTGTAAAGTGAAGGATCAACTCCTTTTCGTCAATCTCAGTCGTCACCAGTCCGGCATTGGTATTGTCCTTCACCATAACCAGGATGTTGCAGTCGTCATCGTCGGGGTCGGAGAACACTTCAGAGAGATCGACCGGTACCTTGCTGAAGGCTGTGGTACTGTGGATATCCCTGACCGGATTGCTGACATACGGAGGCTTATCAGGATAAACAAGCATGTTGTCAATGCAAAAGTATGCAGGCGTGTTCATTCCCCAGTCGCCCATATCGGAGGATGCGAGTCCGAACATCAGACTGTCTACCTTCCCCAGACTGCTTAACCCGAGCCATTGCCAGGTTTCGATGATATGGTTTTTTGTGTTGTCGTCAAAACGATAGTCGGCAAGGTAAAAGCCGATGGTGTCGGTTGCTTCGCCACCGGCCATACCCCAGACAGAAAGCCTGAACCAGTCGGGATCGGTACCGTCCTCACCGCCAAACTTTTTAGAAAAATCGTCGCCATACTTCATGGACAAACCAGCGTACGTGTTGTTGGTTATGTAAAACCCCTTTACCCGGAAGGCAGCGGAATCTTTGAATGACAATGACGCCGGATTGTATGCCACGCCATAGATGGGGTTGTCATCGCCATTGCCAGGGATGCCTGTACCGGTAATCGCACTGTATTGGTTCATCCAGCCCGGTGTGGTGTTGTCGGTACTGTTTGAATAGGACCATCCGCTCCACGCTCCCCAGTCCGGATTATACTGATTGGGAAAGAACACATTACCCGACACGAAGCCCCCTGAGCCGTCGGTACCGTTCCAGAAACTTTCGGCGGGGAGTTCAAGGTCGCTGAAATCAGCCACAATGTAACTGCCTTCTATTTCGGGTACCACACCCACTGCAAAGTCCAGGTAAACAGCCGCTCCCCCTATGGAAGCACTGATCCCGATATGGGTTTGACCGGGTTTTAAAAACCTGATCACCAGCGTGTCCTGTTCGATCTCCGCCTCGGCAACACCTGGGAAGGCGTTTGTTAACAGGGCATAATGGAGTGTGTCGCCGGATACGGGGGCGGAAAAAACCCTGGTAAGGTCAATTGCCATGTTTTCGTCTGTTTCTGTGGCCATAATATTGCCTATGGGCGTTTCCACAACAGGCGCATCATTGTTCATTGAAGTTGCACTGGCAACAGGCATTGTTGTGGCAATGGCATAAACGCACAGCAGGAATGGAAGCAGGCGGATCACTGGCGGAGATCCCGGCATGCCACGCGGTACACTTTTTTTTTGGTTTTGGGGATTGGTTGTCTTTGTCATGTTGCTGCAATTTTCTAAAAACAACAGATTTTGCAGCAAGGGTCCGGACAGCAGGGGGTATGTGCGAGTCATCGACCAGCTGCCTGTTCGCCGCAGGCTGCAAAATCCAACATCCTTTGGCAGGTCTTCTGACTCACCCCCTGTTCTGATACCTTCCCCTGTGATTAAAAACAGAGTGGTGTATGATCAAAACAGTGAACAGGGCTTACAGCAGCGGGAACTGTTGCCGATTCTCACGGCATTCCCTTTTCATCCCATAAGCGGGAACCAAAGAACGAACAAATATACAGCTTTTTTTATTACTTTTAATCCGTCAAACCATTTTTGTAAACCAATCCACCACAACATGTCACCCAAAGGAACAGAGCATTATAAACAGGCTGCTGCGCGTGCCATTGAATGGCATGCCGCGAATATCAGCAAAATGAAGAAATGCCGTTTTGACACCATCGCTGTTCATGGTGTTTATTCTATGCAGGAGGCGTTGGATTTCAACCAGGGGTCTATTGTTGAACCCATCTATATGTCGTCTTCGCAGGCATACCGTGATTCAGACGAGATGGAGGCTGCCTTGGGGTATGAGATACCCACATGGTGTTATGCGCGCATTGCCAATCCGAGCATCTACTATTTAGAGGGTGTGCTTGCATTGCTCGAGTCGTACAATGCCGGTACAGATGCCACCTGTGTTGCCACGGCTTCGGGTATGGCTGCCATAGCGAGCGCTGTTGACCAGTTCCTTATTGAGGACCCCCGCCGTCCGGGTAAACCGATGAACTTTGTAGCTACCTGTCAGATATATGGTGGCACTTTTCAGCATTTTGCCGTTCGCAAGGAGAAGGAGCGCAACATAGAATGGCGCCGTGTGGTGAACGGCACTGATCTGTCGGAATGGGAGTCAAATATTGATGAAAACACCCGTTTTTTGTATGGTGAGATGCCCAGCAATCCATCACAGGCATTCTTTGATGTAAAACAGATCGTTGATCTGGCACACAAGTATGGTATTCCTGCCATATTTGACTCAACGGTTGCCACCCCTGCGTTGCTTCGTCCACTGGAATATGGGGCAGACATTGTGGTGCAGTCAGTCACCAAGTCATTGTTTACCAGTGGTTTTGGTGTTGCCGGTGCGGTAATAGCGCGGAAAGACCTGACCACAAACATTGACAATCCGGCAATGAAAGCCGACTTTTGTGCATATTTGAAGCAATTGCCCAATCGCGACAACGGACCAAACCTGTCGCCTATGAATGCCATACTGGCGCTCAATGACGTGCGGACCATCAGGTCGCGGATGGACATTACAAGCCGGAGCACTGAAAGGGTGGCCAGGTTTTTATCGGGACACAAGCACATTGAAGGGGTTGATTATCTTGGACTGGAGGAACATCCTTTACACGGGTTGGCCAAAAAATATATGTTCCTCGTTGATGCCGAGCACGATGAACAGTATGGAACCGCACAGAACCGTTATGGTCACCTGATGTCGTTTCGTGTCAGGGGGGGTGCTGAACCCACGCGCAGGGTATTTGATGCCATGCAGCGCATCTGGAGGGCCACCGATCTTGGCCGCATAAAATCGGTAGCCACCATACCATCCATCTCAACTCATTCACAGCAAGGTGAAGAGGGGCGCAAGCTGGCGAACATCCCTCCAAACCTGATCCGGTTGTGTGTTGGCATGGAGCATCCCGACGACATCATAAGCGACCTGGATCAGGCGTTATCGGTGCTGGATGGAAAGAAGGTGCGCATGAGCTTTCCTGATTATTCGGCAGGGGGCGCTTCGTCGGCACGTCTTGCACGTGAATGAGTCAGCTGACAAACAGAATGATGTCCGGCGGTTGCATGGGGCCAGGCTTGTCCACGCACACGGTGATTATACGGTACAATGATAAACATGGATTATGGAAGCGATCAATTATTATTCAACCAATTTGAAAGCACCAACGGTCTCTTTCAGGGAAGCGCTTTTAAACGGACAGGCGCCTGACAGGGGTCTGTATATGCCGGACCGGATACCGGGGCTTGCAACGGGTTTGCTGAAAGCGTTTTCCGGAATGGCTTACCCGGAGATGGCTTTTTCTGTTTTGAAAGCGTTTTTAAAGGATGAGGTGCCTCCCGGGGTATTGAAGAAGCTGGTATCAGATGCCTACGATTACCCGGTACCGCTTGAACATGTCGTTGACCGTAAGTATGTAATGCGGCTTGATCGGGGACCTACAGCCTCTTTTAAGGATTTTGCCGCCCGGATGATGGGCCGGTTGATGAACCATTTTCTGGAGCAGGAAAAACGTGAACTGCTGATCCTGACCGCTACGTCGGGTGATACAGGGAGCGCTATTGCCAATGCGTTTTACGGACTGGATAACATCAGGGTGTTGATCCTGTTCCCGGAAAATGAGGTTACGGTCCGACAGCGCAAACAGATGACCACACTGGGAAACAATGTCGATGTGGTGGCCGTTAACGGGAAGTTTGACGACTGCCAGGCAATGGTAAAACGTGCTTTTGCAGACAAAGAGCTGGCGGGATTGAACTTGTCGTCAGCCAACTCCATTAATATCGGCAGGTTGTTGCCGCAGGCCGTATACTATTTCTACGCCTGGTCGCAGTTGCGCAAGGACCTGGAGGATCAACCGGTTTTTGTGATCCCGTCGGGAAACTTTGGTGATATGATGGGAGGCATGATTGCCTGGAGAATGGGACTGCCCGTTAAGAAAATGGTGATCGCGGTAAATGAAAATGATGCATTTCCGGTCTTTTTGCAAACAGGACAATACAATAAGATCGTACCTTCAAAGAACTGTATCTCCAGTGCCATGAATGTTGGTCACCCCAGCAACCTTGCCCGTCTTGTGGCATTATACGGAGGGGTAATGGATGAACAGGGCAACATCAGGGAGATGCCCGACATGCAGGCAATGAACAGGGACCTGACCGCCATATCTGTAAATGATGATGAGACAAAGCGGTGCATCGCCCATGCGTGGCATCAGCACCGGCTGTTGCTGGAGCCACATGGTGCTGTAGGGTGGGCCGGACTGGATCACTACGCGGGAAAGCCACAGCATGACGGGAAAGGGTTGTATGTTGTACTGGAAACCGCGCATCCGGCCAAATTTCCTGAACATATCCAGGAGATACTTGGTTTTGACCCCGAACTGCCATCAAGCTTGCAAGGTCTTGAAGATAAGGATGAAGAATATGGTTACCTGCAGCACAACTATGATCATTTCAGGCAATATATGCTTGACCTGTACCGGTAGCATGACACACGGTTCTGCCTGTATGGTTTTTGCTGTGGCTGAGTGCGGGGATCAATCATTGACGGGTTATTCGCAGGCGCGCGCCATGCCGGTGAGTGCTCCAACAGGGGGATGACCGGCGGGAAAAAATGACCACCCGCCTTCCTGTATCCTGCACCATGCCGGTGAGTGACCCAACAGCGGAATGATCATGTAATGGCATGTTGTATATGACCGAACCATACAAATACAGACCTATGAAGTATATTATTATTCTTGCAGATGGATGTTCAGATTATCCGGTGGAGTCTCTCGGGGGCAAAACACCTCTTGAGGCTGCACACACACCGCATATTGATGCGTTGTGTGCCAGAAGCAGATGCGGACTGTTAAAAACGGTACCTGACGACATGCCGCCCGGAAGTGAGATCGCAAATCTGGCCGTACTGGGCTATGATGTGCACGATGTATACCAGGGCAGGGGAGTCCTGGAGGCCGCCAGTATGGGTGTTGAATTAGGGAAGGGTGACCTTGCCATGCGTTGCAACCTTGTATCCATTGATGGTGATGGGTTAATAAAAAACCACAGTGCCGGTCACATACCGACAGAAGAATCACACCAGCTGATCTCCTTCCTGAATGAAAAACTGGCTGACGAACGCTATTCTTTTTATCCCGGGGTAAGTTACCGGCATTTGTTTGTGCTGAAAGGCGGTTCTGATCAAATAGATTGTACTCCCCCGCACGATGTGCCCGGAAAGCCTTTCAAAGACTATATGGTAAAAAGCAAAGCCCCGGCCGGGGCGGGAACAGCCATGCTGCTCAATGACCTGATCAGTCAATCGCGTCGCTTGTTGCGAGAACACCCACTGAACAGGAAGCGGGTCGAAGCCGGACAGGATCCGGCCAATGCTTCCTGGTTCTGGTCGCCGGGATACCGGCCAAAGATGAAGACATTCCAGGAGCTGTATGGCAAGACAGGTGCGGTGATCTCGGCGGTTGACCTGATATTCGGTATCGGCATATATGCTGGTTTTAAACCTGTTAAGGTAACGGGTGCTACCGGTTTGCACGACACCAATTATGAAGGGAAAGCAAAAGCTGCTGTAGACGCGTTAAGCGAGACCGACCTGGTATACCTTCACATTGAAGCGAGTGATGAAGCAGGACACGAAGGGAATGCCGGTTTGAAGGTGCGTACGATAGAGTACCTGGATCAAAGGGTTGTCAGTTATATAACCCGGCAGACGGAAAACATGGATGTTCCGGTGGCCATTGCCATCCTTCCCGATCATCCTACCCCTTGTGCCCTCAGGACGCATACACATGATCCGGTTCCATTCATGATCTTCCATCCTGGTGTTGAAGGTGACCAGGTAACGGAATACAATGAACGGTCGGTTCAGAAAGGATACTATGGCCTTATCAGGGGTGATGGGTTCATCAGGGCGCTGCTGGATGGGTAATGATCCCTGACCGGTATGGGTGTATGAATGTTTTTATCAGGTACCACCCCCCGAAGGTTTATGGGGTGGTGGTAGTTTGAGAAAACACGTCAGGCGGAATTAAAATACTTAGCCAATGCTTCCAGTAAAACCTTTGCTTCAACAGGTTTTGCCAGGTGGTCATTGCAGCCTGATGCAAAAGCTTTTTTCTTGTCGTAGGACATAGTGTATGCCGTTTGTGCCAGTATAACAACATTATTGTTGTGTTTCCTGATTTCTTTTGTCGCATCGTATCCGCTCATAACTGGCATTTTAATATCCATCAGGATCAGATCAATCTGCGGATTGCGCAGGAATACCTCCACGGCCTCACGTCCGTTTTCTGCATGAAGAAAAGTATACCCCTTTTCTCTGAGCATGATCTTGTATAATTGATGCGCGGTCTTTTCGTCATCTACAATAAGAATGGTCTTCAGTGTTCTTTCTGCAGTCATAGTCATTCGTTGGAAGTCATTAACCGGACTTGCCGGCAGTAGCAAAATCAGGAATTAATTTTTGTTGCCTTTCTGATTAAAAAGAACTCATGCAGGTTTTCAAGGTCCAGGATCCCTTTAAATTCTTTGTTTTCAATTACCGGCAGCATATAAAGGCGATTTTTCTGCATGTCACGGTACACATCAAAGAGCGGTGTATCACAATGGATCGGTTGCAGACCGGTTTGCATCACATCCTTGATCTTCCCTTCCCTTCCATGTGAATTCAGTCCGTTGATCAGGTCATTTTTTGTAAGGATCCCTGCAAATTCACCTTCCGACATGATCACAAAACCATTGTCTGAGACCTGGACAAGTCTTTCTGCTGCTTTTCCCAGTGTATCATCCACATCCAGCTCGGCAAATTCAGTTTTGACGATCTCCCGTACCGTTTGATCTTTCAATACATCCTGGTACTTGATCATTTCATATTCCCCTTTTGCGCCAAGCAGGATAAAAAAGCCGATCACCACAAGAAAAGGATTAAAAAACAGTCCGCCTACAATAAACACAATTGCAAAGACCTGTCCAATGTCTTTTGCGATCCGGGTTGCTTTCAGCCGGCTCATCCTTATTGACAAGGCAGACCGGAACAACCGTCCGCCGTCCATCGGAAATGCCGGTATGAGGTTGAAGGCTACAATAAAAAGGTTGGCAGCCAGCAACATAATGGGGAAATTTGCTGCTGTGATGGTTTCAAACTCAATGGCTGCGATATCAACCGGATGAAACAGGGCTACATAGATCCACAGCAATCCGGCAATAACTACATTTACAAGTGGTCCGGCTGCAGATACCATGAATTCATCCATAGGCCTTTCGGGCATTTTGGACAGGTGGGCCATGCCCCCTATGGGCAGCAGCGTGATGCTGTCTACCGCTCCGCCCAGCCTGATGGCCGCAATGGAATGACCAAGCTCATGCAAAACCACACATACAAACAGGGCCAGCACAAACACAATATGCATTAAAATTTGAGGCGCTGCCAGTCCGCGCCCAAGACTTATCAGCACGATCCACGCAATAAGCAGTGAGAAGGTCCAGTGGACAGAGACCTTTATGCCAAAGGGTTTACCGAGACTTAATGAATACCTGCTCTTCATTGAATTTGTTTTAAACAGATGTGCAAAACTATAAAAAAGGTTTTAAAAAAGCCTGTTTTTTATTCAACAATCACTTTCCTGACCTTTATGGCTTTCTGGTGTTCCATTCTTATCAGATAGAGTCCTGCCGGGAGCCCATGCAATGAGAAGGAGCGGGTTCCCGTATCCTGGTTTTGTACCTGGCCGGACTTTATGGTCTGACCATGCATGTTGATGAGTGAGAACACTGTGGTTTTGCCGTTCAGGTTGTTGAACTGCACCTGGAGGAGATCACGCGCGGGGTTGGGGAATGCCCGGAAATAACCTGGAGAACTGATGGTTTCTGTATTTGTGTCGTCATCATATCGGGTTTCCACAGGTGCTTTTTCTGCATTGATGTTTGCTGCAATGACCTTGCCCCATGAAGGCAGGTCATCTTGTTCAGAAAAACCGAACAGCTGGATGGTCCCGGGTGGGAAAGGGGTATTTTCCTCGCTGTATATCAATGCCCCCTTCAGGAGTCCGTTTTGAAATGGCACCACCTGGTGGTGAGGCAGGTCATTGTTTTTGGTGATTTCCAGCACATCAATCCCATCAAAATAGAGCTGCAGGCCAGTCAGTGTGCCATCGCCCGAAAGAGAGACCCCATCCCTGTGCATGGTTATGGTTGACTCCAGTGATGTTGTTTCCGGAAAAGGATGCAGCTCATCAAACGTATAGATGTTGATGATCCCGGTGACGTCCAGAATATCGACCATGTAGTCGTTGTTGACATCGGCGTTGTCAAAGCAGAAAGGGTTTGGATCTTTTTCCTGCAGATAATCGGTTATTGCAACAACATCCATGTGATCAACCTGTCCGTCGCCATTGGCATCACCTGATCCCGACGGATCCAAAACCAGGTCAATGGTATGGTCGTTCACCAGGTCAATATGTCCCTCGATGGATTTGTAGCATACTTTGGAAATGCGGTAACTGTAAAAGCCGGGCACAAGTTCGACCGAATAGTGGCCCGGTTCATTGTCCACTCCGTCAATTGTAATGGTGGCGTCATCTATTGCCTGGCCATCCTGTCCGGCTATGTGAAAGGTTAAAAAATAACTGTTTTCGGGCACCATTTTGATGTGCACGGTATCCTCAACCTGATGTGTGACAGAATGTGTAAAAGGAAGATAATCTTCTTTTTCAGCGGTGAAGTGATATGTTCCCGGCAGCAAATCAAATGATGTTTGTCCGCCGCTACCTGTATTCCTCGATAGCGATCCGATGGTGATGGTTGCATTTTCCAGCGAAAGATGGCGGTGGTCTCTTACTTCAAAATGCACCGGCTGTTCTGTTCCTGCTTTTTCAGGTTTAAAGGCCAGCCGTATGTTGGGCCTGATGCTGGATGTATTATTGAAGTCCGGCGGACTTACAAAGTCGCTGTAGCCGTAGGCAACCAGCTGGCTGTCCATTTCAGTAGAGGCAAGCCGGTAATGGTTGACGGTCCAGTCGTCCATCAGACCCCATTCGATCTCAACCAGCAGGTTTTGTTTGCCGTCGTACGGGAAATGCTCCTCCAGTTCCCAGCTGTGCCACCCGGTGTCCCGGGTCATACTGTATCCCCCGGCTGTTGAAAATACCTCTTTGGCATCGCTGGTATCAATAAATTCAGACAATTCTTCTTCACCGGTATGCATCATCCGGATAACAAAATTGGGAAACACGTTCCATTCGGCAGAAGCCCTGGTCACGTCAAAGGCGATCTGTTCAATGGCTTGTTTGGTGCCGGGCAGTTCGCCAGACAGGTAGAGCAGCTGGGTGCGGTTTGCCATGTAGAGATTATAAAACGGATATTGGTGGGATTCATCTTCGCCCGTTCCGATAACAATGTTGGGTCTCTGACCAATAAGTAGAGGGGCAGTTACCTGATCAGCATGTCCGTCCCGCACACACAAGTCAAGAGTCACTACTGTACCTCCGAGGGCCGACGGATGGGCTTTCACTTTCCAGGTTACCTCTGTCGATTCTCCTGGCAGGAGAGGGTCGGATACCTGTTTGTTTTCAGCGATGGCAAAATACGGAGAGTCGCCGTTAAGCGTTGCCTCAGGTCTGACGGCTGTTGCATTCCCGTGGTTGCTGATCCTGAAAGCAATCAGCGCATGTTCACCAGGTTGAAGGAGTCCGTCGTCATTGCCATCTGTGCTGTCGTCAACAGTATAACCGGGAGAAACAGAAAAGACAGGAGCATTGGCTGTAAGGATCATCCGGGATGTCCATTCCTGGTCACCATCGTGAATGTGCACATAGAAATCAGCCCGGTGCTGGTCAGGTACTTCTCTGCATACGATGAATGAAAAGGCGTCGGCCAGGGTGGCCGTGTTCAGTGTATCCCCCGGCTGGATGGGATCCACCTCTATGATGGTTCCCTCATTTTCGATACTGATGTACTGATCGTTGCCAGACAGTGTGACCGTGACGATACCCGAGGACAAAGATCCGACATTTTTCAGTGACAGGTCAATCGAGAAATCCTCATTATAAATGACTTTCCTGCTGCCCGATGCGCTTTTGATCGTGAAGTCGTCGAGCACCACCAGTGATCCGTCCAGCCTGGTTACCGGCAGTTGTTCAATATATGGGATGTGTCGGGGTTTTGTAACAACGATGTTCACCATCTCTCCGGCTGTTACAGGGGTGATGGGCACATTGGCTTTACCGGCTTCATCGGCAAATGCGGCACCGAGCAATACACCATCTTTTGACAGTCCGATATACGCACCGGGACTGGTTTCCACTGTGAAATGGTCCAAACCGAGTGATACGACCGGCATATGGTTTACTTCCGGTTCCTTTCCTTCTGTCAGGTAGATAACGGTGGTGGGATCCCCCAACGTATGATAGGCTTCCCAGTAATACTGTACATTTGAGTGTGTGTTGTATCCCTGCAGGTGTGCTTCGGTAATGGCCAGGTTGCCCAGGACTTTTATCGATGATACAACATTGTAACCAGGTGAAAATGCAAAATCATACACTCCTGTACTTGTTTCTTCGACAGATGGTATGTATCCGAGGTTGTTTCCCTGGACAGGAAAGGCGCCCACCGTCCAGTAAAAATCTTCAAACCAGTGGGTGTTGGGTACAGACCCGATATATGCAACAGCACCGCTGTTTTCAGCCCGCACCCAGGCTTCACCAATGCTTTCAGTATGGCTGAACTGGGCGCTCTCACAGCAGTTTCCAATGGCCAGGGGGTACTTGCCCTCATTGGCCATGGACCCGATTTGGCCAGCATTCAGCGAAGGGTTGTTCCAGCTGGTTGGCGAACAATGTGCCGTATAGTTGATCAGGCTTACAGCGATCCTTTCGTCATCGTAGCAACCCGAATAATTAGTCAGGTATGCGTTCACATTGGCAAAGCCATTGACGGCATTAAAATAATTCTCTGTTCCATAAAGAATTGTTGGCTGGCCAATGGCCGGATTCCAGTAGGAGTCGGCACCAGCTATCAGTGTAACATCATTCAGGTAGGAAGGATCGCTGAAAGAGTATTGCTGGTAATACAGTATTTTGTCTATCTGGTTCCGGAGTTCCTGCTGGTTCCTTGCCGAAAGCCGTCCGTAAAGCATATCCGGGAAATGATCCCCGTCGGCTGATGCATAATAAAGGTCGGTAACCTGATTTGTCCTGGCACCGGTTGCTGATGCAGGCAGTTTGTCATTGTCGCCTACCAGCAACAAGAATGAAGGGGCCGGGTCTTCAGGGGTGGCTGCATGATACAGGTCATGAATAAACTGTTTGATCTCCTCCCGGCTGGTGCCTGTTTCATCGGTATAGGCTTCAATCACATCAAAGCCCTGCATTGTTTTCCATTCAATGAAGTCCTGCAACACCGGCTCAAAATCGGGGTGTGATACAATGATCATTTTAACCGGAACAGCAGTCAGTCCGGGATGGTTTTCCAGCACGCTTTCGGCCGGTAAGGCATTGATGCTCCGGTTATATATTGGTTCAAAAAAAGGAGAGAAGGTGGCTGCCCTCATATGGTTGGTCAATTCGATGTCGGCACCCTTATATTCCAGTTCCAGTTCGATGTTGTTGTATACCCTGATGCGGTGTTCCGCCGGATTGTATTGCACCGGTGCCAGGGTAAGCCTGGCCAGTCTTTGTCCACGCAATACACCAAGGATCTCAACCGAAGCAAGTTCCATTGCATGATAAGAACGTTTGCTGTACACTTCAGGCACATACACGAAAGGGATGTCTGTGGCATACAGGTTTTTGGGGGGTGAAGGTTGCACCGGCATCAACGGGTGTCTGATGCCGTAGTCGCTAAGGTTGTATTCGGTGGTGGTATAGCTGGTGATATTTACCTCCACGGAAGCGCCAAAGGGGATCTCGATAAGTTTTTTCTGTGCAGGCAGTTTGGGTTCTCCGGTCTGACCTGCGCTGTACCCCCCGGGAATGATCAGTTCGGTAAAAATGCCACCTGGTGTTTGTATTTCAAAAAACTGCAGCTCGTCAAAGGCAAGTTGCAGATGTGATGAGGTGGCATTGCTTGCAATCATCACTGGTTCTCTGCGCTCATTTTGAAGAAGGATGCTGCCGGTTTGTGCAACAATATGGCCTGGCTGGAGCATGAAGAATAGTGCAGTGACTATCCAGCCGGCAGGCATCAGGGAGTGTATATTGGATGGCCTTTGTACGTTGTCCATAGTATGAATCTGTATATCAATACATTGATATGCAAAGATAACAATAAGTTGTTTACATGCATGTGTGGTTGTATGGTTTTATTTAAAAGATAACATCTTTATAATGCTTTTGTTTTTGTCAATATGTCTTATATTTACGGGATTTTTTAGGGACGGTCCGGGTGGACTCGATCAAGTGTGTAATTCCTGTATTTAAATTATTAACAGTTAAACGTTTATACCTATGACTTTAATTGACTGGTTGGTATTGGGTGCATTTTTCGTATTGTTGTTTCTTGTTGTCTGGTGGGTTATCAGTTTAAAGAAAGAGACATCGGCAGATTACTTTCTTGCCGGCAGGAATGTTGGCTGGCTGGCTATCGGGGCATCACTTTTCGCCTCAAATATTGGTTCAGAGCATTTGGTCGGACTTGCCGGTGCAGGTGCAGAGTCAGGCATGGCCATGGCCCATTGGGAGATGCATGGATGGCTCATCCTTGTCCTGGGATGGGTCTTTGTCCCTTTTTATTCGCGCAGCAAGGTATTTACCATGCCAGAATTTCTTGAAAGAAGGTACAATACTGCCTCAAGGAATTTTTTATCAATTATTTCGCTGGTGAGTTATGTGCTTACCAAGGTTGCAGTTACGGTGTATGCTGGCGGTGTTGTTTTTAAGGAAGTATTTGGGATTGAAGAGTGGATGGGTATTGATTTTTTCTGGATCGGGGCCATAGGTCTGGTGCTTATTACCGGAATATACACAGTACTGGGAGGCATGCGTGCGGTATTGTACACTTCGGTGTTGCAAATGCCCATATTGCTGCTCGGTTCGATCATTATCCTTGTGATCGGATTGCGTGAGCTGGGCGGATGGAACGAGTTGATGGAAATAACCGGTGCAACACTCACGCCGCACGGAGATTCCATGTCGAGCCTGATCCGTTCGCATCGTGATGCAGACTTTCCATGGTCGGGGGTTCTGCTGGGTTCGGCAATTATTGGTTTCTGGTATTGGTGTACCGATCAGTACATTGTTCAGAGGGTGTTGTCGGGTCGAGACCAGAAGCAGGCCAGGAGGGGGACGATTTTTGGTGCCTATTTAAAGTTGTTGCCG
>PWKN01000235.1 GCA_003559735.1 Bacteroidales bacterium | reverse complement strand
CTGCTTATTGGTCCGCCAGGCTCTGGTAAGACGATGCTTGCAAAGAGGCTGCCGGGCATACTGCCTCCTTTGAGCTTGCATGAAGCGTTGGAAACAACGAAGATCCACAGCGTGGCGGGTAAGCTTGACAACAACTTATCCCTCCTGGCTGTCCGCCCGTTCAGGAGTCCGCACCACAGCATCAGCGACGTTGCCCTGGTGGGAGGGGGTGCACATCCCACTCCCGGCGAAATATCGCTGGCACACAATGGGGTACTGTTTCTCGACGAGTTGCCGGAGTTCAGGCGCACCGTTTTGGAGGTGCTGCGGCAACCCCTGGAAGAGCGGATGATCACGGTGAACCGTGCCCGTTTTTCTGTCCGGTACCCCGCCGGTTTCATGCTTGTTGCTTCAATGAACCCTTGTCCGTGTGGCTTTTATACTCATCCTGACAAGGATTGTGTTTGTGTCCCGGGCACTGTGCAGAAATATTTGAACCGGATTTCAGGTCCGTTGTTAGACCGCATCGACATCCACATTGAAGTCACCCCCGTCCCTTTTGGTGCACTCACCCATGCGCAGACAGCAGAAAGATCACAAACCATCAGGGAGCGGGTGATAAATGCACGTGCTTTGCAGGCTGAGCGATACAAGCATCAGCAGGGGATCTATTGCAATGCGCAGATACAGCCCAAACAAATGCGCGAGGTATGCCGTGTTGATCAATCCGGCATGCTTCTTATGAAAACCGCTATGGAGCGGCTGGAGCTGTCGGCCCGTGCGTACGAACGTATTTTAAAGGTATCGAGGACCATTGCCGACCTTGAAGGCATTGCCGCGATCCGGACGGAACACCTTGCAGAGGCGATCCATTACCGCAGTCTTGACCGGGATACCTGGGCAGCGCATTAAGGTGGTGGCAGGACACGTATCCCGGTGTCCGGAGTGCAGTGGTTTGACACACAGTGGGCATTATAGAAGGTTGCAGGACACGTATCCTGGTGCCCGGAGTATAGCGGTTTGACACGCGGCGGTGCATATTGGAGGTGGCAGGACACGTATCCTGGTGCACGGAGTGCAGTGGTTTGACACGCGGCGGTGCATTAAGATGGTTGGGCAGGTTGTTTTTTTGGTATTGTTTAGAGGGGAGTAGTCCAATATTTGTTTGGATTTCTTATTTTTGTTCCATAAGCAATGGAAAGGATCTAAGAACCAAAAACCACCTGACCCATGAGTAAGATAATGATAATTGGCGCCGGAGGTGTAGGCAATGTTGTAGCCCGCAAATGTGCCCGTATCCCTGAGGTGTTTTCAGACATCATGCTGGCCAGTCGCACCCTCGAAAAATGTGAACAGATTGCCCGTGCGGTGGGCGGCGACCGCATCAAGACCGCAAAGGTTGATGCCGACAATGTACCTGAGCTGGTTACCCTGATCAAAAAGTACAAGCCCGACCTTGTGATCAATGTTGCCCTTCCTTATCAGGACCTCACCATCATGGATGCATGCCTGGAAACCCGCACACATTATCTTGACACGGCCAACTATGAGCCACGCGATGTGGCAAAGTTTGAATACAGCTGGCAGTGGGCCTATCACGACAGGTACAGGGAGGCAGGGATCATGGCGTTGCTGGGCTGTGGGTTTGATCCCGGGGTAACAGGTGTGTTCACTGCCTATGCAGCAAAGCATTATTTTGATGAGATCCGCACGCTCGATATTGTCGACTGCAATGCGGGCGACCATGGCAAAGCATTTGCCACCAACTTCAATCCCGAGATCAACATAAGGGAGATTACACAGAAGGGACGTTACTGGGAGAAAGGCAGGTGGGTTGAGACAGAACCGCTTGAAATACACAGGCCGATTGATTACCCGGGCATAGGGGAGCGGGAGTCATACCTGTTGTATCATGAGGAACTGGAATCTTTGGTAAAGAACTTTCCCAGTTTACAGCGTGCACGTTTCTGGATGACATTTGGCGAACAATACATCACTTATCTGAATGTATTGCAGGATGTGGGCATGACGAGCATCAAGCCGGTAAACTTCAAAGGACTGGACATTGTGCCCCTTGAGTTTCTGAAGGCGGTATTGCCAGAGCCTTCCACCCTCGGAGAGGGCTACAAGGGTCAAACATCAATCGGATGTCAGATCAGGGGTATCAAAGAAGGAAGGGAACGCACATATTATGTCTGGAACAACTGTGATCATGCCGAGGCATACCGTGATGTGGAAGCACAGGCTGTGAGTTTCACCACAGGTGTCCCCGCAATGATCGGTGCCATGATGATCCTGACCGGTAAATGGTCAGACAGCGGTGTATTCAATGTCGAGCAGTTTGATCCCGATCCGTTCATGGAGAAGTTGCCCGTATACGGACTGCCGTGGCATGAACGGATTGACGAGCCGTTACCGGTCGACACCCATGAATGAGGTTGCATGTGCATCCCATCCCAAACATCCATCCCATGATAAATAAATTTGACCATATTCCATCTCCGTGTTTTGTGCTGGAGGAGGAGTTGCTGGACATTAACCTTCAGATGCTGGACCTTGTGCAGAAGGAGGCGGGGGTTGACATCATATGCGCCTTAAAAGGGTACGCGATGTGGCGCACATTTCCGCATATTAAAAAATATCTTGCAGGTGCTGCTGCCAGTTCGCTGCAAGAAGCCCGCCTGGTTTTTGAGGAGATGGGTTGTGAAGCCCATACATATGCGCCGGTTTTTTATCCGGAAGAGATGGAGGAGGTCATCCGGTACAGCAGTCACATTACCTTCAATTCCTTATCGCAGCACAGCCGGTTTATTGACCAGGTAAGGTCCGCTGACAAGCCAGTTGGTGTTGGTTTGCGTATCAACCCGGAATATTCGGAGGTTGAGACAGCCCTGTATAATCCGGCCATCCCGGGTTCGCGCCTGGGTATTACCTGCGACCTGTTGGGCGACCGTTTGCCTGATGGTGTGGATGGACTGCATTTTCATGTGTTGTGCGAGAATGACAGTTATGTGCTGGAGCGTACCCTTGAGCACGTGGAAGCATCATTTGCACCACTTATTCGTCAGTGCAAATGGTTCAATATGGGTGGGGGGCATCATATAACACGCAAAGGGTATGATGTGAAGCACCTGGTATCGTTGCTGCGGGACTTTAAAGGGCGTTATCCCAACCTGGAGAAAGTCATCCTGGAACCCGGTGAGGCCATAGGATGGCAGACGGGGTATCTTGTTTCCACTGTCCGGGACATCCTGGTTAACAAGGGGGTCCGCATTGCAATGCTTGATGTGAGTTTTTCTGCGCATATGCCCGACTGCCTGGAGATGCCTTACAAGCCAGTTATATTGGGTGCCACTGATGCCAAACCGGGAAGTCATGTTTACCGGATGGGTGGAGGTACCTGCCTGGCAGGTGATTTTATGGGTATGGGCGACTATGGTTTTGAAACGGAGTTGCAGGTGGGTGACAAGGTGGTGTTTGATGACATGATCCACTATACCATGGTAAAGACTACCTTTTTCAATGGCGTAAAACACCCATCAATCGGCATATTGCGCAAAGATGGCGGTTTTGAGCTGCTCAGGGTGTTTGGTTATGGCGATTACAAGGGGAAATTATCCTGATCAATCCTCCAGGTAATGTGTTTTGTTTTCATTTGGTTGGTTGCGTCTTTTTTTTAAGCTGCGGAAAAAGGACCACAGCCATCCGCTGAAGAAACCCAGCAGGAAGATGACGAGAAATACCAGAAAACCGTATCCCTCAAGCTTTAATCCCAGGAACTTAAACTGTACCGGTCCCCAGTTCTGAATTATAAAGATCAATACTACCGCAGCGATCAAGCCGTTTATTACCCAAAACAGAATGCGATTCTTTTTTTCCATAGCACATTGGTTTTTTCCATATTGTCAAAAATACGTAATTTTAACCAAAGTTTCATTATGCCGGCATCCATTCTGTTTTGCCGGAAAAATATTAATATAATAAGTGCCGGCTTTATGGAATGCCGGTGTAAAAAAAGCCATGAATATGTTAAAACACCGTATTGGTTATTTCTTGTTTGCATGTGTAGCCATTGTATGGCAGCCAGTTTGGTCGCAGGTTGATTTTGATTTTTCCGAGGGACCGGTTATTGCCCGTATGGCTACAGACGTTTATACACTTGCTTCTGATGAAATGGAAGGCCGTGAAGCGGGTACCGAAGGGGAACGGAAAGCTGCAGAATATATTAAAGTCCGCATGAAGCAGGCGGGTCTGCAGCCGTTATTTGACGGCTCGTATTACCAGGAGTTCCCTTTTCCCGGGGAGTGGGTATGGGGGAGCGATAATACCTTTACATATATGAACCATACTTTTGAGCATGGGGTTGACTACTATGTTTTGCCGGGGTCGTCGGGTGGTTCGTTTTCTGCCCCTTTTATACACGTCGGATATGGTCTTACCGGCATGACCGGGGTGGAGGGATATGAAGATTATTGTGATTATGCGCTTCATCCCGATGTGGAAGGGAGGTTTTTTGTTATGGAGTTTTATGTGCCACAGTCACTCGACACCATTAGTGACAGACGTTTATACCAGCTGCTCTTTCGCAAGATCGGAACAGCTGTTGAAAAGGGTGCTGCCGGGATCGTTTTTGTCAACACGAAATCCGGACGTGATGATCCGCCCATGGACCTGAGGATGGCCAGGATGCAGTTTGACATTCCCATACTGTTTGCAGAGCCTCAGGTATTGCATGCACTGATGGATGTCCAGGAAGGCGATATAGTTGTGGATGCTGACATATACCGTGAGGATCACACAGGCATCAACGTAGCTGGTTACATTGACAACAATGCCCCATATACGGTCGTTATCGGGGCCCATTACGATCATGTCGGGTATGGTGGCTCCGGCTCCCGAAGTCCGGGCGAGCATGTCATACACCCCGGTGCCGACGACAACGCCAGTGGCACCGCGGGTATGTTGGAGGCAGCACGTTATATTTCCAGTTCTACATTGCAGCAACACAACTACCTGTTCATTGGCTTTTCTGCCGAAGAAAAGGGGTTGATCGGCAGCCGGTATTTTACCGGGAGCGATGCTTATGATACAGACAGGATCAACTATATGTTCAACTTTGACATGATTGGCCGGTTGAATGAAAAAACCCTCACAATGATAGGCACCGGTACATCGCCAGAGTGGGATGAACTAATTGACAGTCACGCCCCAGACCATTTTAATATCAGAAAGAGTCCGGGTGGCCGTGGTGGTTCAGACCACACCTCATTTTATCTAAAGGGCATACCAGTTTTGTTTTTCTTTACCGGCATTCATGAAGATTATCATCGTCCGGGCGACACGGCTGACAAAATCAACTATGACGGGGCCCGTGACATTGTTTTCTTTGGACTGGATATGATCAAAACCCTTGACGGGATGGACCGGCTGGCATTCACTACGGCGTCTGCCGGTGAACCGTCCAGACCGCGGACACAGACGGTGGCTTTGGGATTGATGCCTGACCACGCTTTTGAAGGAGAGGGGTTGCGGGTTATGTCGGTCAGTGATGACCGTCCCGCACAGAAGGCAGGCATTCAGGATGGAGATGTGATCATTCGCATCAACGACAAGCAGGTTCTGGAAATACATACCTATATGGAGGCTATGGGGACAGTTAGTGCGGGCGACAAGATTGAGGTGACCATTATAAGGGATGAGGAGGAGCACTGTTTGGAGGTTGCATTGTAGGGGAGAACCTTGTATGGTATTTAGCTGAAGCAACAGGAAAACGAAACAAACAGGTATGCGAAAAGTAAAGGCAGCCGTTATCGGGTCGGGCAGTTGGGCAACAGCCATTGTGAAGATACTCCTTCACAATGTCGAGAAGGTTCATTGGTGGGTAAGGGAACGGGAAATTGCTGACCACCTGATGCAATACGGGCATAATCCGAAGTATTTGAGTTCGGTCTCTTTTGATACAGACCGGCTGGAAGTTTCGCACGAGCTGAACAGGGTTTTAAAGCAGTCTGACATCCCTGTATTTTGTATTCCGTCGGTATACCTGCATTCTTCGCTCGAGGGACTGCATGCTTCGCTGTTGCGCGACAAGCCAGTGGTGAGTGCGATCAAGGGGATTGTCCCCGAGTACAATGACATCATTGCCGATTACTTATACAAACGGTTTGATCTGCCTTATGAACAGTTTGTTGTAGTCAGCGGTCCGAGTCACGCCGAAGAAGTTGCCCAGGAAAAACTTACTTATCTCACCATTGCCTCTGAGAAGCGTGTAAATGCGGCCGCAGTATCGGGGTTGTTTGCGTGCCGGTACATCAAGACCAGCATAACCGACGATGTTTTCGGGGCGGAGTATGTTCCTGTGTTAAAAAATATTGTTGCCATTGCCAGTGGCATATGCAGCGGTTTGGGGTATGGTGACAATTTCCAGGCAGTTCTTATCAGTAATGCGATCCAGGAGATCAGTCGTTTTATAGGCACTGTGAAGCCCGGCGAAAGGGATATTAACCGTTCGGTATATCTAGGCGACCTGTTGGTGACAAGTTACAGTCAGTTCAGCCGCAACCGCCACTATGGTCAAATGCTGGCCAAGGGATATAGTCCGGGGCACATACAGTTGGAGATGAATATGGTGGCAGAGGGTTATTATGCCACCAGGTGCATTAAAGAGATGAACGACAACCATCGGGTTGAGATGCCGATCCTTGATGCGGTATATAATATATTGTATAAAAGTGCAAAGCCCTCCGCTGAAATGAAGGTCCTTGAAGAACGTTTGTCTTAGCAGGCTGTGTTTGTTCTTATTTGTTTATGATGGCGCCTTGCCTTGCCGTTTTTTCTTACTGGCAATTATCTGAACTCCATTGTCTCCCTGGTGGTGATCTTTTCGCAGTAGTGGCACTTTAACCGTATTGTTTCTTTATCTGCCACAACAAATATGGCTGACACCTCTTCCTTGTTGGTCACGCAGTTGGGGTTAAAGCACTTGACAATGCCTTTGATCTTGTCGGGTATTTCGACGATGGTTTTGCTTCGCACCTGGAAGTCGCGTATCTCGATGACAGATGCGAGTGGTGCCACAAGCGCTATCTTGTTCAGTTCTTCGGGGGCGAAAAATTTGTTGCTGACCTTTACAATTCCTTTTTTCCCGTATTTTTTGCTTTCGAGGTTCGTGGCAAACAGCACCATGTTTTCAAACGCTTCCAGTTTCAATATCCTGATCACCTTAAATACGGCATTGGAAGGGATATGATCGATCACGGTACCGTTTTCGATAGCCGACACTTTGAGCTCTTTTACCTTTTTATTGTCCATGGGTGATGTGTTTATTCGTTTGCGTAATGGGATACATGTTTTTTATGCAATTCCGAGGATGGATGTAATGAGTGCCTGGCGCACAAAAACACCGTTCAGGGCTTGTTCAAAATAGTAAGCTTTCGGACTTTTATCAACGTTTATATTGATTTCACTGACCCGTGGAAGCGGGTGCAGCACCCTGAAGTTATCCTTTGTGTTTAGGATCATATCGTGGTGCAGGTTATACACGTTTTTGATCCGTTCGTACTCAAGGGGATCGCTGAAACGTTCCTGTTGTATCCTGGTCATATAAAGAATGTCGGCTTTTGGCAGCACCTCATCCATTTCGGTATATTGGTGGTATGCCAGCTTGTTTTCTTTGATGTGCATCTTAACCGAGCTGGGCAGTTTCAGTTCAACGGGAGATACCAGGTGAAACGTGGTGTTAAAGTTACACAGGGCAATAACCAGCGAGTGGATGGTACGTCCGTATTTAAGGTCTCCCACCATGGCGATATGCAAATTATCGAGCGTGCCCTGGGTTTTTTTTATGCTGTACAGGTCGAGCAGGGTTTGTGTCGGATGCTGGTTTGCACCATCGCCAGCGTTGATGATTGGCACGTGCGACAGTTCGGAGGCAAATCTCGCACTGCCTTCAATGGGGTTTCGCATGATGATCAGGTCAGAATAGTTTGCTACGGTAAGTATTGTATCGCGTAGTGACTCCCCCTTTTTTATGCTTGTGTTTGATGCTTCGGAGAAGCCTACTATTTTGCCTCCCAGCCGGTTTACCGCACTTTCAAAGCTGAGCCGGGTGCGTGTTGAAGGTTCGAAAAACAGTGAGGCGATTACGTGGTCTTTCAGTATGGTTTGCACAGGCTTCTTTTCGAATTTTTCTGCCAGATCAAGAATGCGTAATTGTTCGTCCTTGGTGTAGTCGTTGATAGATACCAGGCTTTTGTTTTTCATTTGTTGTTTGATTTTTTTGTGATTGTATGATCATACATGTTGTTGAAGCAAAAAAAAGGGGGCACGTTGGTGCCCCCAGTATACTATTTACAGCCACAATCGATGCGGACCAGTTGCTTCTTTTTAAGGAATTCGCACACAAGGTCGCACAGGTCGGGTTTCCCAATTTCCTGTAGCTCGTAACCGATCTTAACATTAGGTTTGTTGATCTTTATCACTCTGTTCAGGTCTATGGGTGTGGCGATCAGCACCAGGTCGCACGGTGTATTTTCGATGGTTGCTTCCAGGTCTTTCTTTTGCTGGTCGTTGTAGCCCATTGACGGCAGAACGGGTCCGATATTGGGATATTGTTCAAATGTCTCCTTCAGCTTACCAATGGCATATTGCCGCGGATCTACAAGTTCAGCAGCGCCATATTTTTGTGCGGTGATGCTCCCATAGCTGTATTTTACTTCCCCATGGGTCACTGTTGGTCCTTCTTCTACCACCAGC
Source organism: Bacteroidales bacterium (assembly GCA_003559735.1). Classification (GTDB taxonomy): domain Bacteria; phylum Bacteroidota; class Bacteroidia; order Bacteroidales; family UBA7960; genus PUPG01. The sequence goes on along the minus strand of PWKN01000235.1, from coordinate 1,219 downwards.
ACACGTTTTCCCCTGATTATGCCAGGGTCTTCAACAAATGTTGGGGAGCAGGCATCCACCACAGTTGCGTCTGGATTAACAATTGCAATATTGTTTCTAACGGTTTGAAGGTCTTTCAGATCGGCACTTTCAATTTTGTTGATCACCACGATGTCGGCTATGCGCAGCGTTGTTTCTCCCGGGTAGTACGTCCGTTCATGTCCGGCACGCTGCGGGTCGACCATGGTGATCATGAGGTCTGGTTTATAGAAGGGGAAATCATTATTTCCGCCGTCCCATAATATCACATCGGCGTCTTCTTTTTCTGCTTCACGCAGGATGGCCTCATAGTCGATACCGGCATAGATAACGGTATTCCGGTTTACGTGTGGTTCGTATTCTTCCATCTCTTCGATGGTGCATTCGTGTTTGATCAGATCGTCGATGGTGGCAAATCGTTGTACGGCTTGTTTCACCAGGTTGCCGTATGGCATGGGGTGGCGAACAGCAACAACTTTGACGCCATGGCTTTTAAGGATATCCACTATTCTTCTTGATGCTTCACTCTTCCCGCCACCAGTACGCACAGCACCGGTAGCAATAACAGGTTTGGAAGACTTCAGCATGGTACCATTCAGTCCGAGCAGTTTAAAGTCGGCACCCGCAGTGTTTATCACTGTGGCTAATCTCATCACCTTGTCGTAAGACACATCGCTATAAGAAAAAACACACTCATCCACCTGGTGATCGCGGATCAGGTCGGGCAGTTCATTTTCTGAGCAGATAGGGATTCCTTTCGGGTAGAGTTCTCCGGCGAGTTCACTGGGATATACTTTGCCGTCGATGTCGGGTATTTGTGCGGCGGTAAAGGCTACAACATTATAGTTGCCGTTGTTTCGAAAACAGGTGTTGAAGTTGTGAAAATCACGGCCGGCCGCACCGATAATGATCACGTTCTTTTTGTTTTTTTCCATAAAGTACAGGTTCTATTGCCATTTATGATGAATCGGAAAGAAATATTTCACCACAAATATACACGAATTTTTTTCATGCAAAATTACCTGTTCTTCCAAAATCCCGTTGGTTTTTTGTAAGTACAACTAATTCAAAACCTTGATCAAGTATACTATTCGATTTTTTCTCTGATTTTTTTTTAAGTTTTCTTGCATTTAATGAAATCGTACAATCATAGAACTAATCAATGCCTCGTCCTGTGGCATGCACGCGGAGGCCATCGGAG
>PWKN01000234.1 GCA_003559735.1 Bacteroidales bacterium | reverse complement strand
TTATGTCTGTTAAAGATAACGAAAAATATCGGAATAGCATTGTATTACCGGCACACTGACGCAAACCGGTTTTTACGGTCACGCTCTGGCAGGCTTTGCAGCGGAACCGCTTTTCCCACCAGTTTCGTACCTTTGTATGGAAAATTTATGCCCCTGCTACTGAGAAAGAGCCTTGGGGCGACACCCGCCAAAAACGGGTTTCGTACCTTTGTATGGAAAAAATTACGATCCTGAAAACAGCAAAGAGTCTCAGGGCAACGATCGCCAAAAAAGGGTTTCGTACCTTTGTATGGAAAATTTATGATCTTGCAAACAAAAACCTGGTATAATGGTTAAAACCCGCCACCTCCTTTTCATCCTGGTGCTGCTATTCGTAGTGCCTGTTCACGCACAGGTAACTTCTGATCCACCGCTGCCAACGGCCGGTGCACCGGTAACCATCACTTTTGACGCCACCCTCGGTACGGGCAACCTGGCTGGCTATACCGGCGATGTGTATACCCATACCGGCGTATATATCCAGAACGACACACACTGGCGTTATGTGATCGGCAACTGGGGTGACAACAGTGTGCAGCCCAAGCTCACCCGCGTTGGTGATGACCTGTATGAGCTCAGGATCGAACCCAGCATCCGGACATTCTATGGTGTGGCACACGGTGAGACCATCACCAGCATGAATTTCGTATTCCGTGCCGCCTCCGGCAGTCCGCAATCCGAAGACCTATTTGTGGAAGTAGTTGAAGAAGGGCTGACCGTCTCCCTGCTGTCGCCTGCCCAACTGCACCCGGTATATGCCCCCAACGACACCGTCCGCATCGAAGCAAGCGCCAATGAAGCCGATTCCATCGCCCTGCATATCAACGACAAGTACATCGCCTCCACCACCTCCAACAGTCTGTCGGCCGACTGGCGGACAGATGACCACGGACAACAACACATTGTGGCTACGGCCTATGGAGCAGACAACACTACGGCCACTGCCTCCACCACCATTTTTTTCAGGGGTGAACCTGAGGTCAGACCCCTGCCTGACGGCGTGGTTAATGGCATCAACTATATCGACAACAACACCGTCACGCTGGTGTTGCACGACCCACCGGCGCTCAAGGATTTTGTGTTCGTTATCGGCGATATGAACGACTGGACCCTAACCGAAGAACACTTCATGCACCGCACCCCTGACGGTACGCATTTCTGGGTGACTGTGGGCGGACTGGAAGCTGATGCTGAATATGCTTTTCAGTATTACATCGATGGGACATTGCGTCTGGCCGATCCGTATACGCATAAAGTGCTCGACCCGTGGAACGACCCGTATATTGACGAGTATACCTACCCCGGACTGAAGGCCTATCCGGCAGGCAGGACCGTCGGACAGGCAAGTATTATGCATCCCGGACGAACACCATACCAGTGGGAGGTCACCAGTTTTACGCCACCGCCTGCAGAAGACATGGTCATTTACGAACTGCTCATACGCGACTTTGTGGAGACCAGTGCCATAAAGACGGTGAAAGACTCGTTGGATTACCTGCAGCGTCTCGGGGTGAACGTAATCCAGCTGATGCCTGTAAACCAGTTTGAAGGCAACATCTCGTGGGGTTACAATCCGTCATTCTATTTTGCCACCGACAAGGCCTATGGCACCCGTGAAGACTACAAGCGGTTCATTGATGAATGCCACAGGCGGGGCATAGCAGTGGTGCTCGACATTGTGCTGAACCACAGCTTCAACCTGTCACCGCTGGTACAGATGTATTTCGACCCCGATGCCGGTCCGTGGGGAAAGCCTCTCCCTGAAAACCCCTGGTACCTAACCGACTGTCCGCATGAACCCTGGTGCTGGGGCAACACCTTCGACCAGAACAGTCCATATACCCGTGAATTGTTCAAACGCATCGTACAATACTGGATCACAGAGTTCAACATCGACGGCTACCGTTTTGATTTCACCAAGGGATTTACCAATCAGCAAACCGGCGGACAAGGGTGGAATTATGATCCTGCACGCATTGCCAACATCAAGCGGATCGCCACACAGGTAAGGGATGTAAAGGATGATGCCATTATCATTCTGGAGCATTTTACCGACAACCGGGAAGAGAAAGAGCTTGCCGCCGATGGAATGCTGTTGTGGGGCAATGTCACCTACAACTACCAGGAAGCAGCCATGGGCTGGCTCAACCAGAGCAACTTCAGCTGGATATCGCACCAGGAAAGGGGGTGGGACCAACCACACCTTATCGGCTATATGGAAAGTCACGATGAGGAGCGGATCATGTACAAAAACCTGACCTACGGCAATGATACCAATCTGCTTCATGACATCAGGGACCTGGAAACGGCATTGCGGAGGGCCGAGCTGGTCACCGCTTTCTACTTTACCATTCCCGGACCGAAGATGATATGGCAGTTTGGTGAGCTCGGTTACGACTACTCCATCAACCACTGTCCGGATGGCACAATAGACTCCGGCT
>PWKN01000164.1 GCA_003559735.1 Bacteroidales bacterium | reverse complement strand
ATATAACAAATTATGGCGGACGTATAGTAAGCCTGATCGTCCCCTGCAAGAACGGGATATTTGATGACATCGTAACGGGCTACCATACGATCGATGAGTTTCTTGAATCTGAAGAAATATACTTTGGGGCATTGATTGGAAGGTATGGCAACCGCATTGGTGGTGCAAGCTTCGTTTTGGACGGAGAAAAATACCTGCTGACTGCCAATGATGGCAACAACCACCTGCATGGGGGGCCTGGTGGTTTTCATAACGTGGTATGGGGTGCCATACAACCCGATAGCCAAACCCTGGTACTCACCTATCTGTCGCCGCACCTCGAAGAAGGATACCCAGGCAACCTGGAAACGGAGGTAACGTACCGGCTAACCAACGATGATGAACTGGTCATCACCTATACAGCGGTCACTGATCAGAAAACAGTGGTCAACCTGACAAGCCACCCTTTCTTTAACCTGGCAGGTGAGGGAAGCACAAGCATCAATGACCACTATCTGAGGATCAATGCCGACAACTATACACCTGTAAATGAAGAATTGATACCCAAAGGCATTATCGAACCGGTAACAGGAACACCTTTTGACTTTTTGACATACAGGCAAATCGGCGAACGGTTGAATGAAGACCACACACAACTTATGTATGGCAGAGGATATGACCATAATTTTGTGTTAAACATAATGCCCGGTAACGATGAACCGCAATTTGCAGCCAGCGTATACGACCCTGTTAGTGGCCGGAAAATGGAGGTATATACCACCGAACCCGGACTTCAGTTTTATGGTGGCAACTTCTTGTCGGGCAGGGAAGTGGGCAAACGGGGCGAACCTTACCTGCACAGAACCTCTTTTTGCCTGGAAACCCAACATTTCCCGGATTCGCCAAATCAACCGCAATTCCCTTCCACCACGCTCGACGTTGGGGAATCGTACCATACAACAACCATCTACCGGTTTACCACCAAAGAAGATTAGTGTGTGGTATGGCCAACCCGGTTGACCAGATCACAGGTGCGGTTATTGACAATCCTGTATCCTAGATCAAATTTCATCGCAACACATGTAATTGACTGGTGGTTTAAAAATCCCTTTAAGCCAACCTTTGGTTGCCGGCCGGATGCGAATCTCTTTATAATCACTCCCGCTCTTCCACGATGCGTTCGATATTCCTTTTACCTCGCTCGGCACAAAATGATGAATTGTTTTAACTTTGATTTACCAAAGTATTATTAAGAAAACCACAAAACTTCGTATTAAAAGAACTGTCATGCAATTCTTAGCCCTTATTGCCTTTTTGGGATTTGCTTTTCTGATTTCAGGTGATTCATCATCTCAGCGCATTCATTCACAAAACATTACCGATCAGAACTGGCAAGTAAACTTCCCGCGCACCAGGGATGATGTTCAAAGAATGCCTCATCCGGATAGTTTGTTCATATTCATCATGGCGGGGCAATCCAATATGGCGGGGCGCAGCTTTGTTGAACCGCAGGATACCGTTCCCTGCGATAGGATAATGACGATCGATGAGGATATGAACTGGGTCTACGCAAAACAACCCCTGCATTTTTATGAACCTTCCAGAACAGGGCTTGATTGTGGGATGTCGTTTGCCAGGAAGCTGCTGCCCCATATACCTGCAGGAGTTTCAATCGCCATGATACCGACAGCAGTTGGTGGAAGCTCCATTGGGCAATGGCTCAACAATGAAACACACAGGGAGGTAGCCCTTCTTGACAACTTCAGCAACAAGGTAACATTCGCTGCTGAATATGGAATAATCAAAGGCATCCTTTGGCACCAGGGCGAAAGCAATGCCAGTGAGAAACGAATCCCCAATTACGCGCAAAATTTGAATACATTATTCCACAAGTTCAGAAAAATAACCGATAATTATTCATTGCCTGTGCTTCTGGGTGAATTGGGCAGTTTTGCCCAACCTGAAGAGAAACAGTCCCGCTGGAACACAGTAAACGCCATCATCCATTCTGTGGCTAAAAAAGACGATAACATGGCGGTCGTATCGGCAAAAGAGCTGAACCATATTGGCGATCATGTGCATTTTGATGGTCAATCCCAAAGAAAACTGGGAGAAAGGTTTGCAAAAAAATACCTTGAATTAACAGGTAAGAAACAGGACTAACCATTCACCATGCAAGCCATACCCACTGATCGAAAGCATTGATAAAAATGCTTCCGGCTTAAAATATATAAACACAACATTTGTTGCATTTGATGGCACCAAGATGATACAATATGGTACTATTTATTAACGAATTGTCATTTTTTAATAATCCAAATAAGTGATAATACGATATCTTTACTTTTTGAATGCTTAATGTGACTTGCATTAGGAGTGCTTGCTGCTTTTTATACAAAATTTAGTTGTTCCTAAATTGAGCGATTTATGATTTCGGTGTCCCTCTTGCTTTCGCTTAATCAAAAAAGATGGATTAATTATCAGGAGGGACGTGTTTTTTGTTAAAATTGAGCCGGTCTATTGGCTGATTT
>PWKN01000220.1 GCA_003559735.1 Bacteroidales bacterium | reverse complement strand
TCAGATGGAACACCCGCCAGGCGAACACTGAGAAAATTGATGATGGGTGGACAAATATCTTTGTCAGATGACTGGAGGATGTCGCACGCCGGACTCATTACCCCTGATGCGTTTTTGTATAATACCGTTGATGGCCTGCAATATAACCAACGTGTCAGCTTCTCCCGGTCGTTGCCGGATGACCGCAGGTTCCGCATGATGACCCGTGCAGGATGGGCAACTGCCCGAAACGGACTGCTGGTATCCGCTCTTGCCGACTATCGTTACGATGCGTTCAGAAGGGCTTCCTTTGCCCTGGAAGCAGGGAAGTTGCCGAAAGACTTTAACAACGGTAACGGCGTTGACCAGACACTCAACAGCATTACCACACTGTTCTATGGTCAGAACCCCTTGAAGCTTTATGAGCAGACCTATATAAGGGCTTACCATGAGACGGATATTGTCAATGGACTGGTGCTGCAAACGGGGGTGATGGCCGCACAACGAAAACCACTGGAGAACAATACCGGCTTTTATATAATCCACCCTTCAAACAAAACATTTAATGCGAACATACCCGGAATTCCAGGTCTGGAAGACCAGGTGATGCCTGAACATAATGCCTTTACCGTGGATGCGACCCTTACATACACCCACCGGCACTATTATATGCTTACAGGCAGGCGGAAACAGATGCTGTATTCAAATTATCCAGGCCTGTCTGTACACTACCGGGAAGGAATTAAAGGACCAGGCAACAGCGACACCCGCTTCAGGCAACTGGAGGCGTCTGTAAATCACTCTTTTGACATTCGCCTGTTGGGCAATTTCCAATACCGGATCCATGCTGGCAGGTTCCTGCAGAACGATGCACTGTTTACTCCCGACTTTAAGCATTTTAATGGCAACGAGACCTGGGTGATGCCAGACGATGGGACAGCCAGGTTTCGGACAATCAGCTTCTATGAGTACAGCACCGGCAGCAGGTATGCTTATGGCCATTTTCAATACACACATGGGAGGATCATTCTCAAACGTTTTCCGTTTCTTGCCAGAACCCTTATTCGTGAAAAACTGTTTATGAACGTTCTGGAAATTCCTGAGCGTCCAACGCTGATTGAACTAGGTTATGGACTGGATCAGGTGGGATTATTGTTTAACCTGGAGCTGGTGACCGGTTTTACGGGCGGAAACCATCACTATACTGGTTTCAGGATAGGTGTCCCGCTTGGCGGACAAGCGACTGTCAGGATGTAAACGAAACACCAAAAAAAACACCAAAACACACACATATGAAGCGTTCTTTTCGACTGCCTTTTATCTTTTTTTTGATTGTATTGCTGTTTACACAGCCGGCATTTGTGACAGGGGATAATCCTGCGGGAGACGTGCCGCAAAACCTGCACCACGAATCATTTGCCGGACCGGGAAAGGAACAACCTGCCGTACCGGAGTCCGGGAACGGTGTCGCTTCTGCAGCAGGATTGCCTGATGCACAATCCACTCCTGTTTCAATCGCCGAGGCGCGGCAACTGCCACAAGGAACCAAGGTTACTGTTTCGGGATGGGTCACCGTGTCTGATCAGTTTGCCGGACCGGTATACTTTCAGGATGAGACAGGGGGCATTGCCTGGTACAATGGAGCCATCATGCGCAGTGAATGGCTGGTAGATGCCATAATTGGGGATTCAGTTGTTGTAACCGGTGAAACCGGACAGTTTCATAACCTGGTTCAGATTGTTAACGATACGGACTTTTCTGTTTTTCCTGAGTCAAACATGGAACAGGTGCCGGCCGACATCACCCTGGCACAATTAAATACAGGCAACTATGAGGGACAACTGGTGCGTATCAGTGATCTGGAGTTTAGCGGAACAGGCATATTTTCGGGGGGAACCAATTATGTGGTGAACGATCCGTCAGCAACGGGAGAGTTACGGATAGACAACTTTACAAACATCCCGGGAACAGGCATTCCGAATGTCCCCGTACAGGTAACCGGGGTGGCCGGACGATTCAGGAATACCCACCAGTTGCTGCCCCGCTTTACCAGTGACATCAAAACGCTTACCGGTCCGGTTATCAGCTCCATACCACCATATGAGGTTTCCTCGACAGAAAGCACCATTACGTTTGAGTGGGAGACAGAACAAGAGGGCCATTCAGAGATAAGGTACGGACTGACATCCTCACTGGAGCTTGGCACTATTGTGGACGAAGAGCCAAAAACATCGCACAGCATTACGCTCGACGGACTATCACCGGCAAGCAGGTATATGGTGCAGCTCCGCTCGGCCATCGATGCCGACACCAGTGCAACGGCAATATACATCACCTCCACAGGGTCGCCCGTGGGGACGGGGGGAGAGATACAAACGTTTTTCAATCGTGGAGTGGCCCATGAGCTGGCAACATACAGGGAAGCAGAAGAGTATGTGCACTTTGGTACAAAGCTGCGCGGATTCATACAGCAGGCTGAAGAGTCGCTCGACTTTGCCATATACAACATCAGTGGTAATGTAGGAGAGAACATAGCTGATG
>PWKN01000097.1 GCA_003559735.1 Bacteroidales bacterium | reverse complement strand
GCTTCTTTCACCCCAGTAAAAATCATAGGTGGCCCATATCTCTACCTGAACAATGATATCCCGTTCGAGTGCAAGGTCAAGAAAGGTTTTGAAACGGTTCCAGTAGTCAATCCCCGGCTTAGTGAGATCAAACATCCCGTTTGCCATTTCAAAAGGTTTTGCATTGCCCGGGTCACGACTGCTCATGGTAGAGCGCACGTAATTACCACCCACTGAAACAAGCAAATCCAGATGCTCTTTCAGGTTATCGATCTGAAAAAGATTATCCTGTACAGAGCCACCCAGTAAGAGCACAGGTTCTCCTTTGTATTGCCAGTACATGGGGTTTTGGGGCCATGGCTTTATGAAGTTATCGTTGGACATGGTCCGGGAAGTCATATTTCCGATGTTGGTGGAAGCAGTTGAAGTTGATCCCAGAAGTAAAAGAATCAGCATGGTCAAAAGGGTTGTTTTAAGATGCTTCATACGTTTGAGTTTTATAATTTTAATGTCCAGTTTAAACAGACTAATGGTTTGCAAAAACTTACCTAAGGCAAAACTATCTGTTAATTACAAATTTTTTTGTGGCGATTTTATCTGTAAGAATAGTTCTTATAATGTAAATTCCGTTCGTTAAACTTTCAACATTCAGATAATTACTTCCTTGTTTAAGTTGGGCGGACATGGTTAAACGACCTGTTGAGTCATATATATCAGCGTTTGCAGCATTGGTTTGATTCAAATGGATTTGAATAACCCCATCACGCACAGGGTTTGGATACAACATAAGATCCTGGCGAGAATCCGTATCCACTGTGGATGTCTCATCACCACTATCACTGATATCTACATAAAAATCGTTGATTTCATAATATCCCCCATCGATGACTTCAACACCTATCTGAATAGTGCTTATTCTTAAGTCTCCGGGAAGGCCGTGGTTGTCTCGCAAATAATGCAGGATTTCAAGGTAATCTATATGTGCCTCCTCAATAATCCAGTCAGGATAGGGATAAAGAATATATACATATTCATTTACAATTGAACTTGGGTTAACTCTAACCCTCCACTGGCTCTCCCCGATTGTTTCAACAGGATATTGTTGCGCATTCGTATACATCCATCCGGTATCATCATGTATAGCAGTAAATATCATAATTAATTGATCGGGCAGATTTTGAGGCCAGGGCAAAGGGGGTTTGTCAGAATAATGCATATACATATCATATAGCACCATGTATCTTCCGCTTTCCGGTAAATCGATGTCCTGATATATGTCAAATCTGGTAAGACTGTCGATTCGCTGATTAAGGCCATGATCAGATGTAACGAATGGGCTGGGACTGCCATCAGCATAGGTGTTTCCGATTCCACCCTGTACCCAGCCACGCACTGCCTGTGGATACCCTTTCACCATTCCGTTGCCATCGTTATGCGTTGCGGTAATAGCCCAGTTTCTCTCCGAATTTGCATGAATACATTGTTCTCCTGCACCGGGGAAATGATCCCCCCAGATATTGTTGCGAATCATCCAGTTATCATAAATCTTAAAGCTCCAGTTGTTACAGGTTTCATAATCCCATGATTTCTGAGTGTGCCCTAAGACGGGTGTCAATAGAAGTATTGTAAGAAAATTTAGTAATCTATTTTTTATCATGACTATTGTATTAAACTTTTAAATGATACTCCTTAATGAGTAATAACCACCCTGCGATAGCTGGTAAGGGCGGGTGTGCCATTGTCGGTCACTTCAAGGACTATATGAATGTCATCCTGGTTGATGTCCATGGGGATAGTGATTTCCTGAACGGGATTTTCCGGTGAGGTAATTTCCAGATTGCCTGTGTAGCTGTCGGCGCGATGGTACCTGAACCAGTTAAAAGTTAGCGCATCACCATCGGGATCAAAAGAGCCGGAAGCATCCAGTGAGATCACATCTCCGGGGTTGGCCTTCAGCCGGATAATGCTGTTGGACTCATCCCCGTTGACCACTGCCACAGGTTCACGGTTTACCTCGCCGGGCTCCTTTACTGACCAAAGCAAACGGTTTTTGAAACTGTTGGTGGCAGCGGGTATCCAGCGGGTAAGTTCATCCAATGGCACATCGCAGGTTGAATAGTACCTGTCGGAAAAACTATCTCCCATGGGGCTAAACATACTGCCCCAGCTACCTTGCGTAGGATCGAGATGGTCGTTGAGCCCAAGCATGGAGCTGATAAGGTATAGGAAGGCGGGAGTATCTCCTTCGCCACCACCGTCATATATATCAGACATTGGGCCATGTCCATTTACTTCGTGATAATAAATGGGTCTTACCCAATTTGGGTCGCCACTGCAGCAGTAATGCCAGAAATGTCCATTGTCATGTAAGACCATTCCCAGCTCAACGGGTTCCTGTTTGTAAGTAGGTATTGCCGAGCCAAAACCGGCGCAGGTTTCGTTCTGCATTTTTTCAAAGCTGGCGAAAAATTCAAAGGTGATATCCTGGAAAAGGATCCCGTAAAGGTGGAGTTTTGGGAGCAGCTTCCGGAATTTTTCTTCGCCATGCTTCTGGCGGTAGCGATACAGGGCCTG
>PWKN01000286.1 GCA_003559735.1 Bacteroidales bacterium | reverse complement strand
CAATGATGATGTATGAGAGGGTATCCAGTTCCTGACCTCCCATGCTTTTGGGCACCTGTATGCCAAAAAAGCCTGCTTTACCCATTTTTTCTGTCAGGACTTCAGAAAACACCTCATTTTCATCCAGATCGGCAGCAACAGGCTGTATGTGCTGTTCTGCAAATGCTCTGACCCTTTGTCTAAATACCTCATGGGCCTCCGTTAGTAAAGGACTTTGCAACATGTAAACAAGATAAAGTAAACAATAAACAATAAGCAATATATGTATTGATATTTATTTAACAATATATATCAACAAGAAGTTTTGTAAAAGTAAAAAAAATCTTTATAACAGTTGTCATCACCATTAAGATAAGCTGTCGGTTAGTTCGATCAGTGGACTGTTGTCTGCTACCATATCGCCCTGTTTGACTATGATGGTTTTAACAAAGGCTTTGGCTGTGGCGGTGATCTTGTTTTCCATTTTCATCGATTCAAGGATCATCAGGGTATCTCCCTTATTGACTTTTTCGTTAGGCCTTACGTTGATCTTTATCACCGTTCCGTGCATGGGTGCGTGTATCATGCTTTCTCCTTCAAGCACCGGATTTTTATTGATCTCTCTCAGCGTTTCCCTTCCAGGGTGGGCAAACGGACGTACCCTGGCGGTGTGACCCTGGTGGTGGAATATGACCTCTCCGTTGAGGGTTTGATAGTAGAGTGTGTGTATGTTTCCTTTCACATCGATACGCAGGGAGTGGTTATCCTTATAGATAAGGTGGTATGGTGTCTGGTCTCTTGCCTGCTCAATGGTCATGTGTCTGGCGTTGTGATAGATGTAGCGTTCGCTGACCGGAGTACCGTTGATCAGCAGGTTGGTGGTGGGGATCAGCCGCCACAACCCTATTTGCTGCCAGATATCCGCTCCGTCGTTATTTTCTGCAGCATTACAAAAAACGTATGCCATGGCAAGCAGCTGACGATCTGCTTCATGAAGTACGGATTTCTCCCTTCTGTTTTGGAAATCTCCCACCAGTCCGGTATGGGTTTTCCCGGAAACAAATTCATCTGAGGCGATCAGGTCGATCAGGAAAGGGATGTTGGTTTTGACTCCAAGGAGCACGTAGTTTTTCAGGTACTGCTGCAGTTTCTTTCTTGCCGTCTCCCTGTTTGATGCGTATGCAATGACTTTGCTAACCATCGGATCAAAGCGGCTGCTGATGGTCCCTTTGTCTGCAAGTCCGGTGTCTACCCGTAACCCCTTTTCACCGGTGCCCAGATGCAGGCACACATCACCGGGAGATGGGAGAAAATCTTTTTCAGGATCTTCAGCATATATCCTTGCTTCAATGGCATGTCCGGATAAGTGGATGTCATTTTGTCCCCATGACAAAGGCTTTCCGAGTGCAATATGTATTTGTTCCCTCACAATATCGATTCCTGTGACCATTTCTGTTACCGGGTGTTCAACCTGGATGCGCGTATTCATCTAAAGAAAGTAGAAGTCGTTGTTTTTTACCAGGAACTCGACTGTACCGGCATTTTTGTATCCGATATGTGTGGCAAGTGTTTTGGCGGCATTTACCAGGTTATCTCTGAGTTCCGGACTGATGAACGGTGCCGGGGCCTCTTCAATGATCTTCTGATGCCGTCGCTGAACAGAGCAGTCCCTTTCATATAATGTTACTATGTTTCCGTGATGATCGGCAAGGAGCTGAATTTCTATGTGGCGGGGTTCATGAAGGTATTTTTCGATATATATCTCGTCATTCCCAAAATAATTTTTTGCTTCCCGCCTTGTGCTGTCAATGATCTCCTGCCATTCATCTTCACCGGACACGATCTTCATTCCTTTGCCACCACCTCCTGCTGCAGCTTTGACCATTACAGGATAACCCAGCTTTTCGGCTGTTTGTTTCAGTGTGTCTGTGTTGCCGCTGCCCCCTTCAATTACAGGGATGCCCAGTTTGGCGGCCAATGCCCTTGCTTCTTTTTTGTTTCCCATCAGGCGGATGGCCTCTTCATCCGGACCAATGAATGTGAGGCCTGCCTTTTTTGTTTCCATGGCAAACAGTGGGTTTTCAGACAAGAAGCCATACCCTGGATGGATGGCATCTGCGTCACATTCCAACGCGATGCTTACCAGCTGTTCAATGTTCAGGTATGTGTTGGCCAGCCCCTCGCCAATTAATGGATATCTTTCATCTGCTGTGCCAGCGTGCATCGCTTCAGCATCTTCAGATGAATAAACAGCCACCGATGTGATCCCCATCTGATGCAGGGTATCGAATATCCTGACGGCAATTTCCCCTCTGTTGGCTACCAGTACTTTATTGATCTGCTTCATCGGGTATGTTTTGATTTGTCTTTACCACCGGGGTTTTCGTTTTTCTTTGAATGCCCGTACACCTTCTTTTGCCTCATCGCTTTTGCGGACCTCATCCAGCAGGTTTGCCGTATATGCGAACAGCTTGTTGTCCAAATTTTTTCCGGAGACACTTATGATGAGCTGTTTGCACTTTTTTGTAGCTTCCGGGGCATTTTTCTCTATCTGGTCACAAAGATAATCTTTGTACGATTCCAATTCATTTTTTGTTCCCAACTTGTCTGCCAGTCCGGCTGATATTGCCTCAGAGGCATTGATCGTTCTGCCTGTAAGCATAAGCTGGCGCACTTTAAATTCGCCGATCCGTTTTATGACAAATGGCGAGATGGTGGCCGGGATGAGTCCGAGTCGCACTTCGCTGAAGGCAAACTGGCTGGTATTGCATGCCAGCACATAGTCTGCCCCGGCCACCAATCCCAGTGCACCCCCTAAGACCCTTCCGTGTGCAATAATGATCAATGGTTTACAAAAGCGGTACACGCCATCAAATAGTCTGGGTAACAGTGTTTCCGGCTCTTCGCCAGAAGGCAGGTGTTCCATGCTCATCCAGTCAAGATCGGCACCGGCGCAAAAAGTGTCTCCCTTGCCGCGCACCACAACGGCTTTGATGTTCGGATCGTTTTCCGCATACTCCAGTGCTGAGCGCAATTCACAGGCCATGATCCGGTCAATGGCGTTCTTTTTTTCCGGGCGGGAAAGCCAGATTGTCTGGATATGACCTTTGTTTTCAGTTTGTATGGTGTTGTATGATTTCATAGGCAATAACTATGGTTCCAGGTTTGCTTCGTTGCCGCATTGTTGCGGATGGACATTGCCGGCCGGTTACTGGCCGGCGCTTGATTGTTTTTTGGTTTATCCGGGGTATTTGCAGTGCGCCTGGTTGTATTTCCGTTCGTGGCAGTGGAGGCTACATTCTGTAAACACCGCTTCGTGGTTCGCCATATGGCTTATTCATGGAGGTGGCGATGGTGAGGGCCACCACCTGCCGTGTCTGTATGGGCTCGATGATGCCGTCATCCCACAGTCGGGATGAGCTGAAGTATGCTGATCCTTCCCGTTCGTATTTTTCGAGGATCGTATTCTTCATCTCTTCAATTTCCCGGGGGTCGGGTTTGATCCCTTTTGCTTCAAGCTGATCTGTTTTAACCTGTGCAAGTACCATTGCCGCTTGCTGACCGCCCATCACAGAGATCCGGGCGCCGGGCCACATAAACAGGAAATGGGGATCGAATGCCCTGCCTGCCATGGCATAGTTGCCGGCACCGTATGATCCGCCGGTGATGATTGTGATTTTTGGCACAGATGCATTGGCAACAGCATGTACCAGTTTGGCCCCGTCTCTGGCGAGGCCTGCATTCTCATAAACTTTACCCACCATAAAGCCGGTGATGTTTTGAAGGAACAGGATGGGTACCTTCCTGAAGTTACAAAGCTGGATAAAATGTGTTCCCTTGAGTGATGATTCGGCAAACAGCACACCGTTGTTTGCAATGATGCCCACAGGGTATCCCATGATGCGTGCAAATCCGGTCACCAGAGTGGTGGCATACCGGGTCTTGAATTCATGGAAGCGGCTGCCGTCGGTGAGTCGGGCGATGATCTCATAGGGGTCGGTTTGTTTTTTCGGGTCGGCCTGGATAATTCCCGGTAACCCGGCAGGGTCGTACTGTGGCTCTTCCGACTGTTTTATGTCTAGTGGCTGTTTGCTGGCCGGCTGCAGGGTTTCGAATATGCTGCGGCATATAGAGATGGCATGTTGGTCGTTTTCAGCGAAATGGTCGGCAACGCCCGACCTGGTTGTATGTACCTCTGCACCCCCCAGCTCTTCAGGAGTGACAACTTCTCCAGTGGCTGCCTTCACCAGCGGCGGACCGCCAATGAATATGGTTCCCTGGTTCTTTACGATGATGGTCTCATCGCTCATGGCCGGAATATAGGCGCCACCTGCTGTACACGATCCCATCACCAGGGCTATCTGCGGACACCCTTCGGCTGATAGTCTCGCCTGGTTATAAAATATCCTTCCAAAATCATCTCTGTCGGGGAAAACCTCTGCCTGGTTGGGGAGAAATACCCCGCCTGAGTCGACCATATATACACACGGCAGCTTATTCTGCATCGCGATCTCCTGTGCCCTGATATGCTTCCGGATCGTTTCCTTTACGTAGGTGCCGCCTTTTACCGTGGCATCATTGGCAATGATCACTGATTCCCGGCCATGGATCACCCCTATACCGGTTACTATGCCTGCACCTGGAAAACTGTCGTCGTACTGGCCGTAGGCTGCCAGGGTCGACAACTCAAGAAAAGGGGTGCCAGGGTCGATCAGCAAATCAATCCGCTCACGCGCCAGCAACTTGGCACGTGACCTGTGTTTTTCAATCGCTTGTTTGGGTCCACCCCGCATCACAACCTCCATAATGCTGCGATGCCGCTCCAGGATGCCTTCATAATTCCTTTTGTTATCCTTATATTCTTTACTGCTGGTATCAGCATGCGTTGGGATCGTGTACATATTTTTCAGAGGTAAATTAAGATTTGGTTTTGGATTATTTGTTGAATGAGCCGGGGGGTCAACTGCTTTTTCGCAGCTGCGACACTTTTTCCCATAGCTTCCGTGAGCAGGCGACAGCCTCCTTTAACACAGCTGACTCGTCGATGGTACATACCTTGCGGTCTTTTACAATGATCTTTCCGTTAGCGATCACATCGGTTATGTGTGCGTTGTTAATCCCAAAAAGGAAATGGGCTGGAAGGTTTTCCCGCGTTATTTCGGTCGGACTGTCGTAATGAAATATCACCAGGTTGTTGTCGCCATCACCTGAAAAGTTGTTTTGCATGAGGTACCGGTGTGCATTTCTGAAACGGCGGTACAGCGATAAAGGGGAGATCTGTTCATGCAACTGGCCGGCAAAAAATGCAGCTTTTGCGCTCCTGAGCATGTCCCCGTGCATGCCGTCAGTACCCAGCATGATGTTGTCTCCCAGTCCGCTTCCATTAAAACATCCCACTTTGTTTTTTAGGTTGCTTTCCATGTTTTCAACCACCCAGCATGCTTTATTCCTGATCATCTTCCGCTCGCGGGCATCGAGGTGCAGGCCGTGAACCAGTATTGTTTTGGGCAGATCGAGTACGCCGGCCTCGTTGAGGCGATGCGTTACCTGCTGGTAATAGGTCTGCAGGCAGTGTTCCTGATCGTATTTGTCTTCGGCCAGGTGTATGTGTATCCCTGTGTCGTGTTTTTGGGAAAGCCTGACAGCCTTCTTCAGTAATTCTGGTCCGACTGTAAAAGATGCGTGTAACCCAATGAGTCCCTGTCCTTTTTGCAGGTACCGTTCCGATTCATTGAGCCCCTTCATCCCTTTGTCCTGTCCGTCACGATCTGTGGCTTCATAGCATAGCAGGTGGTTTACCCCGACCTCGTCAAATGCCCGTGCGATGATGCTGAGCGATCCTTTGATACAGTTGGGGGAGGCATGGTGGTCGATAATAAATGTGGCCCCTGATTTAGCCGCTGCAATGGCTGTTGACAGGGCGCTGTACCGGATGGTTTCCTTGTCGAGGCACTTGTCGAGTGACCACCAGATTGAATTAAGCATCTCCCTGAAATTGGCAGGTGTTATGCCGGGGGGTGGCATACCCCGGGCAAGGGCAGAATAGGTGTGATGGTGGCCAATGGCAAATGATTTGGTAATTAGTTTGCCGGTGCAATCCAGCACTGTATGCCCCTTTTCATCTGCCGGATCGTCTGATGGTTCAATGATCCGGATCCCCTTGTCGGGTCCCTCATCCACCATCACATCACATGGGAGGATCTCCAGTGTATCGTAATGGATAAATGTTCCGTTTTTAAGTAAAATACCCATAATTTTTTTTTATCATTGTTGGCGATTTGGGATAAAAAATATATTTCGTTCCCCGGTCATTATTGTTTGCTGTTGTGGCTCATATTGAACGGCAGCGAAGTGATCTTTTTTCCTGTCATTGCGGCATAGGCATTGGCCACGGCGGCTGCTGTGGGCACCATGCCGATCTCACCAATACCTTTTGCCCCGTATGGTCCGACAGGGTCTCTCTCTTCTATGCCGATCACCTGCACTGCCGGCATCTGTTTGGCTCTGAGTATACCCAGGTCTTTATATTTGAAGCTGACGGGAACGCCATCCTTCATCGGAAGGCTTTCGGTCAGGGCATATCCGATGCCCATGTGGACAGCTCCCTCAATCTGGCCTTCAAAGAGTGTGGGGTTCATGATCCGGCCAGCGTCATGTGCTGCGATCACTTTTTCAATACGTCCGTTCTTGTCGATTATGACAACCTGGGTTGCGTAGCCATAGGCAAAATGGATCTTTGGATTGTCCGTTTTTTCACCGGGCCTGCATGTCCAGTCGCACACGTATTTTCCCCTGTAGGAACGTCCCGCCAGCGCATTAAGCTGTTTGGGCATCACGGTTGTGCCACCCATGTCGTCCCTGATCCTTACGGCCGCGTCACGAATGGCGTTGCCAAGCAACACTGTGCCCCTTGAGGAGGTGGTCATACCGGTTGGGATGCTGTGTGCCGTATCCACGATCACTTCCATTATTCCGGGGTCAATACCTGTTTCTTCAAATAGTGTTTGTATTGCCATGGTATGGATACCCTGTCCCATTTCTGTCCACCCATGATGGATGATCACCCGCTGGTCCGATACGATGTTCACCGTGACCTCACTTTCATCGGCAGCACCATTTCCCACACCAGTATTCTTTATGGCACATGCGATGCCCGCATACCGGGCATTCTTAAAAACATCCTTTACCGCAGCCAATGTCTTTTTCAATCCCACACCCTGCAATATTTGTCCGCCAGCCGTCTTTGCCCCATCGCACAGTGCATTGTTGTAGCGCAGCTGCCAACGGTCAAATCCGCCTTTCCGGCACAGGTCGTCGATGCACGATTCAAGGGCAAACACGATCTGAGGTACGCCAAATCCGCGCATTGCACCTGAGGGGATGTTGTTGGTATATATGGTTTTTGCGGTGACATCGATATTCGGAATGGCATATCCGCCGGTGGAATGGCCAACCACACGTTCCATCACCTTGGTCCCCACCGAAGCGTAGGCGCCCGTGTCACCAAGGGCATTCAGTTTCAACCCTGTCAGCATGCCCTCACTGTCGCAGCAAAGATGGATATCCATCCATACCGGGTGTCTTTTGGGATGCATCCTGATCGATTCCTGCCGGTTGAGTCGCACCTTTACGGGTTGTTTCAGCAACCAGGCATAAAGGGCAGCATGTCCCTGGACACTCAGGTCTTCTTTTCCACCAAAAGCCCCGCCGCTTGCCACCTGTGTAACCCTTACCAGGCTGGGGTCAATCCCGAGGATCCGTGCAACCTGTTCCCTGTCCACATAAACCCCCTGTCCCTGGCTGTACAATCTGATCCCGTTGCCATCCGGCATGGCAACGGCGCATTCGGTTTCCAGGAAACCGTGTTCGATGTGCCGGGTAGTATAGACGCCGTGTGAATCGTAGGCAGCAGAGTTGAATGCTTTTTGCACATCACCGTGTTGAATGGTGCATGATTCCAGCACATTTGACTGGTTTGGGCGGACCCTGACAGCATCTGGTGCTGCCGCCGTGTGCATATCGAAAACCCCGTCGAGCTCCTGGTAGCCGACTTTGACCAACGCGGCTGCCGTGCGTGCTATCTCCTCCGTTTTTGCCACCACACCGGCTACCACATCACCGATGGTGCTGGTGATCTCACCGGTGGCGATCATCAGGGGCCAGTCACGAATTACCAGTCCGCTGAACCGTTCTCCAGGAATGTCGCCCGCAGTAAACACTTCAACCACTCCATCAAGGGCCCTGGCTGCCGAGGCATTGATCATTCTGATCTTTGCACGGGGGTGTTTGCTGAACAGCAGAACGCCATGGAGCATCTCTTCAACATGGAGGTCATCAACAAAGGGCCTGTCGCCCAGTGCGGTTTCGGCCGACTGGTATTTTGGGCAGGGTTTTCCAATGCCCGCCCGCCGGGATCCCCTGAGCCAGCTGCCATTGTTCTTTGCTTTCCAGGCAGCTTCGATCGCGTCGACGATCTTTATGTAGCCGGTACAACGGCAGATGTTGGGATTGATGGTTTGGATGATCTCTTTGCGGCTTGGCAAAGTTTTTCGTTCAAAGAGCTTTTTCGAGCGCATGATGAATCCCGGACTGCAGAACCCGCATTGTACGGCACCATGTTTTGCAAACAGGGTTCCGATCAACTGCCGGAAATCTTCCGGCAATCCTTCGGTAGTGACAACGCTCGCGTTTTCCAGGTTTTTTAACGGTGTTCGGCAGGCAAGGGCCGGATGGCCATTGATCTCCACTGTACAGGCGCCGCAGGTCCCTTCGCCAGAACAACCATCGTGAACCGATTGTGCAAGGTTCTCGTTTCGCAGCCACGAAAGCAGCGAGCCATCCGGGTTTCCGGAACAGGTATAGTGTTTGCCGTTTACGTTGATTGTTATCATTGATGGTGCGGGTTCAGCAATAGCAGCAATATGTTTCGTGCAGTTAATATTAACCACCTTGCCGTTATTTATGATCAAAGATATCAAAAGTAGCGATATCAGCATCTATTGGTTTGGGCGGCTTTATCACTTTTTTTGCAGAAACAAGGTCTTTGAGTCCGCTGCCGGTCGACAGCACGATGTTGTGTGAGTCCGGCGCAAGTCTGCCTTCTTTGTGGTATTTCAGCAAACCGGCAAATGCAGCTGCGGCTGCAGGTTCGCAAAAGATCCCAGTATTGCGTGCCAGCACCTGTGATGCCTTCATAATGGCGGCATCACTGACCGTGATCCCTTCTCCCCGGTATTTGGCGATCAAGTGTTTGGCCATTAAAAAGTTGCGTGGAACGTCGACCGAAATGGAATCGGCGATGGTGGCAGCGGCGTTCGACGAAAAAGATTCAGCAGAAAGGTTCCTGACCAGGTTGTCGCTTTTTTCCGACTGCACTGCAACAATGACAGGCATTTCTTTCAGCATCCCCAACGCCATCAGATCTTCAAAGCCACGGTAGAGTCCTGACAGGATCACCCCGTCACCCGAGGGGACAAATATCCGGTCGGGTTGTATGGATGCCATCTGATCAAAGATCTCATAGGCCGTGGTTTTTTTCCCTTCGATGGTCAAAGGATTGTATGCAGTGTTCCTGTTGAACCAGCCATACTTTTTTGAGAGCTGAATACTCAGTTCATATGCCTGGTCGTATGTTCCCTTTATGGTGATGAGCCTTGCGCCATATAGCATTACCTGGGTGATCTTCGCCAATGGGGCGGTTTCGGGGACCAGGATTATGGCATGCTGGTGTTGTGCGGCACAGATCCCTGCCAGCGATGATCCGGCATTGCCGGTTGAAGCAGCTACAATGGTGTTGATGCCATGTTCCTTTGCAAAAGCCGACACAAGGGCAGATGCCCGGTCTTTGCCAGAAAAGGTGGGATTCTGACTATCGTCTTTGACATAAAAATGAAGGTGCAGGGGTTTGCCATCGAGCTCATTATACGCATAAAGGGGTGTGTTGCCGATATTGAGTTGTGGCAGTGAAGCAGACGATTGCAAAGGCAGCAGATCGATAAAACGGTCCCGTTTTATGCTGGCAAACTCCCTGTGCTTTTTTCGCAACATGGCATAATCGTATCTGGCTGTGAGTATGCCCCTGGGTGGTTGCGATGGTGTATTGTTTTTGCTGCATTGCCCACACAGGTATATCAGCTTTTCATACTCCCTGCCGCACTGTGTGCATACAAATAAGACTCCCTTCTTTAACGTTGGTGTATTCATACGTTTGTTCATCTTATTATTGCGAATTGTGCTGTTCTTAGTTTGTCCGGCGGATTTTTGTTTGTGTATATAACCTGCACTGCCCGTACCGCCCTTATCTCGTTGTCCGGCGGATT
>PWKN01000250.1 GCA_003559735.1 Bacteroidales bacterium | reverse complement strand
TGGTTGCCGGTCTGTGCATCCGTCACAGGAAAGACATGGTGACCACCTCCTATGTAAAACCAGAAATGAAAGCCCTTGACCAGGACACCAGAAATGCCGGCATCATCATTCTGAACGAACTTGGTCTCGATCCCGGTATCGATCATATGTCGGCCATGCGCATCATTGACCATGTACACGACAATGAAGGAAAAATAGATGCATTCTACAGCATTTGCGGTGCATTGCCGGCACCGGAGATAGCTGGTGACAACCCTTTCAGATACAAATTCTCCTGGAGTCCGAAGGGGGTAGTCCTTGCCGGAAACAATGACGGCCGCTTTCTTCGTAACGGCAACGAAATATACGTGCCCACCGAAGACCTCTTTAAAAACCCGCTGAATATTGACTTCCCGAAAGTTGGTCCGCTCGATATCTATCCCAACCGCGACAGCATGCCCTATATTGACCTTTATGGCATTCCTGAAACAAAGACCATGATGCGCGGCACGTTCAGGTACCCGGGATGGTGTGAAAGCATGGATGCAATGAAAGCGATTAACCTCATTACCAACGACACCTATGATTTTACAGGCAAAACCTATGCCGGGATGGTTGCGATGCTGATAAACGAAGAGAGTACGGAAAACATCAAACAGAAAGTGGCCGGTCATCTGGGAATTGATGAACACGATCATGCAATACAGGCAATGGAGTGGCTCGGGTTGTTTGAAGAACAGCGTATGGCGCGCCGCCAGGATACTCCGTTCGAGATCGTTTCCGACCTGATGATCGAAAAAATGATGATTGGCGACAAGGAACGCGACATGGTAGCCATGCAGCATATTTTCCTGGCAGTTTACCCTGACGGCAAAAAGGAAGTGATCAAGTCATCGATGCTCGACTTTGGTACCAGGGAAACCGATACTGCCATTGCACGTACCGTTGCATTGCCGGCAGCAGTGGGTGTTGAAATGATCCTTGAGGGACAGATCGCAGAGAAAGGTGTGCACATCCCGGTTATTCCGGGAATATACCACCCCATACTCGATGCATTGGAAGCAATGGACATTCGTATGGAAGAGGAATACGGTCTTCCTGAAAGCGAAATGATCAGCTAAGCCGAAACACAACCCTGTCAGGGAAAAACACGCAATGAGCGCTCCCATCGCCTGGGTATTTCTTATTGCGTACCCGTACGCACATATTGTTCAATCCAGTCAGCTATTTCCCGGTCATTGGAAAGGTGGGGCACCTTATTTTGTCCGCCGAGCTTTCCGATTGACCGCATGTACTCCTTAAAGACATTCGCCGGAACCTTTTCAACGATGGGTGGCTGAAGGATGTGCCCTTTAATGAGGTCCTGATAGTAGGGATTTCTTTCCCGGAGCTCCAGATCGAGTGTCTGCACAAACCGTGTGAAATCACCGGGCTCCTTACTGAACTCCACAAACCACTGGTGACAGGGCAATCCGTTTGGATTATCAACCAGTGGCGCAAGGGTGAACTCACCGACTACGGCATTGGTCTTTTTTGCTGCTTCGGTAATGGCCTCTTCTGCTTCGCGTGCAATCACGTGTTCGCCAAAAGCAGAGGTAAAATGGCCGAGACGGCCAGTAGAGACAAACCTGTATGGACTGACAGACACGAACTTAACCGTATCGCCCAGGTTGTATCCCCACAGGCCGGCATTTGTATTCAGTATCATGACATAGTTTACGCCTGCTTCAACATGTGCAAGTGGCAGTCGCGGAGGATCTTCGTCATGAAACTGATCTGCCGGAATAAATTCATAAAATATGCCGCCGTCAGGGATCAGCAACAGTCCTTCGGACGGCCATTCATCCTGGAAACCAATGAATCCCTCCGACGCGGGAAAAGTCTCCAATGAAGGCACATCCTTCCCCATCAGCTGGCTGAACTTCTTTTGGTAGGGCTGAAAGTTTACCCCTCCGTAAACAAAGAGGGAAAAACCGGGAAAGAGCTCTGCCACATTTGATTTTCCGGTGCGATCGAGCAATCGTTCAAAAAACATCTCCACCCAGGGGGGGATCCCGCTTATCAGGCTGAGGTTCTTGCCGGTTGACTCTGCAACGATAGCATCAAGCTTTTCTTCCCAATCCTCAATGCAGTTCACATCATACGACGGCAGACGACGGTGGCGAAGGTAGGAGGGCACATGACGGTGAGAGATCCCGGATAATCGTCCGGCAGGTATCACGCCGGATGTGTCGAGTGCCGGACTCCCGGAAATAAAGATCATCTTTCCCCTGAGGAACGCGGTGCGACCGGTTTTTATCATATACATCAACAGGGCATGCCGTGCAGAAAGGATGTGATGAGGCATTGATTCTTTGGTGATGGGAATGTACTTTGCACCCGATGTGGTACCCGATGTTTTTGAAAAATACATGGGCGTGCCGGGCCACAACACATCTTCCATCCCATCGCGGATCTTATCGATGTATGTCCGGATCCCTTCATAGTCGCGCACGGGTACCTGCTGTTTGAACGTCTGATGGTCACTGATGCCGTCAAAACCGTGGTCGCGTCCAAACAACGTCTCCCTGCCCCTGGCAATTAACT
>PWKN01000143.1 GCA_003559735.1 Bacteroidales bacterium | reverse complement strand
GTGGTCGGAAGCTTCCAGTTGCTGAAGCAAGCTGGAAGTTCCTTGTCGCAGGAACTGGAAGCTCCCGGAGGGACTTCCAGCTTCCGAAGGGGGAGGTCGGAAGCTTCCAGTTGCTAAAGCAAGCTGGAAGTTCCGGAGGAGGAACTGGAAGCTCCCGAAGGGACTTCCAGCTTCCGAAGGGGGAGGTCGGAAGCTTCCAGTTGCTGAAGCAAGCTGGAAGTTCCTTGTCGGAGGTCGGGCTTATTTTTTGTTATTAATCTGCAGAAGCATATCTTTGTCCTGACAAATCTGATGAAACATCGCCACCTTTTATTGCTGACCAGCCTGGTTACAGGTGTACTGCTTGCCCTCAGCTGGCCGGCAAGGGGCTTTCCTTTCCTTGCATTCTTTGCTTTTATTCCGCTTTTCTGGGTTGAAGACCAGGTGTTTATTCTGCGCAGGGAGATCCGTGGAGCCACATTCTTTTTCTATTGCTGGCTGTCATTTTTCCTCTTCAACGTG
Organism: Bacteroidales bacterium; assembly: GCA_003559735.1. Classification (GTDB taxonomy): domain Bacteria; phylum Bacteroidota; class Bacteroidia; order Bacteroidales; family UBA7960; genus PUPG01. The sequence goes on along the minus strand of PWKN01000143.1, from coordinate 2,065 downwards.
TTTACCACCTGGTGGATATTGTATGCCACCGTTCCGGGCATGATCGTAGCGGTTTTACTGAATTCACTGTTTATGGCCATCCCCTGGTGGCTGATGCATATTGGCCGCCGCACAATGCCAGGCACACAAGGTCAGCTGTCTGTCGTTTTTCTATGGCTGGCCTTTGAATTCCTGCATGGCCGATGGGAACTCAGCTGGAGCTGGCTCGACCTGGGGAATGTGTTCGCATCCTATCCGGCCTGGGTACAGTGGTACCAGGTAACCGGATCACCCGGGGGTTCTTTATGGATCCTCATTATTAACCTGTTGCTGTTTACAGCCATCAGCAATTACTTCAAAGCAGCTCCCCTCCATAAAAAGGCCATGTCCGGAGCCCTTGCCGCCCTTGTCATATTCATCGTTCCTGCCATTTACTCTTTCCGTCAGTGGATCGCATATGACGAAGCGGCACACCCCGTTGAAGTGGTGGTCATTCAGCCTTCAAAAGACCCTTACGAACCGGTGCGCACCCAGGAAGAGCTCGAACAACACATTGATCACATGATCGCATTGGCAGATAAAGAGATCACCCCAAATACACGCTTTGTTGTTGCCCCTGAAGGTGCCAATCCGCAAGGCATATGGATGCACGAAGCCGAACGGCATCATACGGTTCAGCGGTTGCGCCAGCATCTTGCCCTACACCCCGGGGTCACCTGGGTGCTGGGCAGTTTCACTTACAGGTTGTATGCAGCTGATGAAGAAATTCCGGCTACGGCACAGCCCTGGAGAGATTCGGGCAGGTATTATGATGTTTATAATTCGGCCATCATGATAGAGCACGGCCGCGACATACAGTATTATCACAAATCAAAGCTGGTACCCGGCATTGAAAGAATGCCCTATTTTAATGCTTTGAAACCCCTTGGGCGCCTGGTAGACCGTTTTGGCGGCATCGCAGGCAGCCTGGGAACCCAGGAAGAGCGATCGGTTTTTGTGACTGGAGATGATGGCATCCGCCTGGCGCCCGCCGTATGTTATGAATCCATTTATGGCGACTTTATGGCCGCCTACCTGCAAAACGGGGCTGAGCTGTTGTTCATCATAACCAACGACGGCTGGTGGCGCGACACACCAGGCTACCGGCAACATTTGCAATATGCCAGGCTGCGGGCCATTGAAATGCGTCGGAGCATTGCACGGTCGGCCAGCACCGGCATATCGGCGTTCATCGGACAAAAAGGTGAGATCATCAGTCAGACCCAATGGTGGGAAGCCGATGCCATTTCAACAATCCTCAACAAAAACCACACAATGACTTTTTATGCCCGCACGGGCAACTACATTGGAAAGATCTCCCTGTTCCTCTCCATCCTCTTCTTATTGTTCGTAATCTCACAAAAACACATCAGGCGGCGTGCTGTAAGCATACGCCGATGATCATATGGACGCACCGCACATCCCTATCAGGAAGGCATCCGGAAGTCGGGCGAAAGATAAACAGGAAATTTCTGAAAAAACCGCGACGTGTTTTCTGCAGCCTCCTTAACCGGCCTGAATGTAATGCCAATGGCCTTTTTTACCTTATCATTGGAAAAATACCGTTTGATGTTGGCATTGCGTGCTGTCTCTTTCGACAGCAGGGGCTTCTGGCCCGTCATAAAACTGCGCGTCTTTTCGAGCCGCCATGCAACCTCTGTCAACACACGTCCGACACGGTACTTTGGCGGCTTAGACCCCGAATAATGGGCAAAAAGTGAAAAAAGTTCCCTGTAAGACAAGTCCTCGCTGCTCAGGATATACCGCTCGTTAACGATGTCGCTCTCTGTAAGGTTTACCATGGCCGTTGCCACATCGCGCGCGTCTACAAAGCCGGTAACACCAGATGTATAGAATTTCATTCCGTTCTTTACCGACTGGTATAGCTGGGCACTTGACCGGACCGGATCGCCGGGACCGATCACCACTGAGGGATTCGCGATCACCACAGGCAAGCCTTCCTCTGATGCACGCCAAACCTCACGCTCAGCGCCATACTTGCTGATTGCGTACCAGGAATTCTTCCGTGAAGATCTCCAGACAAGCG
>PWKN01000216.1 GCA_003559735.1 Bacteroidales bacterium | reverse complement strand
TTATGGATGGGCAATGAAATAATACTCTTTGTTTTCCTGGTAGATTGCCTGGAATTCGCTGGCAGATAATACACCATTGTCTCGCAAAAACCCCTGCAACAACGATATGCGCAAGCCGGTTTCGTTCACCAGAAAATGGTACAGTTCTGAAGAGCTCGTCTGGTAATAATCTGATGCACCAAGTCCGAATTCGAATATAATAATCGGCCGACAACGTTGGATTGTTTTTTTACTGCCTTTAAGTACAAGGTGTTCTGCGCCTTCCACGTCAATCTTTATGAAATCGACCTTAATGTCTTCCGGGATTATGCTGTCGAGCTGCCTGGTTTCTACCTTAATTTCCTGTATGTCAGGATTTATCCTGTATTTTCTTTGTTTAAAACCACTATAGGCAGGCGCGTTGCGGATGTATTGAAAGCTGGTTACACCGTCCCTGTCGGATAAAGCATACGGCAACACAGTGGCCTGGTTGCCGTATCGTTCTTTTAGTGACTGGTAATAATCAGGTATGGGCTCAAATGCATAATGTCGTCCGCCGGGCGCAAATAGCAACATGGTTTTGAGCATTTCGCCATCGTGACTGCCAATATCAATGCAATTGGATGATGTTGTCAACACCTTTTTCATCACGCTTAAGGTGTATTTGTCGTACAACATATTTTTTGTCAGGGTAACCCCTGCACATCTGCACACCTGCTTCAGTAACTTTTTAAAACACCCGGCCATCATTTTTTTGTTATTGTTCTGGCACCCGACGGGTAAACAACCGCAGGCAGCATTATTTGCTGATATACAGCAGCATCTGCAGATTTTTACCTGGATCGGCTCTCTATATGACCTCCCCTGTTTGTGTCAATTTGTATATCCGGTGGATTGCCACCATAATGGATCACGGCCCCATGACTGGCTGAGCCATGCAATGCTCCTGTTACATACAGGTTATTGACCGAACCAGCCTTCGCTTCAATATCACAAATGTTCACACGTAGTCCGTGTGCATCGACGACGGCACCGGCTGCACTTACTACCCGGAATGTGTCAACCATTCCCTCAAGATTGGTAACCGCCCCGGCATGGGCCTTTAAATCCATTTTTTCGTAGTGCAAATGTAATGTACTTTTTGCGCCTGCCTGTAAAATATGTTCGAAATTTTTTCCTGTAAGGGGCTTCTCGGTATGCGCAACCGAACCTGCCGATAAATGCAATGAATTTAGATCCATTGCATGAACATAGATGTTCATTACCGAACCTTTGCTTATTGGTTGATCAAGATAAACTGTCAACGTGCCGTTGCTGTAGTCGCGAACAACCAGGTCAACCAGATTGTCATCCGCTTCGATGATGATCCTGTCTGTTGTGTCTGGTGAAAGGTATGCGTGCAGCCGGCCGCGCAATACCAGGTTCTGAAAATCCCTGGTTTCCACTTCTTTCCTGATCACGTTTCCACTCCCTTCAACCACATCGAAAGATATGCTGGCACGAAGGTAAACCATGAGTGATATGATCGCGACGATCAGAACCACGAATGCGACAAGTAAGATGGTGTTTGTTGTTTTCATCTGTTTCTGTTTATATTTTTTTATAAATGCACATGAAACGCGCCATGGAATAAACACTTCCCTGCTCGTTACTTGCGATCATGACCCGGTTCACGTGTTCATTACTTTATTCATTGACTGTTTCTTCCCTGTATTTTGTATAGTAGCGTTCAATATCGGATGTACGCATCTTCAGCACGTCCATGGTGTGAAACACCCTTGGTAGTTCATCATTGACAAAACTCTCTTTTTTAAATCGCAGGGTCCGGGCATGACCATCTTTTGCCACAAAATAACCGATGCCTCTCTTGTTATATATGATGCCTTTTTCCTGCAAAAAATTATACGTACGTAAAACCGTATTGGGGTTTACCTCAGCCTTGACGGCCGTATCGCGAATGGAAGGGATCTTTTCTTCTTCCGCCCATTGTTTCTTTAAAATGCGATCACAAATATAGTCTGCTATTTGTAAATAGATCGCTTGATTATCAGTAAATTCCATGATTATACCTGCCTTTCTTTTATGCTAAACCATGTTACCACCATGAAAAAGGGAATCATTATGTACCAGAATATGATCCTTGCCGTTGCCGGAATATAGGATGTGAACAATGTTTCCAACTGGCGGGACATGTTTTCCGGTCCGATTGTCAGTCCACCGAACTCCCCCCCGTACTCCCCCCCGTACGAGGAAAACAATGCCCAGCCGGTCACTGCGACTGTGATCTGCACGATTACAGACAATACAAACAAGGCCAGGACTGTCTTCAAAAAGTTGTTTTTCCTGAAATATGCAGCACCAAAAAGAAAAACCGACTGGGTAACCATATAAACCTTTATGGATGTCCAGCTCCCCTGGGTAAATACGCTTCTGAAAGGTGCAACATCAAGGGCAAGGGTCATGATGAGATTGGCTGCCAGGACAATGACCGCCATCATAAGGATCGAAACCAGCGGAAAAACTACGGCTGTAATGATCCAGGCACTCAATAAACGTTCGGTGGTCGAAACAGGGAGTGTCAGGTACTGGTAGCTCCGCTGTGGCTG